>JAMDCX010000020.1 GCA_023489375.1 Planctomycetota bacterium
CATCCCAATTATCTCACCGCTTTCGCTCTTAACTACGGCACACTTAAGTTTCAACGTCAGGATGTGATCCCGGTGCTGAGCAACACCGATGAAGTGGACGGCCAATATTCAGTCATACTCGCCTGGGCGCGTTATATTGCCACGACCCACAATACCGCCTTTGAAAATGCGACCTACAATCAAGTGGCGCGGCTGGCCGATCAGGCCACCATAACGCCATATCTGGACAACGCATATCTTACCACCACGACGGATCTGGTGCGTAATCCCAGCTTTGAGCATTCCCGGCAAGACCGGTACTGGGACGCCTATGATCTGCTCACGCAGGTTTTCACTGCGGAGTCCTGGCGCGAACTGATTCCCATTGCCAAGGCACGGGGAGATATGGCGCATGTCTATCAATGGCAAACGGCGTTACAGGAGCTGCAACATGGCATTCGCTATTATCTCACGCGCCGGCTGGGAGGAAAACGCATTTATGCGGAAATGCGTCTGCCCAATGGACGTGACGGGAAAATCTATACCGGTCTTTCCTGGGTAAATTTATCACCCATTGCGGCGGGATGGAAAGGCGCAAATCCGAAAATTTTAAGTAATACGGTGGCGGCTTACTGGAAACGTGCTGTGTTTCAATGGGACGGGTTTAACATTCTGGGATGCCAATGGAACCCGCCGTCCAAAGTTGAACATATTCCGGTAAAAAAGAAATATGGCTGGATATGGATCAACAAGCCGGTTTCGCGACCGGCCAGGATCAATCATTCGCTGATAGGTAAACAATGGGCCTGGGCTTTTCTTTATGCGGTGCAGCAAAAGCAGTGGAGCCGAGCGTGTCACATGCTGGAGTTTCTTAAGCAAGCCTATAAATCGCCGGTTCTTTTTGTTACGTTTCCTAAGAAAAAATATGGCTGGCCGGTATTTGCGGAATGTTTCTGGTTTCAGCCGGATGGTAAGGTTGCTTTCAGCGATCCGGGTAATGGCGAGCAGTGCTCATGGTACTGCTGGGCAATAACTACCGCACGCAAAATTCTCGCTACGCGAAAGCCGGGTTAAATGTGCCAATGAATCAGGATTGCTCTTCTGACGCCATGGCTTTTCGCAGCGATCCGCCGGCTTGTCTTAACCGATCATCGGCTGTGGCGGCATCACATTGATGGTGTTGCATTACGATGGCCCGTTTGACCTTCCCGCCGGCGCGCTGTAAAAGATTTTGGGCTTCGATCCGGTTCACACCGGTGATCTGCACGATAATCCGTATTCCGCGATCCAGGAGTTTTTGATTTTTCAAACAATCCAAATCCACCATGATGTTGCCATAAACTTTACCAATACGGGTCATGGCCAGTGTACTGATGGTGTTGAGTACCAGTTTGGTGGCGGTTCCTGCTTTCAGGCGGGTCGAGCCGGTAAGTACTTCCGGTCCGGTTTCCAGACAGATAAAAACATCGGCTTGCGCAGTGATATGTTCCCGCCGGGTGCAGGTCAGGAAGACTGTTTTGGCACCGCAGCTCCGGGCTTCCGCAATGGCTCCATGAACAAAGGGTGTAGTGCCGCCGGCGGCTATGCCCACGAGTACATCGGCGGCCGTGAGGTGAATATCCCGCAGCGCTCGATTTCCGGCCAAAGCATCATCTTCAACATTTTCCAGCGACCGCTGTATGGCCTCAATACCACCGGCGATAATTCCCACCACCATACCAGGATCGGAGGAGAACGTCGGCGGACATTCTGCCGCGTCCAGAAAGCCCATGCGACCGCTGGTGCCGGCACCAACATAGATTAACCGTCCGCCGGTTCGAAACGCCTCCGCCGCCATTTCCACGGCTTGTGCTATGGCGTCAGCCTGTTTGGACACCGCCGTTACCGCCCGTTGATCTTCCCGGTTCATCAGTAATACCGCATCACGCACCGGCATGTCATCGAGATGTGCGGATGCGGGATGGCGTTTTTCTGTTTCAATATGGCTGCGGTCATGTACCATCGTTCGCCTGAGTGTCACTATCTGGAAACAGCGGTAATTTCCGCTTCGGATCGCCGGCCAGATACAGCGTTTGGGTGGGGAATGAGAATTCGATTCCCGCCTGGGTATACGCCTGCATCAAGGCCAGGTTAAAACACTCATTATAGGCCATATAACCCCAATAATCGCCGGCCGGCCGAAAATAATAATATACCTGAATATTCAATGAAGCGGCATTGAAGTCATTAAAATGTACCCGGGGTGGAAACAACGCTGGATTGATTGGATCGTGAACGTGGTCCCGGAATTCCAGCGTGTTGAGAATATCTTTGATAATGGCTACAGCCTGCTGGGTTTTTTCCACGGGCGTATCATAGGGAATTGTAATATTCAAATGTCGGCGTATGTAAGGACGCAGGGAATAATTCTGCACACTGCTGTTGACAATATCCGAGTTGGGAATGGTGACCAGTGTACCATCAAAAAGCCGCAGCCGGGTTGAACGGAATCCAATTTCCTCCACGGTTCCGCTGAAACCCTGATAAGCCACCCAGTGCCCGACCACATAAGGCCGATCGAACAACAGCGTGATGGAACCAAAGAAGTTTTTCAGGGAATCCTGCGCCGCCAGCGATACCGCCAGACCGGCAATGCCCAGGCCCGCCAGCCAGGAACCGATGTCACGGTTAAATACATCCTGCAGTATAAATAACGCCCCGATGATGGTGATGAATATCCGCAGTGTTTTGCGGACAATAGGCAGGAGCTGCTCGGTCAGGGCGGTATCGTGTCTGGAGATGAATTTTTTCAGGGCTAATTCCACCGTGCTCACAAGATTGAACAGATACCAGAAAAATACTACTGCTACCAGCAACAAAATAGTCCGGGCCAGAATGCCGCGTAGTGCCGGGGCCAGATGCAGTTGGCTTATTCCCGCCAGAAAAAACAACGTGAACAAAAATAGGTTGCCCGGCCCCGCCGCACCCTGCACCAGAAGGGCTTGAAAATGCCATTTCCGCGCTTCCAGATGTTCCCCAATTTTCCGCAACGTGTTGGCTGCGACTCTACCGGCGGCCACTCCAAGAAATACCGCTCCCAGCAGAATCAGCCAGTTGTAAAAATGGTTCTGCCGGGTCAGATCTTCTAACCGAATCTTATTGGCCAGATGTGTCAACAGGCTTTGCAGTGAATGATGCACCGCGGGCGCAGTAGTGGCAGGCATCGCGGTTTTGGAAATGACAGGAAGTATGGGCATATCTTTTTCCAATCAGAAAACGCGGCGGCTTGTTGCCGGACCGAATTATTTAATACAGGCTGTACCATGACGGAGCGGAAATTTCAACCTTGGCGGCATAAACATACAGAATGTCTGGAAAAACTGTACGGATAAACCCGGCGGTTCGCAACCGTGACTGGTCCCCAAAAACACAGTTACATATTATTCATTTCGTATTCACTCATTGAAACGCCGCACACCACGACCCCATCCGCCCGCTAGGCCGCATAATTCGTAACCGTTTACAGCTCGACCAGCAGCATCGCCGATCTTTCCGGCGCCGGCTTTTATAGAATTGATTCTCAGACCATTCCCGATGCCGAATCCGCCCATCGCCGTCGCAACAAGGTCACGCCCGTCTCCCACGGCGGATTGTTACAGGCTGCCGCGAGTGTCAAATTCCGGCGGAATAGGTGGCTGATAGCACTTATGGAACGTTTCAAATCATATTATTAACAACAATTCTTCGCGCGGCGGAGGATGCAGAGTTATCCAGCAAGGCGGCGGATCGATTGCCCAGCAGATGGCAATTGGCAATCTGGTAGTTATTGCACCCTTTACCGACTACGATTCCATAATCGTTGCCATAATCGCGTCCACTGCCGCCGAAACCGGATCCGCCAAAGAAATGGTTGATCATCACGCCGGTGACATGATCTCCGATGTGGATGGCTGCCGTGTTATTGTGGACCCCCTCACCGCCCTCCACCATGATATTTTTCGCCGGCGCGTTTATGGACAGGCCATTTTCCGCACAAAAATTCACTTGTAGCCCGATAAATTGAATGCCGTCAATAAGGCCTGTTCCACCTATATACACGCCGTTGGTCGAGTGGCTGCTGGCCCAGCATTGCGTAAATGAACACCGGCTTACCGCACCGCCCCGCGGGGCAATATGAATGCCGGTCCTGGCGGTATCAAAAAAAGTGTTGATGGCGTTAACCGAGAATACCCCCTGCCCCTTGGGGGGCGTAATTAATAAGTCATAATTTTGTTTCATAATATTACTATTAGCTATTTGCAGAGCGCCACAGTTGAGCGCTTTAATTCCGCTGTTCGGCGTTACATACGGAACGTACATGACCACATTATCCATGGTCATGCCGCCGGCATAACCGTCTACGATGATCCCATTGGAATCTGGGGATTGCGGTTCTTGCCAGCTGCAATCTCTGATCAAACCGACATTGCCCAGTGCCATAATCCCATTGAAATAAGTGGAGAACATGCAGCGTGTTATATTTTCCGTGGCACAGCGCGTAGTTACCAGCGCTCCGCTGCGTGCCGCTTTGGAACCCATAAGCGTCATGTCCGAGAGCGTTAACATATTGCCGGAAAATGAAAAGATGGACGCATCAGGTTGATTGCTGATCAGAAAAGTGACCTCCTGTCCCGCACCGGCAAACCACACACCGTGTCCGGCGAAGTTCCCGCTTATAGGTGAAGAAATCAAATATCGGCCCGCGGGAAAAACAAGTTTATTACCATGGATGGAGGCCTGGTCCACGGCTTTCTGAATGGCCGCCTTATCATCCGTTTTACCATCGCCGTGGGCGCCAAAATTACGTACATTAAGATACGGTTCGCCGAAGGCGCTGCTGGCTGGTTCTGGCACCGATGGTGACGCCATGGCCAGACCTCCGCCCATGAGCGGAGCCGCCACTCCCAACATCGTCGCTCCACTGAGAAATCGCCGCCGATTAAGAATTCGTTTTACCGTGGAGGCTTTGAGTTTCTGATTTGGTTCCAACATAAGATGATCTCCATTTAAGGGTTTTACAGTAATAGCTTCGCCCATGGTATTTAGATTCCATAGTATATGCAAAGATGTGTACAATTATCCTAATTTAACAATCTTACACCGGCAGTGGGGAAAACCGGGCACAAAAGTTAAACCCCGATGTTTTCACAGAGGCCTTCCATCCCAGATGAACAATAAGCGGCATTATGGCCTTCAAAAATATGTTGTACAACCAACGGCAGTATTTTTCCGACCGATATGCTGGACTTGCCCGCGTACATCCTGGGCCTGATCTATCGGCAGCGGTGGACCATTGAATTGTTTTTCCGCTGGTTGAAGGTGTATGCCAATTTTGAGCACATGATCAGCCATAATCCGCGGGGCGTGGAGACCTGGTTTTACGTGGCGATGATCGGCACCCTGCTGATGAGCCTCTATACGCAACAGGAACCCAGCACGTATGCGTTTACCGCCATGCGGCTGATTATATCGGGCCAGGCCCGGTATGAGGATTTGGCCCCGCAATTGGAACGGTTCGCCCGGGAGCGAGAGTTGGCGCGGCAGCGTTACGCCAAACGTCGGGCCGCAAAAAAATTGGTCTAAGCCGCTCTGGGAGTTTTTTAACTTCCGCCCGGAGCGTCGCTGCTGCATGCGCTGAAATAACCCGCTATCGATTTCTCTGGGCACAAAATACTCGGACGACTACCCGCAGGTTGCAAATACCCCTACAGCAAAAGCCGGGCCGGACACTATTGGGTTTATTCCACCGGCATGTTATACTCAACGCGGCTTCTAATGATACATTATGAGAAGTGAAAAATGCGGGAAAATGCTGATTGTAGGGCTATAATGTGAATCCGATGTCTCATTAATAGCTGCCTACAATATACATGACACAATGGTTCCCCTCTACTGTCACTTCGATTCGTATCATCCGGTGCAATCCCGTGTACGGTTACCTGATTCCTCTGCGGAAAGGGTATAATCCCGGCAATGGAAGAAAACGAAATACTGGCTTGGATTGCACAGAGCGTTAAAGCCTGCCCATCTGTTCCTATTGGTGTAGGTGATGATATGGCGGCGGTGCGACTGGAGCCGCGAACTGGCACCGGTACCAATCTGGCTCTGTTAAAAATGGATCAGGCGTTGGATCAGGTGCATTTTGATTTGCGCCAGCACACTCCCTGCGCTGCAGGTAGAAAAGCCGTCAATCGCTGTCTGTCGGATTGTGCGGCCATGGCGTGTATTCCCGCGGCTATTCTCATTGCCGTGGCGCTGCCGCGGACGGCTGATATGACGATGATGCGGGAACTATTTAAGGGTTGCCAGGCGGCGGCGGCCGCGTTTAACTGTCCCATTGTTGGCGGCGATACGGCGATCTGGGATCAACGTCTGGCGATCACGGTCGCGGCCATGGGCCTGTCAGACCAGCCTGTCCGGCGATCCGGAGCCAGGGCGGGTGATGCGCTATGCGTGACTGGAAAACTCGGCGGCAGCATTCTCGGCAGGCACATGGATTTTACACCACGCATCAACTTGGCGCACCGGCTGGCTGGAGCGCTGAATATCCATGCGATGATGGATATTTCCGATGGTCTGGCCATGGATTTGCCACGGTTAATGGCGGCTTCGAAAACAGGTGCCTCCATTGATGGTTCATGGGTTCCCATTCACGAAGATGCCCAATTGCTCGCACGCCGCGATCATCAATCCGCCCTGTATCATGCCCTATGTGACGGCGAAGATTATGAACTATTATTCGCCGTGGATTTCGATGACGCTCGGCAACTGGTCCTCTTTGATCGGGACGTCCCCATCAGTATCATCGGTCGGGTAACGGCCGCCCATGATGAATTAGTGCTGGTGGATGACCATGGGCAAATCCAAAGCTGGCCCAAAGGCGGTTGGGAATATAAGGGAGACGGTCGACAATGAACGTGCAATGGCCGACAGTAGAAGTTGTCGCCCGATGCCTGGATGAAACTTTAGCTCTGGGGCGGCGAATAGGGCAACATGCGTTATCTGGGCAATGTCTGGCCCTGGAAGGAATTATGGGTACAGGAAAAACGCAACTGGTCCGTGGTATAAGCTACGGTGCGCAGGTGGCCGACCCCGGTTTGGTTAATAGTCCGTCGTTTGTATTATTAAATGTTTATCCGGCTTCGCCTGGCAATCCGCACAGTAAGACCGTTTATCATCTTGATGCGTACAGAGTGAAAAATTCCGACGAATTTATGGCGGCAGGCTTGCCGGAACTCCTGGAGCAGGAAGGTATCGTGTGCATTGAATGGGCCAGGCGGATCGCGGATTTATTGCCGGAAGATTATGTGCTGGTGCAGGGAACCTCACTGGATGAATCCTCACGTTGCTGGCGATTGACTGCCCATGGTCCGATTTCCGGCGCCCTGCTGAGCGCGATTACTCAGACCGGATTATAAACCCTTTCCAGCCGAACACGCCTCTGTATGGTAAGCGTGTATTCGTTCATGCCTGCGGGTATGCCGCTTTACAGGCCGCAGACGCAGGACATGCCTAAAAACCCCTGCAGCAAGATACTCATCGTCCCGCTTCGTATCTGAAATTTGAAATTTGAGAACAGATACCGACCATAGCAATGCGTTGCCGTGCTGTAGAGGCGTAAAACCGCAGAGCGTGTTGTGTAGTTGTGGTTAAATTATTTTGTTTATATTCATTATGCACTTGCATTATTATTTTTCGTGGTTATGGCCCCATGAACGGTTCCGCAGTTTGTTTCTTCTTCCGCCGGCCAACACCTGCCGATCGTGGCGTCTCCCGACAAGTTGCGCACGCAAATTAAAAGGCGAAAATCGCATTATTGTCCGCCGAGCTGTACAGCCAGCAGGCCTTTCTGAAAATGCAGGCGATTCTCCGCCTGTTGAAAGACGATACTGCGGGCAAAATCCATCGCTTCATCGGTTATTTCCACTCCCCGGTAAGCCGGCAGGCAATGCATGACTACGGCGTGAGGTGGGGCAGCGGAAATGAGTTTGGCATTAATCTGATAGGGTGTGAAAATTTTCATCCGCTGGGCTTTCTCGTTTTCCTGACCCATGCTGACCCAGGTATCGGTATAAATAATATCCGCCGCTTTTACCGCTTCAAACGGATCCGTACCGGCCTGAAAATCAAAACCAGGAATACTGGATGCGGTTTGCACATCGGATGGATGCAGTTCGTAGCCGGCTGGCGCGGCAATTCGGAATTTCAGACCGAAGACCGCGCAGGCCTCCATAAGCGACCGGGCGACGTTATTACCGTCGCCGATATAGGCCAGAGTCAGGCCGGAAAGTATCCCGAAATGTTCCCGGATGGTTAAAAGATCCGCCATGACCTGACAGGGATGGCTGCGGTCACTTAAAGCGTTGATAACTGGACGGTTGCTGTAACGCGCCAGTTGGAGAATCGTATCGTGGGCAAAGGTGCGGGCCATGATGGCGTCGCAAAATCCGGATAGCACGCGGGCCGCATCCGGAACGCTTTCACGTGTCCCCAAGCCGATTTCACCGGGGGTTATGTAAATCGCTGCGCCACCAAGATGGGTCATCGCCACTTCAAAACTCACGCGGGTGCGAAGAGATGGTTTTTCGAAAATCATCGCCAGCGTTTTATGCGCGGCCAGCGGTTCATGGCGGCCTGTGGCGCGGTATTGTGTTTTCAACCGTTCCGCAACGGCTAGAAGATGTTCCAGCTTGGCACGATCAACGCCGAGAATATCTACAAAATCAAATTTATCAGATGTTGGCGGGCGTTTGTTTTCAGTCATCGTATTACCTCAATTCAGGTTGTGGAGCGGTGGGGCATCCCTAAAACATTACCTGCAGTCAACTGCGGACGATTTCGGTGCCGACGCCCCGGTCGGAATAAATTTCCAGCAACAGAGCGTGTGGGAACCGGCCGTCGATGATATGCGTTTTTTGTACGCCGCCATCGAGGGCGATAAAACACGCCTCCACTTTCGGGAGCATACCTTCACCGATATTGCCCGCCGCGATAAGTTTTTCAATGTCCCCTCTGGTAACACTGCGCACAAGAGAGGCCGGGTCGTCTTTATTTGCGCGTATACCGTGGGTATCAGAGACCAGTACCATTTTTTCCGCCTGACAGGCTGCGGCGACAAATCCGGCGGCGGTATCCGCATTGACATTAAGTTTTCCGCCGGCGGTATCCAGAGCAATCGGCGCAATGACCGGGATGTAATCCGCCGCGGTCAACGCCCGCAGTAAGGCGGCATTGACTCGTGTTATCTGGCCGACACGGCCAATATCAATACGTGGATTGGATTCATCGGATAAATACAATTTTTCGGCGAAGAGAACGGCACTGCCGAGGGAATGCAACGGCATGGCCTGGGCACCCAGTTCGCCGATCGTCGCCACGATAAAGGCGTTAATGTCGTTCACCAGTACATGTTCGGCAATAGCCAGGGTGCGGTCGTCGGTGTAGCGGCGGCCTAAAACGAATTGGGCTTGCAGCCCGGCCTCCTTCATGGCCTGGGTAATGGCTTTGCCGCCCCCATGTACCACCACGGGGCGCATGCCCACAGCGTGCATAAAAACAATATCGGTGAGGACTTTTCTGAATTCTTTTCTGGAATCCATAAACGAACCGCCGAGTTTTACGACCACAATTTTTTCATTGAAGCGCTGGATATACCCCAGGGCTTCAATCAGCGCTGCGGCTTTTCGGAGAATATTTTTATTCATGGTCAAGTCCATGACCAACTCCCATTATCATTTTCTCAACCACCCGCACGGATCAACCCGTTGGCAACGATGGCCATCAACTACCGTGGCGCTGGAGTTTTCGGATTTTCCGCGCCGGGTGTTATCAGGGCGATGAGAATACGATTGGTTGGCTTTCAATGCAAGTAGCGCGTTGTAATGCCATTGCTTGTATAATAAGTATCGAGAGACGGATCCGGTAAAAACCGGCGGACGCGGAAGGTGTCTGGTTTTATATACGCCTTTGCGTGGTGGGGTGTGAAACATCTGAAATGATGGGTGGTCTATTTTCGACTGTCAGCTGCCGAAAGTAGTATCGCTGTGAAAGAATCGTTGTCGGGATCAGATATCGTCTGGACCGCGATACCAACGGAGTTTCCGTATAATGGAGCCAAATTTCAGAATTATTCAAGGTGGTATGGGTGTGGGAGTATCCAACTGGGTGCTGGCTAAATCTGTCGCGCAGCGCGGTGCGTTGGGTGTTGTCTCCGGAACCGGAATTGCAACCGTCCTGGCGCGACGGTTGCAGGGAGGTGATCCAGATGGACATTTGCGCCGAGCGGTGGAGGCGTTCCCCCTCCAGAATATTGCACGCCGAGTCTGGAATCGCTACTTTCTTCAGGGGGGAAGAACCGCGGCCACGCCTTTCATATCAACTCCCGTACCGCAGCTGGAATTCTGCCAGGCTCTGGAAGAATTGACCGTGTTGGCGGCCTTCACGGAAGTGTTCCTTGCCAAGGAAGGACATGCCGGGGTGGTGGGAATCAATTTGTTGGAAAAAGTGCAAACCCCCACATTGGCTACACTTTTCGGAGCCATGCTGGCCGGGGTAGATTATGTATTGATGGGGGCGGGTATTCCACGGTACATTCCCGGTGTCCTTGATACCCTGGCACGCGGAGAATCGGTGCAGCTTAAAGTGGATGTGGCAAGTGCCGCCCCCGGTGATCCTTTCATAAGCCGGTTTGATCCTGCCGCTTTTATGGCCAAAAATGGCCATAGTGATACCCCACCGAGCAAGCTTAAACGTCCATTTTTTTTGGCGATAGTTTCTTCCGCAACACTGGCTATGACGCTGGCCCGTAAATCTAATGGGCGGGTGGACGGCTTTATTATTGAAACTTCCGTCGCCGGCGGACACAATGCGCCTCCGCGCGGGCCGCTGCAATTAACCTCCAGCGGAGAGCCGGTCTATGGAACGCGTGATGACGCAGACCTAAATAAAATTGCCGCTATTGGTCTGCCTTTTTATCTGGCGGGTGGATTTGGCACCCACGCTCAACTCCAATGGGCTTTGGCCCAGGGGGCCGCGGGGATTCAGGTGGGAACGGCTTTTGCATTCTGCAATGAGTCCGCTATTCGCCCGGACTTGAAGCGGCAGGTTATCGAACTGGCCCGTGCCGGTCAAGCCAGGGTATTTACCGATCCGCGGGCGTCGCCGACCGGCTTTCCTTTCAAAGTTCTGGCTTTGCGGCAATCCATGTCGAATCCGGATATTTATGCACAACGTAAACGAAAATGTGATATGGGCTACCTGCGTATGTTATATCGGCGCGAGGATGGAACGCTTGGATATCGTTGTGCCGCGGAACCGGTGGACGATTACATCGCCAAAGGCGGCTTGATCGAGGAAACTACCGGACGCAAATGTCTCTGCAATGCACTGTTTTCCACTATTGGGCTGGGACAAATTGATGCCCAGGGCGAATTCGAAATAGCTATCGTCACCGCGGGCGATGATGTTTCCGGAATTCAACGCTATATCCGCAACGGGGCGGATTGTTATTCCGCGGCTGACGTTCTGGATTGTATCTGTAACGGCTGACCAATAGTCTGTTTTCCGACCTTCATTATCAGCGCCTTCGGTTATAACGCGTTGGCCCGGTACCAGGCAATGGTTTGCGCCAGACCGTCTTCCAGTGCTGTTTTGGCAACAAATCCAAAATGTTTTTTTGCCTGCGTGGTATCCAGACAGCGACGCGGTTGGCCGTCAGGCTTGGAGGGGTCCCAGCGAATTTCGCCTTGGAACTCGCAGAGCCGGGCGATCAGTTCGGTTAATGCGCGAATGGTAATTTCACGGCCTGCGCCGAGATTAATTGGTTCCGGCGCATCATAATGCTGCATGGCGGCGACAATGCCTTCCGCGCAATCCTCCACATATAAAAATTCGCGCGAAGCCTGGCCGGTTCCCCAGGCGGTAATAAAGGCGCTTTTGGCTCTTTGGGCTTCGACAAATTTCCGTATCAAAGCCGGAATGACATGCGAGGTTTGAAGATCAAAATTATCACCGGGGCCGTAAAGGTTCACCGGTAGAAGATATATGGCGTTGAGGCCATATTGCTGACGATAGGACTGACACATGGTTAAAAGCGCTTTTTTAGCGATGCCATAGGGAGCATTGGTTTCTTCCGGATAACCATTCCAGAGGTCGGTTTCCTTAAATGGCACTGGCGTAAATTTGGGATAGGCACAAATCGTGCCTACCTGCACAAACTTTTTAACCCCATGTATGCGGGCCGCCTCCATCAAATGCAGGCCCATGGCCATGTTCGCATAAAAGTAGCGTCCGGGATTGGCGCGATTGGCACCGATGCCCCCTACCTGAGCGGCCAGATGCAGAATAATATCCGGTTTGATGCGTGCCACCATCACCTCAGTGGCTTCCTGGCGGGTCAGGTCGCATTCCTTACTGCGCAAAATGTAAATATCTGTTGGGGCTACACCACTTTCGCTAAGTCTTCTGGTAATACATCGCCCGACAAAACCGGCTCCACCCGTGATTAGATAGCGCATAAATTCATCGCTCCAAAGGAATCGCTTCGCCTTACCTTTATAACCCATCGTCAGCCAAAACGCGAAACGGTGCGCAATCTTACAATTTCAGATAATAAATGCAACTGTAACCGTTCACGACACCAATAATGGGGTGCGGCCATATTTCGCAATTCTTTATCCTCCCATCATTTTTATAACCCTGTACCTCCAAATTCCATTTAGCGGCGTGGCCTTGACCCGCTCGTTAACTCTGAAAATCTCGCCCCTTATAAAAATATCACGTCACCATTCGCTGTCTGGCTACCAACATCACCCGCGCTGCGACCGTCCTGCGCCCCTAAAATGACACCAGTGGTTCGTATAGACTTTCGGTAAAGAAAGGATCGGAAGCTATATGAAGAAGAAGCGGTTCAGTGAAGAAAAGATGGTATCGATTCTGCGGGAGGCGGATTCGGGCGAGAAGACGATTGTGGCATTGTGCCGTAGGCATGGGATTAGTGACGTGACGTTTTACGCGTGGCGGCGGAGGGTTGGTCAGATGTCCGAAACAGCGGTGAAACGTCTGCGTGAAATGGAGAAGGATAACGTGCGGCTCAAGCGTTTGCTGGCGGAGCGTGACTTGGAGGTCGATGTGCTGAAGGAGTTCCTACAAAAAAAGTAAGCACCGCCGCGGAACGTCGGAGTGCGGTGGTGTTTCTGGAACGGCGGAAGTTATCCCGGCGTCGGGCGTGTGATCTGGTGGGGATCAGTCGGCGTTGGCTGGCGTATGAACCGAAGGGCGAAGATTTGAAGTTGGTGCGGCTGTTATGTGACCTGGCCAGGGGTTATCCACGTTACGGCTACCGCATGCTGCACCAGATGGTGGTGCGTCAGTGGATGGGTCAGGGCCGAAAGGAGAAACTCAACGTGAAGAGAATTCGGCGGTTGTGCCGGAAATACGGTCTTACGCTGCCTCGCCGGAAGTTGCGCAAACGCGGTGGAAAGAGCGTTCGGCTCCCTTGCCGTGCGGAATACCCCGACCACGTATGGGCGTATGATTTCGTCTTTGACGCATTGGAGGATGGCCGGAAGCTGAAAATTCTCACGGTGGAAGATCAGTACACCCGGCAGGCCCTGGCGGTGGAGGTGGCCCATCGCATCAATGCCACGGCGGTGGCTCAGACCCTCCTGCGGCTGTTCCGGAGCCACGGTGCCCCGCAGTACGTGCGATCGGACAACGGTCGGGAGTTTATGGCCAAGGCCCTGAAGCGTCGACTCAAGGAGGCGGGTGTGACCTGTCGCCACATTGATCCCGGCAGCCCGTGGCCAAACGGGAAGAACGAAAGGTTTAACGGGACGTTGCGTCGGGAATGCCTGGATATGGAAACATTCGGGAGTGTAGCGCATGCGCAGGCACTGTGCCAACTGTATCGTGGGGAGTACAACCGGCGGCGTCCGCATTCGAGCCTGCAATACCGGACGCCCGATGAGTTTGCGGCGTGGATCGCGGGGGCGGTTTCTTCCACCCGCCCCCGAACCCCCACCCGGCCTTGCAGCTCTCATCCCTCCGGAGGAGCTGCGGTTGCAGTGAGGTGATCTCACAAGTTTTCCAGCGAGCAACCGAACGTGAAATAGTATTGGATGTAGAAATGTTAATGTGTTCGAAACCTATACGTACAAGTGGAGTCATAAATGGGGGCTGGACACCTATCCGGCGTTGCCGGATACTACCCGGCGAGGCTTGATTGTCGATCTGGTGCATGGCCTCGGCAATGCCCCCTATCACGCGGAAATCACCATCGAAAGCCCTACCCGGATCAGCGGCAAACGTTATAGCCACGGATGGGCTAAGAATCGGCAAGCCTATTTTGTTATGGAATTCAGCGCTCCGATCAAGTCTTATGATGTGATGGTGGACGGCCGGGTTACAAGTGGTC
>JAMDCX010000062.1 GCA_023489375.1 Planctomycetota bacterium
CGTACATACCAGAGAAGCCATCCTCGAAAGCACCAGCGGAATCACCGCGACAAGATTCACTTTGGAACATTGTCACGCTGGAAAGCACTCCACAACCGGCCGCTGAAAACCTCAAAAGTATTCTTAGTGTGTATCCGGAAATTGATCCGGTACCGGAGGATTTACTGAAACTGGCGCGGTGGATCAGCCACTATTATTGTTGCCCGCTGGGATTGGTACTTTCCACAATCGTACCGGCGGCGGTGAAAAAGAACATTCGACTGCCGCGGCGGATATTGATACATCGCGTGAATAATAGCCCGGCAATTGAAGCACAGCTGGCAGGCTTGACGGCGCGCACGCGGAATATATTTACCGCCGTTAGTGCCGTTCTGGCCAACGGCCCACTGTCGCGGGATGAGATACTCACGAAAGCGCACGTTTCCAAGCCGATGCTCAAGCGGTTTATTTCCTCCGGGCTGTTGCGGCTGGAAACATGTATCCTCTGGCCGGACACGGCCCGTTTAGGTTTGCCGCCTTCAACAGAATTCTCCGCCAACGCCAACGCGGACTTGGCATTAACATTAGAGCAGATGGCCGCGATGGAGGCGCTGGTTCCGCTGCTGAATCCGCCGCAATTTGCGGCACGTTTAATTTTCGGCGTGACCGGTTCCGGTAAAACCGAGTTGTACATACGCTGTATAGACAAGGTCATTGCCGCGGGGCGACAGGCCATAGTGCTGGTACCGGAGATTGCACTGACCACACAGCTTATCAGTCGCTTCACGGCACGGTTTGAACGTGTGGCGGTGCTGCACAGCGGTATGGCCGATGCGCTTCGGCATCAGCATTGGCATGCCATTGCGGCCAGCTGGGCGCAAGTTATTATCGGCGCCCGCTCGGCCATATTTGCGCCGGTGCCGAAACTGGGGCTTATCGTGGTCGATGAAGAACACGAACCATCCTATAAGCAGGATAGTGCGCCACGTTATCACGCCCGGGATGTAGCCGTGCGGCGCGCGCAGATCAACGGGGTGCCGGTTTTTCTTGGATCTGCCACACCGGCACTGGAAACATGGCGAAACGCCCATGTGAACCCGAATTATGGATTAATTAAATTAACTCTGCGCCCGCGTGGAGTGCTGCTGCCGAAAGTGTTGACGGTCGATATGCGGGAAGAGCGTCACCGCCGGCGCGGCCTGCACGCTTTATCCCTGGTGCTGGAGCAACGACTGCGGGAGACGGTGGCGGAGAAGGGGCAGGCAATATTCCTATTGAATCGGCGCGGCTATGCGCATTATGTGGCGTGTCCACGGTGTGATTTTGTGCTTATGTGTGACCATTGCGACGCCACGATGGTAGTGCATCGGCATGCCGTAACATCACAGACAGTGTCGCCGGGGCTGCCGGATAAATATATACAATGTCATTACTGCCTGACCAATCAGTTGCTGCCGGAGCGCTGTCCGGAGTGTCACTGCCGCCTGGTGCAGCTGGGACAGGGTACGCAGAGAGTAGAAGAAGAATTGCGAAATAAATTTCCCGCACTCCGCTTGGCGCGTATGGACAGCGATTCCATGCGGCATGCCGCCACATACCAACAGACGCTGGAACATTTTGCCGGCGGGGAACTTGATTTACTCCTGGGCACGCAGATGATTGCCAAAGGTCTGGATTTTCCCAATGTTACGCTGGTAGGAGTGTTGAATGCCGATCTGGCGATGACCAACCCTGATTTCCGGGCTTCTGAACGGACCTTCCAGTTGATTTGCCAGGTGGCCGGACGTTCGGGCCGCGCGCAGCGGCCGGGGCTGGTGGTGGTACAGACCATGCAGCCGCAGGAACCGGCAGTGCTGTTTGCGGCGCAACATGATTACGAGGGATTTGCCCGGCAGGAACTGGAGCAACGCCGAAGTTTTAATTATCCCCCTTTTGGCCGGATGGTGCGGCTGATACTTTCCGATACTGATTTTCTTTCCTTACGGACCGAAGCCACAGCTTTGATGGCGATGATTCTGGAATCGCCGATATACCGGCCTGAAATCATACGGGCTGTTGGCCCACAGAATGCCCCCATGCAACGCCTGGATGAAAAATACCGCATGGAAATTATTTTATTCGCCGCCATACCCCAACCCCTGCAACAGTTACTGGCCGATTTGCGACAGCGTGGCTTAATGCGACGGTTCAAAGCCGATGTGGCCGTGGATGTGGATCCGATGGCCATGCAATAAATACAGGGATTCCAGAAACAGGTAACCGTTCATGGACCATAACCGTGAAAAATCATTATGCAAGTGAGTAATAAACAATGAGTAATGAGTAATGAATAATGAATAATGAATAAAAACACAATACTTTCACCACAACGACACGACGACACAGCGAGCAACATTCAACGCCAGACCTGTAACCAATCCCCTCTATGGCTAATATCAATGATTCATAACGGTATAAACAATAGAGGTAATGGAGATCATCGGAGAATTCCTGACCACAGTGCTAAACCTCTACGTTCCTCCGCTTCCTCCGTGGTAAATATTTATGAACAACATTCTTTGCGTTCTTGGCTTTTTTGCGGTTCAATAGTGGTTCACAATTTGGCTAACTGCGGGCGATGTTGGTGGCCAAGCTGTGAATGGTTACAGAAACAGAAGCTGGACTTGTGACTATTATCTACTGG
>JAMDCX010000030.1 GCA_023489375.1 Planctomycetota bacterium
CTCCGCTTCCTCATATTTTACCACAACGACATAACCAGCAAGGATTAAATCATTGCTATACCCTTATGGATGTGTGCCTTATTCACTGAAATTCTCCTCCGTGTACCTCCCCTACCTCCTTGTGAATGTTTGTTTGAACCACGGATGGCACCGATATCACGGATACACTGTGCTTTTCCGGGATACTAAACTGGTACATTCCATTTCTATCCATTTAATTCGTGTTATCTGTGGTGGCAGTATTCGCGATGAAAAGCAGCATATCCCGGCTGATTTTTCTATTTTACCCGTGAACGGTTACGAAATTTGAGATATTCCCTCCCAACCACCGCCAGGCTTGACGGTACTGCATGGCTATGCGGGAGACGAACGCCAGTATCACAAAGTATTGTCGCCCATAACACGTCAACCCGGTGTATGGCAAGCAGTCCGGTAACGTTATTATCTTGATGAACGCAGAGTCTATGCGACAACGCTGTAAAGGGTGCAGCCATAAATTTTGATAAAAACCCCACAGCCGCCACCAGTGTGCCTATTCGAGAGGTATTCTGGGATTGCGGGCGTCTCGCCTGCCGTCGTCCCCCAAGGGGCCGTTTGCCAGTCAGTACCAATGGATTCCCAGAAGACGGGCCTCGATTTGAGTGCCACAATTTCTAAATGCACCCCACAGTAAACGGTATTCGTTGCTTATTGCGTGGAACCGACATAAGGTAACAGACCGAGAAAACGTGCTCGTTTAATGGCATCCGTAACCATTCGTTGCTCAAACGCCGCAGCGCCCGTGCGTGTGCGCGGTTGAATTTTTCCGTTCATGGTAAGCAGTTTTTTCAAGGTTTCGGTATCTTTATAGTCTACATATACCTTGCCGGTGCTGGCAACTTTTCCAATCCGGATTTTCGGACGGCTGAAACTTTGAAAACGTGGTCTACGAGTCGTGGTGGCCATGCTTGAATCCTTAATGTAATAATTTCCAAATCCGCCGACAAGCCTGATCTTACCGCGGCTACCATCACCGCAGCATGCCTGTTACAGCGTTGCCGACATTCGTCAGCCTTTTATTGCGCTTACGGTTCGCCCCACTGGCCCAAAATCTATATTCCTGTCGGCGCGAACCGTCACGCAGTTATTTCTTAAAATGTTCCGCATTAATGGCAATGTATTTCTTCCATTCGTCGGGAACATCATCCACGGGGAAAATCGCCTTAACCGGACATTCATCTACGCATAAGCCGCAATCAATGCAGGTATCGGGATCAATATACAATTGTGTTGCCGCCGCAAATTCCGATTCATCCTTACGCGGATGAATACAATCCACCGGGCATACTGCTACGCAGGCAGTGTCTTTCGTTCCAATACAGGGTTCCGCAATTACATGTGGCATATTCGCCAACTCCTGAAATTCAACTTCCGACTTCCCGTCCACCTGAACAGGGCCATAACAATCGGAAAGATAATTATAAAAAGAAAAGTCTTTCCTGCCAACACTGTTGAAATTCACTTAGGAATAGGACCGTAATAACTTCCCGATTGGCATTACCATTGAATACTCCACCACCGGCATAGCCGGTGGCTATTTGACGGACAATGCTCCGGAATTCACGCACCAACCGAAAAAACCTCTTTGTGGAAGTTATTATGATCTCGTTCCTTACGTTGTGGCGTTACGGCGAATGATCCGGTTGTGGCTATTTTTCAAAAAATCGGCTCATATCGGCACCTGCAGGCATACGCGTAACAGAACGCGTGTCCTTTCCCCTTTTTTCTAACTGTTCATGTAACCGTTCACGAAGGGGCGACTGCAGCAGGCTGGAAGCCTGCACCACAAGGGATTACCACCCTTTGAGCTATGTCACAACCGCGGTAATTCTGGCCCGTCGACATGACCGTGAACGGTTACCCGTTCACAAATCTCAACTTCACTGGCAGCACCGCAACGCCTTGCGGTGGCTGGGGTCCTTTCTCAAATCTCAGATACGCAGTGGAGCAATGTTGACGTTGCCCGCAGGGGCGTGGTGACAGCCTGCGGTTGCGACTTGATGTCACGGCGGGTTACATCCGCCGGTAAACAGCCCAGATAAACCCACCGACTTTGTTCTTTTCCAGCGGCTGGGTATGGCCGTGTTTTTGACAATTCCTGATCCTCCCATCATTTTCGTAGTCCTGTACGACCCAATCCCATTTTAGCCGCGTGGCCTTGGCCCGCGCGTTAAATTTGGAAATCTTGCCCCCGCCAAAATTATGGCCGCACCCGGTAACACCAGCCGGCCCTTTGCCCCGCATCCAGTGGCGGGCGATGATGCTTCCATGGCAAGGAACTGTTCACGACATAGTCACCAATATCGCCCGTTTTGCGGCCGAACCGCAATGAGTAATAAATAATGAGTAATGAGACGTTGCGCTGCACTTAAAAGTACAGGAGTCGCAATGATTATTTGCTCGTTGCTCGTTGTGACGTCGTGCCGTCGTGGTAAACTCCGCCCGTCATAACCCGTAAAACCCACGGCCAGCAGGCTGGCCGGCTTAACAGGTAATC
>JAMDCX010000123.1 GCA_023489375.1 Planctomycetota bacterium
GCTGGCCGAACGCATTGTTTGCCCAAGCCGGGCTCTTCGCACTGGAAGTGGCCCACTGCTTGGCATGTCAATCCGTGAAGACGGCCCATTGACTGGAAAGCCGGATGCGGGAAATCTGCTCGTCCGGCTTGGCGGCAGGGGAGGCCGGAATCAACCGGCCTTCCCTACCCCGATCCAGAATGCTTTTTCATCCAGCCCCCGCGGATACTATGGTTCAATCGGCAATACCATTTCTGTGTAGGTGACACGAAAGCCATAGTGCGCAAATAAAGCCCGTGCTGGAATGTTATTTTCCGCCGCCATCAGACGCAGTTGATTAACGCCTTTGGTCTTAGCCCATTGCCGGGTATAGTCGATTAGCGCGTGGCCAACGCCCTGTCGCCGCGCCTCCGGTCGTACCGCCAGATCATGGATAAACGCATACTGCGTAAATTGATAGATTGGAATTTCCTCGATGACACTGGCCGCTAATCCGCCAATGATTTCATTGGTCAGAACCGGAACGACATTAGCTGCTTGCGGCACCGTACGCCGCGCGGTGATGAATAGCCACTCCGACTTCTCGCGATAATTAGTAATCCACCTGGTATAACGCATCTGAATATCAGGTCTTAGCGCCCACCGCAGGGGCCAGTATTGCTCATGTTGCCGTTCTACCAGCAGAAACAACTCCACCAGCGATTCAATATCTGCCGACTGTACCGGTGCAATGTTTATAGTTAGCTCATGCCGTCCCATAGTCTGCCGTCCATATACATGTTGAATTCATTACCATATCGCCACGCATTTTCGCAAGACCGTAGCACAATACTACATTTTAGCTACAGGCCCCGGCCCTCGCGTTGGCCGTGGAAAATATCACTCCCGGTTTCCCAGTATCCCCTCTAACGCTCTTTGCCTATACCCGCGATAAAAAATCAAAAAAGAGCAACTGTTCACGGGACAAAGTGGCGAAATCAAGAAGAAAACGCCATTTTTTACCCGTGAACAGCTATTTGGAATCATTGTTATAATTCCTGTATGTGCGGACGATACAATATTTCCAAACTCCAGCCATTCATGGCCATGCACCAATGGATTGAGGAATCCGTGGATTGGCCGCCGCAGTACAACGCCGCTCCGTCCCAGATGCTGCCGGTTGTTACCGCATCCAGAAAAATTGAATTATTCAAGTGGGGCTTAATTCCTGGATGGGCCGATGATCCGGCTGTGGGTAATCGTATGATCAACGCCCGCGCCGAAACGCTTACGGTCAAGGCGGCGTTCAAAAAACTTCTGGCGACGCGGCGGTGTATCATCCCCGCCAATGGCTTTTATGAATGGAAAAAAGAAGGTACGCATCGTATGCCCTATTATATTGCCCAGGCTGACGGAACCCCCATGGCCTTCGCCGGTCTATGGGATACCTGGCAGGGCCGTGCGGGCGTGATTCACTCTTTCACAATTATTACCACGACGTCCAATGCTCAGATGGCAAGAATTCATAACCGTATGCCGGCCATTCTTCCACCGGAGCATTACACGCAATGGCTTTCCCGCCCCATGGCCCTTGAGCCCTACCCGGCCGACACTCTGACCGCCCGCATAATAACCATGAAGGTCAATAATCCACGCCACAATTCACCAGATATTTTGGATCCATAACGGTTCTCGCCGCGCCATTTTATCTGTGCTGTTTACCTGCCGTTCCGTTCCGGTATAATACCTAACAAATACCTAACTTAAAGGTACGCCATGGTGAATGTATTATTTGTGGATATGAACGCCTACTTTGCCTCTGTGGAACAGCAGATGCGCCCGGAATTAAGACATAAACCCGTGGGCATTGTGGCGACGCGGACCGACCATACCTGCTTCATCGCCGCCAGCTATGAAGCCAAGGCGTTGGGTATTAAAACCGGAACTTCCGTCTGGGAAGCCAAACGCCTGTGTCGACAAATTCAGATTGTGGAAGCCAGGCCTCTTGTGTACGTGCGGATGCATCACCAGATTATCGCGGCGGTGGAAGCCTGTCTGCACGTTGACGCGGTGCTCTCCATTGATGAAATGGCCTGCCGCCTGCTGGGTACCCAATGTGTGGAAGAAAATGCGGTGGCCATCGCGCATCGGATTAAGAATAAAATCAAAACCGATGTCGGTGAATTTCTGCGTTGTTCCATTGGTTTAGCTCCCAACCGATTTCTGGCCAAGATTGCCGCTGATATGCAGAAGCCTGATGGTTTAACGGTGATTCGTCCTGAAGACATCCCCCACAAGTTATATCCGCTGGCCCTGGATGATTTTCCCGGTATTGGCCGGCAGATGCTGCAGCGGTTGCAACATGCGGGCATCACCACCGTGGAACAGATGTATGCCCGGTCTGAAAAGCAACTTCGCTCCGTATGGCATTCGGTGCTGGGCGAAAGATGGTGGTATCAGTTGCGCGGAATAGAATTACAAGAACCGCCACACCACCGGCAAACCGTGGGACACAGCCATGTATTGCCGCCGAAGCTGCGTAATGACCGCGACACCAAAGCCGTGATGATACGGCTGATCCATAAGGCGGCGGCTCGTCTGCGTCATTTGCGGTATTGGGCACGTCGCATGGCCCTGTTTGTTGAGCATACGGAAACAGCCGATTGGGAGGCCCATGGGGCGTTGGGAACCTGTCAGGACACGATTACCATGCTATTGGTATTTGAACGTTTGTGGGCCGCCAAACCCGCCGGCCAAGCCATTCGGGTCGCCGTGACGTTGTACCAGCTGGTGTCCGATGCCGCCGTGACACTGCCGCTGTTTCCCGTGGATGCCAACCGTGTGAAACTGTGCCGGACGATGGATTTGCTGAATGCAAAGTTCGGTTCCAATACGGTGTATTTTGGGGAAACGTACCGGGTTCTGGATTCGGCTCCCACCCGCATAGCTTTCACGCAAATTCCCGACTTGACGTTGGATACGTAACCGTGCAGAGAAAAAATGTCGAAATAAGCAGCCCCCTTTTTTTTCACAGCAGGCCTTGTTTTCGTCATGGGCTGGGTAACCGTTCACAGGCCGACCACCAATCTTGCCCGTTCTGCGACCACGCCGCAATGAGTAATGAATAATGAGTCGTTACGCTGCGCTACTCTTTAAAACGCAGGAATCGCAATAGTATTTTGTTCATTGTGTCGTTGCGTCGTTATGGTGAAATGGTTTTGATTATATTTATTATTCATTTCCGGCGGGATAAACCCACCGGCTCGCCCCCTCGTCCCATAGGCGCTAACTTAAGACGAAAATCGTCGGAATTATCGTGTTGTATCATGAACGAAATTTGAGCTGAATGCGTGATTTCAAAGGTTTTGTGGGTAAAGTCATTAGTTTCGTCCGCTTACGTTAACGCCTTTGCCCCCTCGTCACCCATTCTAACTCTTGACTTCAACATTTTACTCATTATTCATTGTTTATTTTTCACGGTCATGGCCCCGTGAATGGTTACCGAAATAGCTGGGGTATAGGTTCGTGCGCCGGAATATATTATCGGTGGTTGGGCCACCGGCGCAGTCCGCGGCGATTGGAGTTTTTTGTTCCCGCCGCCGTTATCTCGCCGCGAATGGATACGGTCTTGTTCGCCCCGGCATGCTGTTGCAGCCGTTTACGTTCCTTTTCCATCTCCTTACGTTCGTACCATTTTTGGGTGGCCTGACGTTTCCGATCCTGATAATCCGGTGCGCTGACCTTACGAAGCCACTGTACTTCTTCGGGGGAAAGCGGCCGAAATTCTCCGGGGCTTAATCCCGCCGCCGTAATTTTTTCCGCAATAGCCACGCGGAACATATCACTAACGCGGTAACCAAAACGCGCCAATACACGGCGAAATTCACGGTTTTTTCCCTCCGCAATTTTTACTTCCAGTACCGTCCTGCCGCGCTGGCGCGACAGCACCCGCAGTGTGAAACCCTCTGTCCGCACCGCCCGGCCGCCGGGTGCCGATCCCAGCCAGATGCCCTTACGGAGGCGCTCCACCGTTTCGACGCTTAAGCGGGCCTCCACCGTAACCACGTAGGTCTTTTCCACTCCATAACGCGGATGCGAAAGTGCGTTGGCCAACTCTCCGTCATTAGTCATCAGCACCAACCCGCGCGAATCCATATCCAGGCGGCCCACCGGGAAGAGCCGGGCCGTAACACCGGGCAGAAGTTCATGCACAGTTTTACGGGCCGCCGGATCATGACGCGTCACCAGGATGCCTTTGGGTTTGTAGAGCAGCAGATAGAGAGGTTTTTCGGGTTTTAGGGGTGCGACAATATCATCCCCCACCGTAATAACATCTTTTTCCGGATCAATGAGTATAGGTAATTTGTGCGCCCGTTGCCCATTGACATATACTTGCCCTTCGAGAATTAACTGTTCACATTTACGCCGTGCTGCCACACCGCAATCGGCCATGAATTTTTGTAAACGTACCAACATCTATCTTCATCCAATGCTCTGTTTCCAGAATGCCGTACCTGAGGCGCCCCCGCGATGCCGCATCCATCTGTGCTGAATCCATGTCCGCCGGAATCATGGCAGCCGGACGCGTAGGATGGTGCTGGCGCTGACCACGCGCAGGCGAAGCTGCCGGGACGTGGCGGGAATTAATATGGTTTCGCCGGGGGCGAAGGCAAGTGCCGGCATGCCGGTATCAAGCGTTTCCAACACACCTTGCCCGGAAATACAAATCCAGACTTCTGGCTTATCCGCCAGCCAGTCCGGCGGCAAGGTCTCACTGCCATCCGGTATCGTAAGCCGATCCATGGAAAAATAATTGCAGGCAACCAGCTCGGTGACCGCCGTATCATCAACGACATAATTGCGTTTTGGCGCTGGCGCGGAAACAGGTGCAGAAAAATTGATGACATCCAGGGCTTCCTGAATATGCAGTGTCCGGGCTTTGCCGTCCGGCCCCAGACGATTCCAATCAAAAACCCGGAAAGTGGTGTCACTGGGCGTTTGTACCTCCGCGACCAACACGCCCGCTCCCAACGCATGCACCGTACCGGATTCCAAAAAATGACAATCGCCCGCCTGCACCGGCACCGCCTGAAGCAGACTGGCCACCGCTCCGGCCTGTAAAGCGGCGGCGAACATATCGCGCGTGACACCGGGTTTGACACCTTTGTAGATTTTAGCTCCCGGAGCGGCTTCCAGTACATACCAGGCTTCGCTTTTCAGATGCGCGCCTGGATGGGTTGCGGCGTATGCCTGATTCGGGTGCACCTGTACTGATAAATCCGCCGCCGCATCTAAAAACTTTATGAACAGGGGAAAGTGGGCCTGAGCGGTCGCACCGTGCCCCATGATGGATGGACCCCATTGCGTAAGAACTTCATGCAGCGACTGTTTAGCCAACGGTCCATTGGCAATCCGACTCGACAGACTCCCATCCGCGGCTGCGCCGACAGAATCTGCTTGTACGGAACCCGCAGGCAAATCCGCCAGCTCCCAGGCTTCGCCAATACGCGCTTTATATAAATCGCGCGGCACTGGTCGCCCCAGATTCTGCCGGATTTTCTGCCCCCCCCAGATACGCTGCTGAAAAACAGGAATAAATTTAAGCGGATAAATATTCACGCGGTCCAATTCCTTGCTTACCTTTCTGGAGAACACACCGTTTCCATCACGGCTTATTTTAGCTTGCCGGCCTATGTTTGCCCACCCATGCCGTACGAAGGATGAAAACTCCAACGCTCTACAATCCAGATTCCCTTACGTTTATCCCGGCGCTGCAACGCCTTGCGGTGACCCCGCGGTACGCTGGTGGACTCCGGATTCGCGAGGCGGAGATTTATACCTTATTGTGCATCGACCACCACATTGCAATGCGGGTACTATTCCTCGCACATTAGGATGCGGGCGTCCTGAATACCTCCGGTGCATACTTCGCAGCGTTGTCCAGTCGGATCGATGTGTCTGATAAAAACGCCCGATTTTTATCAGACTTAACCATGGTTCATGCGAATATTCTACTTCGCCCCGGAGCACCCCAAAAAAATTCCGCTCCAGCACGCTGGCCGAGATGCCGGTGTGTGCGTATGATGGAAAAGATGTGCGTTGGGCACGAGTTAGATCGTCATTGGAAGTAATAATATGGTGCTTTTTGATTCCCACGGTCACCCGGTTTTTCCCGCATCCGTCTCGTCACAGATGGCGCATGCAGTGGACCCGATTGCCACTTCCGACTCCATGCCGCTGCGGCCGCGCGTAGCGGAATATCAGCGTTGGCGGCAAATGACCGTAGACGAAATGCTGCTGGAAAACCGTGTGGTGTTTTTGGTGGGAGAAATTGATCACGCCTCGGCGACAGGTGTGATTATGCGGCTGCTGTACCTGCAATCTCTGCGCAAAGATCAGGATATTAATCTGTACATCAATTCTCCCGGCGGCGCGGTGGATGATACTCTGGCTATTTATGACACCATCAAATTCTTGAGCTGTGATGTGGCGACTTTCTGTGTGGGCAAGGCCATGAGCGGTGGCGCGGTGGTGTTGGCCGCGGGCACCAAAGGCAAACGTTATGCCCTGCCGCACGCCAAAGTGATGATTCACCAGCCGTTCGGTGGTATTTATGGGCAGACGGCGGATATAGCCATTCAAGCGGAAGAGATTCTTAAAACCAAGGAAACGCTGACGGATCTGCTCTCCAAGCTGACCGGTCAACCGCGTGAAAAAGTGGCGGAAGATCAGGAACGCGACAAGTATTTTGATGCCCGTGAGGCCAAAGCTTACGGTATCGTTGATGAAGTGCTGGAGGAATCGGATAAGGCTGCCAAGGAAGCCATTGCCAAAGGTCAAATGGCGCGACCATCTTAATTTACAGCCGGGCAAGCGTGGGGCTGTTTGGCACGCCGGAACAGAAACCGGCCGCTGCAGGGCGACTGTGCGCAGCGTAGCTGCAATCCGCAGTTCTTTTTCGCATGACCGTGAGGCCGTTACTTTCCTCCTGGCTAGGACCGGCGGCAGGCTATGATGACATAAAAGAGCACCAGGTTCATGGGGGTGCATGATGAATGTGCTGGATTATATCGGCTTCGCATACGGGAAGGAGGGATCGTGAAAATCGCAATTTATGCCGCACCATTGGTTACCCGGCAGATCACAGGTATTGAACAACAGGCGCGGAACATCTTGGCGCAATGGGTTATGCTGGCTCCGGATGAAGAGTTTTTTCTGCTGTTGGAAGATCACCTGCCTTATCAGGACAATTTTGATTCCAGCGTTATAGACGCATTGCCCGCGAACTTTCATATCACCCGCATCCATCCGGAACGGCGTTTTTCTACCATGGAACGTCTGGAAAGATTATGGGATCGCAAAGTCCCTCGTCCCGGTAGACGTGAACTTTGGGATATTGTGCACAGTTTTTCCGCCTGGCTGCCACGCTGGTCGAGTGTGCCGATGGTGCATACTATTCATGATCTGTCATGTGAACTTGATCCGCAGGTGCATCGCACGCTGGAGGGAGCCAGACAACGGCAGATTCACCGTCACGCCATCCAGCGCGCCAGCCGCACCATTGCCGTATCTCAACAAACCCGTGCTGACATCATAGCGTTATATCACGTGCCCCCGGAAAAGGTAAACGTCATACATAATGGCATTAACCCAACTTTTACCTCTTCGTCCGATGCCGGGATTCAGCAGCAGCTGATCGCGCAATATCATCTGGATCGGCCGTATGTTTTGATGGTTGGATCGGATATTCCGCGGCGCAATTATCAACGGGTCTGGCTGGCCATGGAACGGGTGCTGCAAACGCACCCGCGGCTTGTTCTGATCATGGCTGGCCGCAACACCTGGAATCAATCGCCGATATATCAACAAATCAACACCGCAGGCTATGAAAATCGTGTAATATTTATCGAATCGCCCCCGGATCCGGTTTTGGCGCAGCTTTACCGTGGTGCGTTGCTGACATGTTGTGGATCCAGCTTTGAGGGTTTTGGATTATCCGTGCTCGAAGCCATGGCGTGCGGGTGCGCTGTGGCTTGCAGTGATATGACCTCACTGCGGGAGCTGGCCGGGGATGCGGTGCTCTATTTTGCACATGATGAAGTGCCCTCCATGGTGGAGGCGATTTCCTCGCTGGTTGACGATCCGGAGTTTCGCCGGCAGTTACGCCAGCGCGGGCTGCAGCGCAGTATAGAGTTTACGTGGGAACATTCAGCGGCGCAGCTGCTGACGATTCTTCAGGCCACCATTGATACAACCCATCATTGACCATGTTTCCGCATGGCCGCCGGATTGCATATTATGAACCGTTCTCGTGGCCATAACCGTGAAAAATAAACCATGAATAATGAATAGTATTTAGTATTTAGCATTTAGGAGAAGAGACGAGGAAAATGCGAGCCGGCGGGTTTAACCCGCCGCGATGTTACGCCGCGACCGCGGGTCGCGCCCACGATTAGATGTGACGCATGATGAGCAAAGGGCAATGACCAGAAAATCATTGCGACTCCCGTACTTATAAGTGCAGCGCAACGCAACGTCTCAATAAGTCCGCCAGGCCGTCTCATTGTTTATTACTCATTGCGGCGCTGCCGCAGGGCGGCAATGTCGGTGTCATGCCGTGAACGGTTACAAATCAGCAAACCCACAAAATAGCAGCGGCTTGTGGTGGAAACTTTCCACACTGGTTGCAAAAAAATGCAGTTTTACCCACGAAGTGCGAAAATTGGACTAACTTATGGCAGCGGCACTTGCCGCGTTTTCCTCCAGCTCCATGTCCTGACGGAAAAACCTCTGCCAGAAGAATCCGTAGAACATGATAAAGATAAAACACCCCAGCGGCATGAGAAATCCGACCCGCATGGAATATTGATCCGCCAACCAGCCCATAAACATCGGCATAATGGCACCGCCGACTATGGACATGACAATCCATGAGGCGGCCAGTTTTGTTTTCTCTCCCAGGCCGCGGATACCCAGAGCAAAAATTGTCGGGTACATAATGGACATGAAGAAATAACTAAGCATTAAAGCGATAATGGAAATCCAGCCCAGATTTAGATATACCAGCAACATCATCACTACGTTAATCAACGCATAAAAGCCCAGAGTAAGGTGGGCTTTAGAAAACCGCAGAATAGCGCTGCCGGAAATCCGTCCTGCCAGAAAGCAGCCAAAAGCCACGGATAACATCATTCCCGCTCCGTACTCGGTAATGTGCCACTGCCTGGCGTGGAAAAACTTCATCGTGGCCGGCAGTCGCGATGCCAGCCAGAGCGGCAACGCGGGCGAGTATCGGTCATCTTTGACATAATTGATGAAGAAGCTGAATATCCCCGTTTGCCCGGCCACATAAAAGAATTGCGCTGCCACCGCCAATATAAAATGTTTTTCCTTCATCAGAGAACGGGTGTGCTGTCTTTTCTGTGTTGGCAAGTGCTCTTCCGAGGGCGCATGAATATCGGGAACCGGCGCCATAAGAAATGCTGCAATCAGGATAGCCACCAGACCAGCCAAGATCAGATACGGCAAATAGATGGCGCTATTGCTGGTATCGGCAACCGAGGTTTTGGACATAATAAAGTAACTGATGACGATGGGGCCAAGCATCCAGCCGATTGCGTTGCAGCTTTGGGCCAGATTGATTCGCGAAACCGCCGATTCCACCGGCCCCAGTACAGTGGTGTATGGATTAGCCACGGTTTCCAGAAAAGTCATCCCGGCACCCACCACAAACAAAGCACATAAAAATGCGGAGAACATGATTACTTCCGACGCCTGAATCCGAACGGCCGGGATAAACAAAAGAGAACCCACCAGTGCCAGAATCAAGCCGGCGAGAATGCCGCCGCGATATCCGAGTTTTCGTGCCACCCAGCCGCCCGGCAGCGCTACAAGAAAATAGGCCCCATACCAGGAGCCCTGCACCAGCGCGGATTGGGCTTTGGTCACATGCAACGAATCCTGAAAGTGCTTGTTGAGCACATCAATCATTCCGCTGAACAGCCCCCACAGGAGAAAAAGACTCGTTACCAGCGCAAACGTAAGCCCGTAGTTAGTCCCATCCGCCGTGCGGAACATGTTAGTTAATTTTTTCATCTTAAAGCCTTTTGATCTGATTTCTTGCCATGCCGCCAATTAGCAGCCCTGAAATGCTTTTGGTTGCACCGCGCCATGAATTTCCAATACAACCACGCTGGCCATCGGGTCCGGTATCGCATACAGCCCGCAGTGGATGAACATGCCGAAACGAGCTTTTTTCCGCCACCCCATGTCTGCGGTATGTTTTTTTTCAACCGGACCGGCGGCCATAGCGCGGTCTTGGATAACTGGACCCCAAACCGCAGCGGCTACGAGAATTAAACCTGCGGCAAGTTTGTTAAATCGCATAATTATCCTTTTTTCAAAATAACGCATTTGTGGCGATCCATACGCCAATCAATATCATCCATACAATGGACCAAAATTTCGGCACGCGGCAAAATCGCCGGCCTGCGACTCCCCAGTACCAAATGCTGCCCAGGCACCGGGACGGAAAATCCGTTCCTCCGGCACATTGTGCATATACACGGGTATTCGCAGCATCGCGGCCAATGTAATAAGTTCGTGACCAATATGGCCGTAACTGAACGCACAGTGATTGGCCCCCCAGTTGTTCATCACGCCATATACATCCCGAAACGCGCCATGCCCAGTGCAACGCGGAACAAACCATGTTGTCGGCCAAGTCGGGTTAGTACGCTGCTCCAATTTGTCGTGAACGGCAGGTGGTAAATCTACGGTCATTCCCTCGGCTATTTGTAGCGCCGGTCCCAACCCCTTGATAAGATTCAGCCGGGCCGCCGTCACCGGCATGCCCCCACGAGTTCGGAACCGCACAGAAAAACCGCCGCCACGGAAATATTCATAAATAGCGGGGCACCATTCGGTCGCCCTCAGACAGGCTGCAGCTTCGCGCGGTTGGATTTGCCACCATGGCTTCATAGCCGCCTGTCCGTTGAGCATCTGGCATCCGGTGCCATCCAGTGCCGCCGAGCCGCTGTTAATCAGATGCAATACTCCACCCTGCGCGTCTCCCTGCAGTTGGTGCCCGGTGGCTCGTTGCACGGCCTGCGGACTCCAATACGTGCGAACATCGGCAAATATCTGGGCCGATCCGGTAAGCAGATGGCCGAAAAGCATGGTCGCACCATTAAGTGCGTCATTTTCCGTGGCCACAATAAAAGGCTGACGGATGCCGCTCCAATCGAATGAAGAATTAAGAATGGTTTCCAGATAATCCCCATTGGGATAATGATCTGTCCATTGACGCTGCCCCTGGAAACCCGCGGCAATGGCGTTGTGACCCAACGCTTCTTCACCATACCCCAGTGCAGCCAGCCGCGGATTACCGATCATCAGGTCTCGCACAATCATGGCCATCTTCACACAATGTTCCCACTGCTTATCTTTCAAGGCTCGATGGCGGCGGTGTGATGCGGAATTCGCATCCAGCCCCTCCCGGCAGTTGGCTTTTGTCCATTTTAAGGCTTGAGTGAATTCCCTGGGATCATAAATTTTACGGTCAATCCGCCGGGCCAATTCGGTCATATCAACATTCATAACGCGCATACCGAGATACGCTTCAAAAAAAGCGGCATCCACCGCTGATCCGGCAATGCCCATCGATACTCCGCCAATGGAGCAATAAGATCGTCCACGCATCGCCGCCACCGCCAGACCGGCACGGGCAAATTGCAGCAGTTTCTCCTGAACATCCTCTGGAATGGACGTATCGTCCGCATCCTGAACATCGCGGCCATAAATATTAAAGATGGGAAGGCCTTTCTGACTGTGGGCCGCTCCCACCGCCGCCAGATACACGGCACCGGGCCTCTCGGTGCCATTAAAGCCCCACACCGCTTTGGGCAGCAAGGGATTCATATCCATGGTTTCCGACCCGTAGCACCAGCAGGGACTGACGGTAATGGACACCCCGACACCCTCCGAGGCGAATTTTTGCGCACACAACGCCGCCTCCGCTAAGCCACCAATGGTACCGTCCGCCAGAACGCATTGAACTTTGGTACCATCGGCATGGCGTAGTTGTGTAGTCAACAGCCGTGCAACACCGCGGGCCATGTCCATGGTTTGCTTTTCCAGTGCTTCACGCACTCCATCACGTCGGCCATCAATGGCCGGCCGAATACCGATTTTAGGATTGGCTCCCACCAGTCGATTTCGTGGTTGATTAATTATAATGTTTGCTATATCAGCCATGGTATTATCCTTCCCGTATCAGGTCCTTTGCAAAAAACTCTTCCCTCATAAATTTGATTATCCTCCGCGAATGCCATTCGTTCGACAACCATATCGAACTCCCACCGGCTTTAATCTGAATAAGTGGAATTCACCGTGGTAATCCAATGCGGTTCTCCATATTGCGTCAGACACCCCATCATAAAAAACTTCAATACCGTAATAACCCCAACCACAGCAGAATGAGTCGGGCGCGGCCATAAATGTTGGTAATAGCCCCACAGCTGCCACCAGATTACATATTCGCGAAGTAGCCTGGGATCGCGGGTGTCTCGCCCGCCATGGCCCCACAAGGAACCGTTGGTATAGCATTGCCAATGTATTCTCTGGAGACAGGCTCCGATTTGAAGGCCACAATTTATGGCCGTACCCGAACAAGTTCTGCGAACCAGGGTTGGCCTGAAAGAATCGGAGATTCATATATTGATCCTGATATACTACGGCTTACTTAATGAAGGCGGAGCATCAGTCGCCGCCGCTCCCCAATTTCTATTGGGCGTTTTACCCAGCGTGAATGAGAGCCTGCCTCCACTGGTAATATTTCCGAATTTGATCCAATCAGCTTTCTGGGCGTGCCCATCGAGTTTTATACTTTGAATACAGGGGGTGGTTGCGGGTGCGGATGTTGTGGCGATAACAAAGCGGCCGCCGGTATATGGCGCTGTGAGATGGATGATGATTCTGGAGAATACTGGACTGCAAAGTTCGTAGGCTCTGCTGGCGGGGGCCACAGCGTATAATCCCATCATGCTTAATACTGCCCATGATGACATTTCGCCACAATCGTCATTACCGGGGATGCCATCGGGGGAAAGCGTGTAGTATTGCTGCAGAAGCTTACGGACAATCGACTGCGTTTTCCATGGCTCGCCGGAAAAATTGAACTCAAATGGGACCTCCAGATCTGTTTCATTGTATGGGTTGTAGCATCCCGGCGCCCCAGCCTCTGCCGGCAGGTTTCCAACCATCGTATTCGACTGGCCCCGCGGGGCGGTCGTTGGGCTTGTTTGGCCACGGAAAAAGGCGCTGAGGCGGCGATTAAATCGCTCCCGCCCGATCGCATGTACCAGCCATGATAAATCATACGGCGCTAACCATTGATATTGCAGTGCTGAACCTTCCACAAACCCGTGGCCTTGTAGAAGCGAGAACGGCGACCTCCAACCGCCACTGGATAGCCGCGGTCGGAAAAATCGGTCCACCGGATCAAATACATGGCGATAATAAAGTGCCCGCTTGAGAAGTATCTTAGCATCATCTGTTTTGCCTAATGCCTTGGCCAGATAATATAG
>JAMDCX010000121.1 GCA_023489375.1 Planctomycetota bacterium
GCATCGCCGACGAGGCCACGTTACGTAAGAATGTAGACATCTGGAATACGGATCGCAATAATCGCAGCAAAAAAGTCGACTGGCAATTCCGCACGGCGGATGCCAGAATCAAACTCCATCGTTTATACCCGGTAATTCAGATGGAATGAGGCACTAGAACGGTTACCGGTTGCAATACAATTTTACATATAAGTGCAATTTATGAAACGTATAATTAGTATATATTTGTATAATGTCACAAAATATTCTATAGTGTGGGTATGAATGATGTGTGAAGTTGGTATTGAGGAATTGATGATGAATGTGATAACCGAAGAACTTGAAAAACCGGCGGTGGCTATTGACGCGGAATGGGAAAGGCATCCGCATGAAGTACATCATGCCCGACGGTCGGGGAAAAAAATGCTCCTGCTGGATGTTCGCCATGAGGTGGAATGGGAACTGGCCAATATTGAGGGCTCTATGCTTATTCCTTTGCCTGCGATTCCGGAGCGTCTGAAGGAACTGGAACCGTGGCGTACCGAACAGGTGGTTGTCTTCTGCCGCAGCGGCGTGCGGTCCCTGCAAGCCGCAGCCTTACTGCGCAAAGCGGGGTTCAATACAGTGCATTCCCTGGCTGGTGGAATTGAATTGTGGGCGGAATTAGTTGATCCCTCCATACGCTGGTGGTAATGGCTCGCCTGCCGGTATGGCGATAGTGCCGGCGGATTCGACCGGTTACGAGAATTCACTGTACTGTAGATGCGTTTACTGGCCATACAGATATAAAAGTTGCAATAAAGCGAATCAGCATCCCCAGGCGTGAGGTGAGTATCTACATCGCCAGGCGGTGAGAATAAGGTAGATGAAGTGTCTTAACACGTATTTGAAATTTGAAATTTCAGAATGATTACCAACCACTGCAAAGTGTGGCGGTGTATAACACAAATGAGATAAACCTGATTTTAGATTTTCATTAACCAACCCCGAACTGATTCGAGCTTCAAGCAGGCAATCTTGCAATATTGCGATAAAATTATCTTGGAGTGCGGCGTACATGGAAAATCCATGCCGCTCGTTTATTCAGGTGGTAATGTGGATTTTGTTGCAGGGGGTTGTGACATGAAAGTCATGGTTATTGGAAGTACCGGTCAACTGGGTTCAGATATTATTGCGGCCTTGCCGCGGGCGGGTTGTACAACCATTGCGGTCGGCGGGCGCCAGGAGCTGGATATCACAAACACCCCGGCCCTGGCGGCATATCTTGAGGCGCAACGACCCGATGCGGTTATCAATACGGCCGCGTTTCATAACGTAGACCTCTGCGAGCGTGAGACGGAAGCCGCTTATAACGTCAACACGGTGGCGGTGCGCGGATTGGCTCTGGAATGTCAAAAGCGAAACGTACTGTTTTTCCAGATTGGTACCGATTATGTCATGGAAGGTCATCCGGAATGTCGAGCGCTTCCTGAAACCGCGGCGGTATGTCCGAAAAGTATTTATGCGCTTACCCGCTATGGCGGGGATTGCATGACGCGCACGCACGCGCCGACCATGGGTTATGTGGTGCGAACCTGCGGATTATTCGGCCTGGCGGGATGTAAAGTCAAAGGCGGCTTGAACTTTGTCGATACAATGATCGCCGCGGCACGGGCGGGTAAACCGCTGCGTGTGGTGGCGGATCAGATTGTGGCCCCCACACCAACAGATGATCTGGCCAAACAATTAATTCTTATGCTGCAACGCCGACCGGAGCCGGGCCTGTACCATGCGGTATCTCATGGACAGTGCTCCTGGCATGAATTTGCCTGTGCCGCCCTGGCGTACGCCGGGATCCATTATCCCATCACGTCTGTAAGCAGCGATGAATTTGCGGCCCCGGCCCACCGTCCACGTTATTCCGTTCTGGATAATGCGCATTTGCGGTCTGCGGGCCTGGACATGATGACCGATTGGCAAAGCGGCCTGAAACGTTACATTGAAAAAAAGTATTCTCCCGGCGGCGCTCGGAAGATGTAGAGTCGTGATGCCATGAATAATGAATAATGAATAATGAGACGGCTTGGCGGCCTTAGGAATGGGATCGTAATAACTTCCCGATTGGCATTACCATTAAATACTCTACCACCGGCAAAGCCGGTGCTTATGTGACGGACAGTGCTCCGGAATTCACACACCAACCGGTGCAAAAACTATTTGGAAGTTATTGTGCCTCAGTTCCTTAATGAGACGTTGCATTGCGCTACACTTAAAAACGCAGGAGTCGCAATGATTTTTTGTTTGTTGCTATGGATATATTACCTCTACTCGGTGGTGCGACCCGCAGTCGCGGCGTAACATCGCGGCGGGTTAAACCCGCTGGTTAACATATCCAGTGGGATAAACCCACCGGCACACTGTAACCTGCCACCTCTTCTGGCAAAGTCAAGCGAGTGAAAACAAGGGGATGTCTTAGCCACTATCCAAGCAGCGAACGCGGCTTTGGCCAGCCCCCCTTATGGGGCTGGCAAAAACTTGTTGTGCCAACTGCCACCTCCCGCTGAACTTCCTTCAGCGATCACTTTTCCAGAATCGCCTTCCTCGAACCCTTCGCCCTATCGCCCTCCGGCAATCGTTGCCCGTTGCTCGTTATTCCTCCCGTCGTGTCATCATGGTATGGTCGTGTTCGGAGGTTTATGGGTCATTCGCCGCGGACCAAAATTTTCATTTTGTCGCTTATCTCCCTCCAACGGTGGTCTATAACACGTTCATGGAACACATTGATAAGGCCGCGGGTGATTTCTGGATTACAGTTGGATCACCTTTGCTGACCAGCACGGCGGGCCGCAGCATTCCCACCGATGCCCAGCTGATGCTGGAATATCTCACCAATGATCTGGTTTACACTTGTGCCAACTGGAACGCCGCCGCCGTGGCCCAGATACCCTTTCGACTTTATGCCATTCGCCGGCACGGCCAGAAGGCGATTACTGATTATTCCGTCCGGCGCGTTCCGGCCAGAACACTGCTCCAACTCAAAGGTAATCCGAATTTTTCCCGTACACTTTCCCGCGCCGCGGAAGTGGAGGAAATCACAGATCATCCGCTGTTGAATCTGCTGGAAAAGGATAATGACGGATTAAACGGTTATCAGTTGCGGTATATGACCGGCGTATACATGGAAGTATTTGGCGGGGCTTATTGGCTTTTAGAGCCGGGGCCATTTGAACCGGTGCGGCGCATCAAGGTGCTGCCCACGCAGCGAGTACTGCCGCTGCGGAACCAGGATTTGGCAGTGGTCGGTTACAAATACATGCCCGCGCTGACCGGGGCGTGGATTCAGTTGGATCAACAGGACGTGCTGGATTTTCGGTTTCCGGCGGTGGAGGACCCTTATGGAGGCCGCCACGCACCGCTGCGCAGCGCCTACATGCAGGCGGAATTGGCCGCTAAATTTGCCCAGTATGAAAACGCCCTGATGGACAACCGCGCCCGGATTGACGGCACATTTATTCCCAAAGACCAGCTGACCAAAACGCAGGCCGAACGGGCGGAACTGTTATGGAATCAGAAATTCGGCGGGGAAGGCAATGGCCGAGTGCTGGTGGCTCAGCAGGCGGGCACCTTTGTTCCCGCGCGGTATCCGCCGACGGACTTAGGACCGCTGGAAATCAGCCGCGAAACGTTAAAGCGCTTGGCCCATGCGTTTGGCGTACCGGAGGCGTTGTTAAGCAAAGATGCCACCTACGCCAACATGCAGGCGAGTCTGGCCCTTTACGCCCGGCAAACTATTTTGCCACGGGTACTGATTCTGGAACAGAAGCTCAATGAAATGCTTACGCCGCGGTATGGAGACCGGCTTTTCCTGGCGGCGGAAAATCCGGTGCCGGCGGATGAGGCGTTTGAACTGGAAAAAACACAAATTGCGATTCGCGCCGGCGTATTAAGTAAATCGGAGATTCGCCGGGCCATGGGCTTTTCCGATATTCCGCCGGAGGAATCCAGCGATAACCCATCGCTTGCCGCCGATGCCAGAACCATCGCCCCGGCGGATCAGGTGGAATAAACGCCTGTACCAACACTGTGATAAGGCTCAGGCCGCGGCGTGGAATTTCCCGGCCATGTTTATTTTACCGTCAATAGTATATTCCAACCCATCAGCAGGAGTTCACCATGTCAATATTGCGCAAAGCGTTTGAAGGACAACTCCTTGAAGTTCAGCCGGGCCGGCGGGAAATTGTAGCGTGCATTTCCACCGCGGCGGTGGATCGGGACGGGGACGTGGTGTTGCCCGACGGGCTGGTGCGAAAGAATTATTCCGGCTTGACGGTATTTTACAACCATGACACCTCGTTGCCGCTGGGTTCCGCGCAATGGGTGAAAAAAAGCGGCGAACGGGTCCTGGCGAAATATCGGTGTACCGATAAAACGCAGTTTGGCCGGGACATGTTCGCCTTGGCCCAGGACGGCGTATTGAACAGTTACAGCGTGGGCTTTTTACCGGGGGAATATTCCAGTCCTACCCCGGAGGAAATGGCCCGGAGGCCGGAACTGAAAAAAGCGCGGCGCATTTACCGGCAATGGGAATTGCTGGAATTCAGCCTGGTGGGCATACCGGCGAATCCGGAAGCGACCATGCTGGCCATCAGCAAAAAGGTGGCGCCGGAAACCTGGGCGATTCTGCAACGGACCGCGGCGGCTCAGAAAGGATTAGAAGTTACCGGCGACACGTTGATTGAAAGTTCAGCCACGGCCATGGTGCCCGCACCGGCCACGGGAACGAATCATCCGCATACGGAATTGTTAAAAGCAGTGCGTTTGCTTACGCGAGTGGAAATTACGCGACACATTGCGGGGAATCTGCGGGCGGTGGACACAAACAACATTATCGATGCCCTATTTGATCGCCGGGCGGGTATTGTGCGGTAGTAAATATATTGCCAAAAAAACGCATCCAATTCTTGTAACCGTTCACGGGAAAAAGTGGCGAAATTATGGAAAAAACGCCACTTTTTACCTCGCATTCCCTGTTTTTCGTGATTTTTACGTCTTATAAAGTCCAAACTCCACATTATTTCTTTTATTTTTGGCGTATTTTGGCCCGTGAACGGTTACCAATTCTTATGGGCAACCATCCATTTATAACAATTTATACTGCAGTATAGCGATGTATACTGAAAAGCTTGTATACATGGTTAGAAATTGTTATAAATGGGATGTATGGACAGTATAACCAATCCATTTTCCCCCGGTGCTGGTTCGCCTCCACCGGAACTCGTTGGCCGTGACGATCTCATTGAGCAGGCCAATATTCTGTTAGAGAGAATAAGGCTGCGGCGGTCAGAAAAAAGCATGATCCTCACCGGCCTGCGCGGAGTTGGTAAGACTGTTTTGCTTAATGAAATAGAACGTATGGCCAGCAAGAAGGCCTATAGCACTATTTCAGTAGAATCTTATGAGGGCAAGACACTGGGGACGCTGCTTGCTCCGCAGCTGCGGCAGCTTCTTTTCGATCTGGACCGCGTTGCGGGAACAAGCGACAAAGTGAAGCGAGGTCTACGTGTACTGCGAAGCTTTATTGGAACCGTCAAGTTAAGCGTACCAAACATACCAATTGAATTGGATATTGATCCCGAGCGGGGCACAGCGGACAGCGGTGATTTAGAAGTCGATCTCCCCGCGCTGTTTCTCGCGGTGGCAGAAGCCGCTCAAGACCGGCATAGTGCCGTGGCGCTGTTTATTGATGAGATTCAATACCTCAACCGTAAGGAACTCGGATCACTGATAATGGCCTTGCATCGGATTCAACAACGGCAGTTGCCGTTTACAATGATCGGCGCGGGCTTACCAGTTTTACCGGGCCTGGCGGGCGAGTCAAAATCTTATGCGGAACGACTTTTAAGTTTTCCCATCGTCGGGGCCTTATCAGAATCCGATTCGGCCCGCGCCCTTGAGGAACCGGCCCGCGCCGCCGGTGTGTCATTCAATGCGGACGCTCTGAAAGAAGTTTTTCGGATTACCGAAGGGTATCCCTATTTTTTGCAGGAGTGGGGATATCAGATTTGGAAAATTGCCACATCCAGTCCGATTACGGCGCGCGTTGTTAAAGACGCCACGGCAATCGCCATCCCGCGTCTGGATGAGAATTTTTTCCGCGTTCGATTTAATCGATTAACGCCCCGCGAGAAGACCTTTCTTCGGGTGATGGCGGATTCAGGCCATGGCCCCGCGCGGACAAGCGACATTGCCGACAAGCTCCAATTAAGAATCAACCAGCTCGGTCCGGTTCGGGCTAACCTGATAAAAAAGGGAATGATTTACAGTCCGGCCCATGGCGAACTGGCGTTTACGGTACCGCTGTTCGACGAATTTATGAAGCGGGCTGCGACATAGCTACGCACAATGGGTTGCAAATGGGTTCAAAAAAACTGCCCGGAATAGTAACGGTCTATTATCAGTAACTTTTCACGTCTATGGGTTTGCCACATTCGAAACTACGGCGTGGCAAGTGCGCACCGGTAAACGAGTACGCAATTGAGCAAGTGCTCTGACACCCGGTGACGGGTGCGGGCCATATTTTTTGGCATCAAGCGGTCCTGCAATTCAAGCCCCGTATCCACTGGCAATGCTATACCAACGGCTCCATGTGGGGCAACGGCGGGCGATCCCAGGATATTTCTCTAATATGCAAACAAGTGGCGGACTGTGAGGCTTTTACCAAAAAACATGGCCGCACCCCCCGGTGACACCTGAAGTGTTTTTAAAAATCCTAGTTTTTTCATCAGGTCAGGTTGCAACTATGGATTAGGCCACTGGGCATTGACAAAGCGACCGGCTTCCAGAATGGTTTTGCCGTCAACTTCAATGCGGCAGCCCTGGGAGCGTAAATCACAGACCATATCCCAATGCAGACCGCTTTCATTTTTACCGCCGGTTTCCGGATACGCCGCCCCCAGTGCGGCATGACAGGTCCCGCCGATTTTCTCATCAAAGAGCGTATTGCGGGTGTATTGTTGAATGGAAAAATTGGTGCCGATGGCAAATTCACCCAGCGTGCGTCCACCGGCATCCTGATCCATCATGGCGGTAAGAAAATCCAACCCCTTTGAGGCACTGGCATCCACTACTTTGCCGTTTTTAAATTTCAACACAATACCGTCACATTCCCGGCCATGATGCACCGCCGGAAAGCTGTAGCGGATCACGCCATTGACAGCATCTTCAATCGGCCCGGTAAACACTTCCCCATCCGGAAAATTTTCGTGTCCGCAGCAGTTAATCCACCGCCGCCCTTCCACCCCCAGACGTAAATCCGTATCCTGCGCTATAACGTGAACTTCTCGGGCGGAGTTGAGATAATCGGCCAGCCGCTGCTGTTTTTCACTGATTTGTTTCCAGGCCGCCACCGGATCATCCAGGTGCAATAAACCACCGTGGAAAACGAAATCCTCATAATCCCGCAGAGACATTTCCGCATCTTGCGCACTGGCCTGCGTGGGATATTGCGTGCCAACCCACTTGAGCTTGCCGGCCGCAGCGCGTTCCAGAAAACGCTTGCTTATGGGCCGACGGGCCTGTGCGGTGATGGCCTGCTTTTTCGGGTCCACGTTGGTCATGGAACGGGTATTTTCCTGGGCCCACAGGCCAATGGATACATCCATATTTTCCACAATAAATCTGGAAATCGGGGAAACATATTCCAGTTGCGCCGCATTGGCTACACGATAAAAAGCCTCCTCCATGGCATCGGAACTTATTGTGACAAAAGGATGTCCCCCCGCACGCAACACCTCTTCATAAATAGCCTCCATCAGGGGCAGGCCGACGCTTTCACCGGAAATCCGCACCAATTCGCCGGCTTTCACCGCCGCCGAATAACCCACGAGTACTTTCGCCAATTTATCCAAACGCTGATCACGCATAATGATTTACCCTTTTTATAAACCCATCGCCACCTTACCGCATAAACCCGTCGTCCGCAATGTCGGAACAGGCCGGATCACTGATGATTTTGCGCTCCAGCCGCGACCCCAGCCTGGTGGCCAACTCATAACCAATGGTGTCACATTGCTGCGCCAGGTTATCCAGGCCAATGGGGGATGATGGATCATCGGATATCACCGTGACTATATCGCCCACCCCGGCCTGTGAATCCGTAATATCCACCACCATCTGATCCATGCTCACACGCCCGACCACCGGCAATCTCCCGGACCCCAGCATCACGAAGCCGCGGTTCGACAGCATCCGTGGATAGCCGTCGGCGTAACCCACCGGCACAACACCCAGGCGACTGATGCGCGCGGTAACAAAAGTATGGCCATAGCCGACACCCACACCCACAGCACACGTATGAATAGCCATGATCGGAGCGGTCAGCCGGGCAATCGGGGTAATGGAGGTAATTGGAGCCGCGAGAGAGGGCTGCAAACCATAAAGGGCAATACCAAGGCGCACCATATTGAGGGCATTGAAGCCATCATGCCAGGCGCCCCCGGAGTTATGGGCATGTAAAAGCAGTTGCGGATCACGTTGCCGCTCCGCCATGGTGGCATGCACAAAAGCGGCCAATTGAGCTTGATTGGCGCTATGGCCGGGCTGATCGGCATGGGAAAAGTGCATGAAAATTCCCTCCAGTCGAACCGCTGACAAAGCCCGTACATGGTTAATCAGGGCGGGCAATTGTTCCAGCGCCACACCCTGACGCGTCAAACCGGTATCCACCTGTATATGTATCGGCAACGGCACCTTGCCGCCACGGCGCAACCAATAGGAACTTAGATACGATGCGGATTGCTTATCCGTGACCGTCAACCGCATACGCCGCGATTGCAGAAGGGTGTCCAGTTGCGGTGACAAATCCGGGTATTCGGGAGCCATGACCACCGGTGCCAACACCAAAATGGGCAAAGAGGTTTCTAAAGCTGCTACCGCCACCGCTTCATCAATGGAATAAACACATAGCCAGGAAATTCCCGCGTTCGGTAATAATGGAGCAATCTGCTCCAGACCGTGGCCATAGGCATTGGCTTTCACGGTAGCGCCCAGCGCCACGTGCGGCGCCAGACGCGAACGAAAGGTCTGGATATTCGCCCGCAGCCGCGCGGCGTAGATTTCCAAGGTTCCATGTTGTTCAATCATAGCGGTAATTCTTTCGTCGCGCGGCGTAACCGATCACCAATGGCCAGCCACAGACCATCCATGGCCTCCGGATATTGTATCAGCAACACGTCGCAGTGCCGGGTATCCAAATCGCGCAACGCGATATACAGTTCTCGGGCACACGCTGACGCTTCCGCGGGTAGAACTCTGGTTTCCGCACACGCCGGCAGCTGGGGCCATTGTTCCCAGCACAACAATCCAACGCGCTGATTGCCCGCCTGCCGCAGATAACGCTGCAACCGGTCCAGTTTCGAAATGGAAAAGCGGTACGCCGGCGTCCGCGGGGCGTAATGGCTTTCCAGCTGACCGGGACTTTTTACCTCTTCCGGCACCGTTGTAACGCTCCGGCTGGACGGCCCATGGACGGCCGATGGAAAGCCGGCGGTCGCCAGACTCGCCGCCAGCATGTCCGGGGTCACGGCACCGGGTCGTAGAATCACCGGGATTGTACCGGTGAGATCCACAACGGTTGATTCCAGGCCGACCCGGCAAGGCCCGCCATCCAGGATCAGCGGAATTAAACCGGATAATTCAGCGGCCACATGCGCGGCGGTGGTGGGTGAAGTATACCCGGATCGGTTGGCACTGGGTGCGGCGATGGGCCGCCCGGATTCCCGCAGCAGTGCCAGCGCCACAGGATGTTGTGGGCAGCGAAGAGCCACAGTATTTTTCCCCGCGGAAACCATCGGACATATTCGGTCTTTACGTGGCAGCACCATGGTGAACGGCCCCGGCCAGAATTGCCGGGCCAGTGCCAGCGCCATGGGTGAAAAGGTGGTTACGCATTGCTGTGCCGCCGCAATATCCGGAACATGAACAATCAGTGGATTATGAGCCGGACGTCCCTTGACCTGATAGATGCGCTCAATGGCTGAGATATTGCCGGCATCGCCGCCCAGACCATACACCGTCTCGGTGGGGAACGCCACCAATTCGCCGGCGCGAATCAATTCTGCGGCCTGGCGCAGCGCGGAGACAGCGGGTTTAAGGCTGGTAAGCACGGCAAGAATTCTTACAATCGATCAGGTTTCCCGTGGTGCACCGTGCAGCGCGGAACCTTACCATCCGACAATGTTGTAACCGCCATCCACATAGATGGTTTCACCGGTCACACCGGAGGCCAGATCGGAACACAGATACAGTGCCGTTTTCCCCACGTGCGTCGCCGCATTCTCCGCATGCCACGGCAAAGGCGATTTTTCGGTGTAATGCAGCATCATTTTATCAATGTCGCCGATACCGCGCGCGGCCATGGTTTTAACGGCTCCGGCGCTGATGGCATTAACACGAATATGTTTTTCCGCACGCCCCATTTCAGCCGCCAGATAACGCACCGTGCATTCCAGGGCCGCCTTGGCCACCGCCATGACGTTATACATGGGAATAAACTTTTCCGCGCCAAAGTAGCTCATGGTGATGATGGACCCGTTGGGATTCATCAGATTCTGGGCTTCGCGCGCCAAAGCCAGCAGAGAATAGGCGCTGATGTCCAGGGCGGTTTTCCAGGCTTCGCGCGAGGTTTGCAGAAACGGGCTGTGCAGGGCATCCGCCGGCGCAAACGCCAGGGAATGCACCAGAATATCAAAAGTACCGAAGGCTTCGCCGGCCCGCTGAAAAGCAGAGGTGATGTCCGCATCTTTGCTGACATCGCAGGGCGCCAGAAATTTTGGATTAAATGGTTCCACCGCTTTGACTACACGTCGCTCAATTTTTTCGCCCGGTAAATAGGAAAAGCCCAGCTCACAGCCGGCCTTATGCAATTCCTCCGCAATATGCCAGCCGATGGAATACTCATTCAGCACGCCGAAGACAAAGGCTTTTTTCCCGGTCAACATACCCATCATGAATACCTCATTTACAAATTCCAGAGCCTGTTTTGCACACCCATTATCGCGGATAATCGCCGCGCAGCAATTGTATCGTCGCAGAGCGCTGCGAGGCGCGAAACACCGCGGCTCCGGCAATAAGCACATCGGCTCCGGCCTCCAGAGCATCGTGTGCGGTTCGGATACCGATGCCGCCGTCAATTCCCAGCCGCTGCGACGGTTTTAATTCATTGCGCAGCGTTCGCACTTTATTGAGCACTTCCGGCATAAAGCTCTGACCGGTAAAACCCGGATGTACGCTCATCACCAGTACCACATCCACCTGATTCAGCACGCCGTCTATTGCTGTGGACGGCGTTTCCGGATTGATGGCAATGCCGGCGGTGGCGCCGAGATCATGAATGCGCTTAATTAAATCCACCGCGCCAAACCGGGCTAGACCCGGGGCTTCAATATGAAACGTAACATGCCCGGCGCCCGCTTCAATAAACGGCGCCACATAATCCTGGGGATCTGTAATCATCAGATGCACATCCTGCATCAGACGGCTGGAGCGGGCCAGTGCCAATACAATGTCCGGCCCCATGGTCAGGTTGGGAACAAAGTGACCATCCATGACATCTATGTGCAGCAGATCGGCGCCGGCTTTTTCCACATCCGCAACTTCTTCGGCCAGGCGGCCGAAATCAGAAGCCAATATGGATGGGGCCACCAGCGGCAGATGCGGCGGACGCAAAAATATATTGTTCATTCTCCAGGCATCCCCTTGTTGGCAACCACGGCCATCGCGGTCGGAACAATTAGATTCCGGCGGCTCTCCGGAGGTATTCGCCGCCGGTAACAGGCCGGATTGCAAGCTTCCGCTCTCCAATGGTGCCGCTGAGACACCTCCGACACCATTGACTCCAGTTTGAATCATACCGTGTCCAGAATATCAATGCACGGAAATCCACGGCCTTCCAGAAATTCCAGGCTCGCCCCGCCGCCCGTGGAAACGTGCGTTACTTTCGCGGCCAGACCAAACTGCTCTATAGCCGCCGCCGAATCACCGCCGCCGATGATGGTCGTAGCGTGGTGTCCGGTAATTTCCGCCAAACTTTCCGCCACAGCCCGCGTCCCGGCCTGAAATGGTTTTTTCTCAAAAACTCCCATGGGGCCATTCCATACCACGGTGCGGGCACTGCGAATTCGACGCTGGTAATCCGCGATGGTAGCAGGGCCAATATCCAACCCCTGTTGGTCATCGGGAATATTCCCCGCTACTACCGTTGTAATAGCGGTATCAGAAATTTCCGCGGCCACGACCGTATCAGTTGGAAGCACTAATTTTCCTTCCCCCTTGGCCAGCAGATCAGCTGCTAATTTCACCTTGTCCCGCTCCGCAAGCGACTGGCCGATGGACTTGCCCTGAGCCAGGAAAAACGTATACGCCATCGCGCCGCCGATCAAAATGCTGTCCGCTTTGCGCAACAGATTTTCAATGACCGCGATTTTATCGGAAACTTTCGCCCCGCCCAAAATAGCCACGAATGGCCGGTTCGGATGGTCCAGGGCCTCTCCCAGAAATTTCAGTTCTTTTTCAATGAGGAATCCAATCACTCTTCGCCCCGGCCCTAAAATTTCTGCCACTCCATACGTGGAAGCATGTTGCCGATGGGCGGTACCGAAGGCGTCATTGCAGTAAACATCGCCCAGCTTTGCCAGTTGTGCCGCAAATGCGGGATCATTTTTTTCCTCGCCCTTATGAAAGCGGGTGTTTTCCAGAACCAGCACCGCGCCATCCGCCATCTGCGCAACGAGGGCTTCTGTGGCCGGCCCCACGCAATCCGGAGCGAGCTGGACGTTTTGTTTCAGCAACCGGCCCAGATGCTCGGCGGCTGGTTTAAGGGAAAATTTCGCTTCCGGCCCGGATTTGGGCCGGCCCAGGTGACTCATAAGAATCGCTTTCCCGCCGCGTTCGATTATGCTCCGTATCGTCGGCAAGGCCGAAACAATCCGCCGGTCATCGGTTATGTGGCCGGAGGAATCCAGGGGCACGTTAAAATCTACACGCATCAGAACACGTTTACCTTTGACGTCCAACTGTGCAATCGTTTTTTTGGCCATATTTCACCAGCATCCAACATCCAATATCCATCCGCCACCGCCCGGCGGTGGGGAAGCAGGTCACTATGCTAGGGAAAACCCCCCTGACCGGTCAAGCGTAACACAGACATTCCTGTCTGTGAGTTTTGTAGCACAGACATTCCTGTCTGTGAGTTTTGTAGCACAGACATTCCTGTCTGTGAGCTTTGGGATACAGACGTTCTTGTCTGTGAGTTTTGGGAT
>JAMDCX010000059.1 GCA_023489375.1 Planctomycetota bacterium
TAACTTAACTTCCCCCTCGCTGTAATAAAAACCTTGATTTTCAGCCTTTTCACCGTCATATACTTGCTACATTTAGCCCAATGCCCAGGCCGCCAAAGCTCTGGGCTTCGGATAATTCCAGAGTCTCCAAGTCCACCAACTCCTTGCCCTGTAAGACTTGGGAAATAAGTTCGCGTATAGGAGGCGGCAAGTGAGTGACATTACAAATGGTGCGTGATCGCGGCCCCTGTGGGGTGCGGAAGGATTGTCGCACCAGAAAAGAGCAGTAGGTAGCCTTGCCGTGTTTACAGATGGTCTTCTGCATAAACATACGAGCTACATAATACACCACACATCATGTTAAATCAAGCATACCAATAAAATATTAAACCATAATAGTACTTGCTACATTTTACCTCAAAACCGCGCTTTTTCGGGCTTTTTTGCAAAACCAACGGGAAGTTAAGCTAACATTGATCTCCCGTATGGTAATGCAGATGCCCTTGCTAAAATTTCTAATCTCAAATTCAACAGGAGCCTGGCCGCCGCAAGATTTTGCTATGCCATAAGGGGTGATATTCCGCAATGATGCAAACATATTAGACGCTTTACGCCCGACAATATTAACGGTCAGGCGTTTTTAAATCCGCGCACGATTTCGAGGTGTGGTTCTGGACAGCTACTGTTAGGGGCCTTACAATTCAAGTGATGAGTTCGCAGATTATTTATCTCAAGGACCTGCCCAAACATGAAACCCTCCGGGCCATGGCCAGGGATTATCCACAAGTGGATATAGCGGCGGTGGAACTTTATATTCTGCTGTTAAGACTGGTCAACGATATGATTGCGGAGGTAGAAGCCCATCTGGGGCGGCATGGACTTTCGCGTGGACGGATCGCCATACTGATGATACTGCGTCATCAGAAAAAAGAGCGCATGTGTGCCGCGGAACTGGCCCGATATTGCGGCGTTTCCCGCCCCACCATGACGCAGATGTTGCGTGGGTTACGGCGCGCCGGTCTGGTACGCCGGAAACCGGCGGCATGCGATTTGCGTCGCAGTGTCATTTCCATTACCAGTCGGGGGCGGGCCGTGATGAAAGCAGTCATGCCGGATTATTATCGAAAAATTCAAGCGTTTTCCGTCGGACTGAATCCCCGATCGCAGCAACAATTAATGACTGCCGCGCGGGCGATGCTGGCGGAATCGGCACTTTGGCGCCACAGCTCTGCAGCTCCACATCGCTCTGCGTCCCATGTGAAAATCCATGGTAAGCATGAGATAAAACAGGCGACATGGATCGCCGGAGTTCATGCGTGAGCACCGTGCTATCCCAGGATCACGCTTTGTGGAAGCCGCAGGTCAATCCCTGGATGATCGCCATTGCCGTCATGCTTGGAACGTTCATGGAGGTTCTGGACACCTCCATTGCCAATGTCGCGTTGCCGCATATTGCCGGCAGCATGTCGATTACCCCGGATGACGCCACCTGGGTGCTGACCAGTTATCTGATATCCAATGCGGTGGTGCTGACGGCGGCGGGCTGGCTGAGCCGGACGTTTGGGCGCAAGCGATTTTTATTAACGTGCATCGCTGTTTTCGCAGCGGCCTCGGTCATGGCGGGGGCCGCTCCCAATTTTCCCTTTCTGATTGTGGCGCTGGTTATTCAAGGCGCTGGAGGCGGGGCCTTGCAGCCCAGCGCTCAGGCTATTTTGCTGGAAAGTTTTCCACGTGAAAAACACGGTCAGGCCATGGCGTTTTACACCTTTGGGGTGATTTGCGCACCGGTAATCGGTCCTACGCTGGGCGGCTGGATAACGGATTCATTCTCATGGCGATGGGTCTTTTATATTAATATTCCTGTGGCGGCATTGGCGTTTCTGATGGTGGATGCATACGTCGAAGATCCCCCCTATATCCGCCATGCGATAAAAACGAAACTGGATACGGTGGGATTTATCCTGCTGGCGATCTGGATTGCAGCCTTACAGATCATGCTGGATAAAGGCCAGGATGCGGATTGGTTTGGAGCTGTATGGGTAAGATGGTTCGCCGCCGTGGCCCTGTTAGGGTTTCTGGCGTTTGTAGCCTGGGAGTTAACCGCCGACACACCGCTGGTGGATTTGCGCGTGTTAAAAAACCGTAATTTGCTTATTGGAACGGTGCTGATATTTATCATGGGTATCGTGTTGTACGCCACCACCGCGCTGCTGCCATTGTTTTTACAAACCATCATGGGCTACTCGGCGTTGAAAAGCGGTTTTGCGGTCAGTCCGCGCGGAATCGGATCCGTGGTGGGCATATTGGTCATTGGGCGTTTGACCAATCTCATTGATAACCGTTTTTTAATGGTCAGCTCCCTGGTGATTCTGGCGTATTCCAGCTTTTTGCTCGGACACCTGGACACCAAAATCGCCATGTTCAGCGTCACCTGGCCCATTATTATCAATGGTTTTGCCACCAGTATGTTTTTTATTCCATTAACAACGACTGCGGTAGGCACATTGCGTAACGACCAGATGGGCAATGGTGCCAGCATTTTTAATCTGATGCGGAACATAGGAGGAGCTTTTGGCATTTCCATTACCACGGCGCTGCTGAGCCGGGAAAGTCAGCGGAATCAGGATATGCTGGTATCCCACACCACGCCGCTTAGCCCTGTTTGCAATGCGCAGCTGGAGAAAATGCAGAATATGTTAGCCCTTCATCCGTCTATTGCCACCGCCCACCAACAGGCGCTGGGATGGCTTTATGAAATTGTTGGCCGCCAGGCCGGGGTTATGGCTTATGTTTTTAATTTCCGCTTAATGGCGTTGCTGGTGTTGGGCTGTATTCCAATTGTATTTTTCCTGAAAATACCGACTCATCGCGTAAAAACTCAGGTGCATTAACGCCTCGGCAGACAATAATTTTTCGGTTGTACGTTTGGGGAGCCGGCTTTTATACGATAAAGGCCCGTCTGGCTGTGAAAGGTTACTATCTTGTTTTTCTCATTCCGGGTCAGACTTCCAGATTCAACCAGCGTAGCTGCTCCGGTGTAAGCTGAATTTTCAAGGCCGCAAAACTCTCACGCATTTCATCAATGGTGGCCGGGCCGATCATAGGGAAAGTCATAAAGGGCTGGCCAAGCACATACGCCAGGGCTATGACTATGGGAGTTACACCAAGTTTTCGCCCCAGTTCGCGGGCGCGCTGCTGCCGGCGAAAATTATCCGGGGAATACCAGCACCGCGCCAGTTCCACGTCGGCGGTTTTTTCCGGAGCGGCGCGATCTGTAAAAAACCCCCGCGCCTGACTGCTCCAGGGCATGATAATGATCTCATTGTTTTCCAGCCAGATACGCCAATCCCGATCCGCCGATGACAGCCCGCCTGCCCAGGGCGGATGGATCATCCGGGCTAAACTGAACTGATTGCTGATGGCGGCAAACGGCGTAAGCCCGCGTGATAGTGCGCTGGCGTTAAAGGCTTCAATACGCGGCATGCTCCAATTGGAGCAGCCAAGCGCGCCAATCCGCCCGGCACGCAGATGTTCATTGAGTACATCGACAAATTCATCCACGGGAACAGCGGGATTATCTCCGTGTATCATATACATATCAAGATAATTCGTTTTCAGACGTTCCAGACTTTCCAGCAACTGCCGGGTCAGGGCCGCCGGATTACAATCCGGTATATGCGCACCCTGGCCCAGAATGACCACCTGTTCCCGGATTCTACGATTGGCTATCCACGCCCCCAAGGCCCGTTCACATACACCGCCGCCATAAATATGAGCGGTATCAAAGGTATTCCCGCCGCGCTGGAAATAATCATCCAGCATGGCCTCAGCCATGGGAAAATCGGCGATGCTGATTTTATCCACGCCGAAAATAAGACGCGACAACGGCTTTTCCAACCCCGGTATGCGTCCATATTGCATCGGATTCGGCGAGCGCACCGTGAGCGGCAACCCGTGCGGAGGAGTTAACCGATTTTCCGGTTTTTCGTCATCGTAGATCAGCCCTAGGATTCGCCGCCAGCGATCCAGCGTTTTCATGTTGCCCAGCGTGTCGGCCCAGCGCATCGCCGGCCATTCTGCTTCCTGTCCGCCTTGCGTAACAGCCTTCGCCACCACATCCGCCTCCAGCGTGTAGACATCCGCGGGGGCCTCAACGGTAATCTCTTCCGGTGGGCGTCCATGACGGCGGATAATGATTTTATTGCCCTTCGGTTGCGGAATCCAAAGCCAGGGAATGTAAATACTGCCACCGGAACCGTAGATGTGAACATCATTATCCAGGGCGCATTGCACCGCCGCATTGATACTGGCCATGACACGGTTGGGAAACGTCAGCAGCAGTGAGGCCATTTCATCCACCCGGCTTTTTTCACCGATGATACCGGAAGCCGCCACCGAAACCGGGTCGAGAAAATCTTTTCCCGCCGCCACCCCGGCGATCAGCCGGGCCAGCGAGACCGGGTAACATCCGACGTCGAGTATGCCTCCACCGCCTAAAGTATGATTGAGTATCCGATGCTCAAAATTCAGGGCGCACTGAAAACCGAAATTAGCGTGGATCATTCGCACATCGTGAATCACGCCATCGCGTATCAGCTGGATCAACCGGTCCATCAACGGATGGCAGCGGTACATCAACGCTTCCATGAGGAACACGCGGTTTTCGCGGGCGGCCTCAATGATCCGCATGGCGTCGGCGTAATTCAAAGCCAGCGGTTTTTCACACAAGATGTGTTTGCCGGCGCCGGCAGCGCGGATGGCCCAGCGTGCATGATATGGATGTGGCGTGGCGATATAAACCACTTCAACCGCCGTATCCATCAGCAGCTCTTCACAACTGGCGTACCGGGTAATGGACGCTTCCGGTAAAAAATCCCGGCCAAAATGTTCTACGGATTCCGGGCGACGACTGGCTACCGCCACCAGTCGTCCGGTTTTGGACGCCGCTAAATTTTTGGCGAACTTGCCGGCCATGACACCGGTACCCAGAATACCCCAGCGTAACAATTCCGCCATAAACACTCCGGTTTCGTAGAACGCTCTTGAACTGGCGCGCCATGCACGCTATACATTAACAATGATAAACCTGTTCACGCCGGGATGCAAATACTGCAGGATGGGGGTGCGGCCATATTTTTTGGCCAAAGCCCCACATCCATCACTTAGGAACGAGATCGCAATAACTTCCACAAGTGGTTGTACCGATTGGTACGTGGATTCCGGAGCACTGTCCGTCAAATAGCCACCGGCTTGGCCGGTGGTGGAGTATTCAATGGTAATGCCAATCGGAAAGTTATTACGGTCCCATTCCTTAGCTTGAATATTAAAGAAATGCGGGCGTCTCGCCCGCCGTCGCCTCAAGGGGTTGATTGCCTATAAGTACCAATGGATGTTCTGGAAACAGAAGAAACGTTCACGGTCATGTCGACGGGCCAGAATTACCGCGGTTTTGACATAGCCCCAAGGGTGGTAATCCCTTGTGGTGCAGGCTTCCAGCCTGCCCAGTCGCACCTTCGTGAACGGTTACGAAACAGGTATCCATTTGAATGCCACAATTTCTGGCCGTACCTGCGGGATGTCACTACACCATGGCGGGTACGGTTTTTTTCACAGTTTTTACACCGGCCAGCCGGGCCAGTTCATCCGCCTTGTCGGTCAATTCCCATGTAAATTGCGGTAATTCGCGACCAAAATGCCCGTGGCGCGCTGTTTCACGATAAATAGGCCGCAGTAAATTCAGATGTTTGATAATACTTTGTGGCTTAAGCGGAAATACTTTTCGTACCAGGTCGCTGAGGACTTGTTCATCAATAACAGCTGTATTTTCAGTATCTACCAGTACACTGACCGGTTCGGCCACGCCAATGGCATAACTGAGTTGTACTTCGCACGCGGTGGCCAAACCAGCCGCTACAACATTTTTGGCGATGTAACGGGCCATGTAGCTCGCGGAGCGATCGACCTTGGAAGGGTCTTTGCCGGAAAAGGCGCCACCGCCGTGACTGCCGCGCCCGCCGTAGGTATCCACGATAATTTTCCTCCCGGTCAGGCCGGAATCTCCCTGTGGGCCACCGATAAGGAATTTTCCGGTCGGATTGATATGGAAGATGATCTCATTATTCCAAAGCTGGGGACATTCGGCCATCACGACGGGTTTAATGATTTTTTCAATAACCTGACGCCGGGCGGCATCGGAAAAACTGTCCGTATTTTTTTCCACCGCCTCTTCGGTGTGTTGTGTAGAAATCACCACGGTATGCAGGCGATGTGGCCGATTATCAATATATTCCACTGTCACCTGACTTTTGGCGTCCGGCCGCAGCCAGGGAATGGAACCGTCACGCCGCACCCTGGCCTGCTGCTCCACCAGACGGTGGCTGAGATAAATCGGCAGCGGCATCAGGGACCGCGTTTCATTGCAGGCGAAACCAAACATGATGCCCTGATCTCCGGCCCCCTGTTCTCTGGCGTCCGAGGCGGTTACGCCGCGGGAAATATCAGCGGATTGACCGTGTACGGCCCGCAGCACCGCGCAGCTCCGATAGTCGAAACCCGTGCGGGGATCGTCGTAACCGATTTCCCGGATGGTTTCCCGGACGGTATCTTCCGCCCGGTTCAGGGCTTCAATACCCGCCTGATTATGCACCGTCACTTCGCCGGCCAGTACTACCAATCCGGTGGTTACCAGCGTTTCACAGGCAACACGCGCCTGCGCATCAACCGCCAGCAGTGAATCCAGGATGGAATCGGAAATCTGATCCGCAACCTTATCGGGATGGCCCATGCTGACGGATTCACTGGTAAACAAGTGTTTTTTAGTCATTGCGTGATACCTCTTACATCATGGAAAATCTTATTTCTATCCACAACAAACAAAGTTCATTAGTATACTGTAATTTATGGTTTACGCCAAATGCTGCCCGCTGGGAACTGACGGTAGGGTGCGGCAATTTTTCCGGGCGGAGGCGTGATTTCCAGATTTAACACGCGGACCAGGGCCACGCGGCTAAAATACAACAATATGACAGGACGCCGCGAAATTGAGAGGGGGGCGTAAAGGATGGCAAAAAATATGCCACCCCACAGTTTCCGCTAAGCCGCTTTTGCCTTGACTTGCCGGAGCCGGAGATTATCATCTGAATTATGAAGTTTAATTGTATACATCGCCGGTTGCTTATCGCAGTTTGTCTGACGATCGCTCTGACCGTGCCAGCTATAAGTCATGCCCAGATAGCCCGAAAGAATATCAGCTCGGCCATTCCTTTGATGACCGCCAAGCGCAGTTCCATTCCGGTTTATCTTATTGCCTTTATTTCTCTGGCCGGGGTAGTAGCGGTAGCAATGCGCAGCGCCAATAGAGGAAAACGCCGAGGCGGCCGTGATTAACCCTTTTCGGCGATAGCCGTGGGTTAAAATTGAATACTGAATGTGCAGGAAAATGAATTTTTATAACGGAGACATTCCCATGAACGGAAAAAAACTTCTCCTGGTTGGTCTGTTAGGCATAAACATCGTTCTCGCCGGCGGTCTGCTGGCGCGTGGCTGGCCGGCATCCACCGCCCGGGCGCAGATGGCGCACGGCGGGCATTATCTGACGGTTGCGGGTGGTGATAACGCCGGTGGAATTGTCTATGTCTACAATGTGGATAGCGGCATTCTGACCGCCAAGGTTACACCCGCCAATAATCTCGCTGGCACGCATTGGCTGGCCCCGCACAATGTCAGCGCCGATATTAAACGCGCCCGTATGCAGATGCGGTGATCTGTCGCGTTGCCGAGTGGCGATGGCCGGGTTAAAAAATCAGTAAACTCATGGCTTTTCCGGAGTAACAATTTATGAAATCTGAAAATACTATCATTGGTTTGCTGACCATCAGCGCCCTGGTGTTGGCGGCGTTGCTGGTCGTGCATTCCAGAACTTCCAATATGGCCCGCGCCGATGTGGTCAACACCGGCGGCGGTATTACGCTGTTGACTTCTTCCATGGGCTTCGGCAGCGTGGATCTCCTGAATATCATCGACAGCCGGGATGGTGTCATGCTGGTCTATACCCCCAATGACAATCGACTGCAGCTGGTGGGAGGCTATGACCTCAATCGGATCATGCGTGTACCATCCCTGCGATGATAGTGCGGTCAACGCCCGACCAAAGTAAGTTCGTAACCGTTCACGAAGGGGCGATTGGGCAGGCTGGAAGCATGCACCACTAGGGATTTCCATCCTTTGGGCTATGTCAAAACCGCGGTAATTCTGGCCCGAAGACATGACCGTGAACGGTTACGTAAGTTTTTCATTAGACGAGGATGTTGTTGTGCTGGATCAGGTTTCCAAGCTCGCCGGTAATGTGCTCAATGGTCATCTGCTTTCCCGCGTTGAAGCGCGGGAACTTATCAGCGTTTCCGGCGAGGATATTTACGATCTTTTTTATTGGGCCAACAAAATCCGTATCCGCTTCAAAGGTCCGGATGTGCGGTTTTGCGCCATTGTGGCGGCCAAAGTCGGCGGCTGCTCGGAAGACTGTAAATTTTGTGCGCAATCCTCGCACTATCAAACCGCCGTTACCAACCAGAGCCAACTTACCAATCAGCAGGTACTGCAATCCGCTTCCCACGCCGGCGCAGTTGGCGCGGACAGTTTTGGCATTGTGAATAGTGGTCGTGGACCAACGCGCTCGGAACTGGAAAATTGGCTCGCTCCGCTGTTAAGAGAAATTGCTAAAAGCGGTAAAACCAGGGCTTGCGCCACCTTGGGAGCTTTGACGCCGGAGACGGCCGATTTCCTTTACGCCAACGGCGTACGGCGTATTAACCATAATCTGGAAACCAGTGCGCGGTTTTATCCGGAAATTGTTTCTACCCATCCCTACGCGGAGCGCCTGCGCACGCTGCACGCGGCCAAAGCGGCGGGATTGTCGTTGTGTTCAGGCGGCATTTTCGGCATGGGGGAACAATGGGAGGATCGCCTGGATATGGTCTTTACCCTGCGGGATATCGGTGTAGATGTCATGCCCGTGAATTTCCTCAATGCCATCTCCGGCACGCCGCTGGAGAATTACCCTAAACTCGCCCCCATGGAATGCTTGAAGATTATCAGCATCTGCCGCTTTATTTTCCCGACCGTGGAATTGAAAGTGGCCGGGGGGCGGGAAGTGTGCCTGCGCGATCTGCAAAGCTGGATATTTTTTGCCGGGGCGGACAGCACCATGATCGGTAATTATTTAACCACCTATGGCCGCAGCCCGGAGCTGGATCATCAGATGGTGCATGATCTGGGGTTGCAATGGCACAGCTATGAACTTGGTCCGGTTGAACCCAGCAGTCCGGAACCGAAAATTTCGCGCGTCAGCCGCACGGGGCGTTATAATATTCCCATTATTTATGAAGGGGATATCGAGTTGAAATCCACCGTGGCAACAACAGCGCTGACCTGACCGACGCCCCGCAGCCGGGATCAGGTTTCCGTGAATGTTGCCACCCCGGTGGCCGGAGGCCCGGCATAAAATCAAATAGTCACCGGCTGCGTCTGTGGAACGGTCGGGGTAAGACTTTGCATTTCAAGTTGGAAGGTGCTTTATGTCACTGGTCCGAGACAATATCGCAACTATGACGGGATATATTCCCGGCGAGCAACCCGACGAAGGTTCGGTTATCAAACTTAACACCAATGAAAATCCTTACCCCTCTTCTCCGCGTGTGCTCGAGGCGATACAGAGCGTAAGGGCGGAACAATTGCGGCGTTATCCCAACCCCGATGCGCGAGCCTTCCGCCAGGCTGCCGCGCAGGTGCACGGTGTCACACCGGACATGATTCTGTGCACCAACGGTGGTGATGAATTGCTGGCGCTGGTTTTTCGCGCTTGTGTGGGCGATGGAGATAAGGTGGCGTTTTTAGACCCCAGCTATTCCCTGTATCCGGTGCTGGCGGCGATGCAGGCGGCGAAATTGGAGATTCTCCCCTACCGCATCAACGGCGAAAAATGGGAATTTCCACCGCGGATTTTCCAGCTTGACGCCAAACTTCTGTTGATCGTCAATCCCAACGCCCCCTCCGGCACACGGGCTGATCTGGCCACCCTGGCCCGTATTATCCACGGTTTTCCCGGAGTGGTGCTGGTGGATGAAGCTTATGTTGATTTTGCGCCGGCCAGCGCCTTGCCCCTGGTGCGGGACCATGCCAATGTGATTCTGCTGCGAAGCATGTCCAAGGGATACGGTTTGGCGGGCATGCGTTTTGGTTATGGCATTGCGCAAGCCTCGCTGTTGGCCGAATTGTACAAAGTCCGCGATAGTTATCCCTGCGATGCCGTGGCCACTGCCGCCGCCACCGCCGCGATCATGGATCAGGCTTATGCCGCCGACACCTGGGAAAAAGTAAAACTTCAACGCGCAGCGGTGTCCGCGGCGTTGCGGAATCTGGGCTTTGTGTTACCGGAAAGCTACAGCAATTTTGTCCTTGCCCGGGTTCCACCGGGCGCTAATGCCGAAGACTTATATCAGCGGCTTAAAGCGGCCCATATTCTGGTACGGTACTTTAATCTGCCGGGATTAACGGATAAACTGCGCATTACCATCGGCACGGCAGAGCAGAACGCGGTATTATTGGCAACGCTGGAAAAATTCCTGGCGCGATAATATCAAAAAAAAGGACGCCGGAAATTCCGTTACACCGGCAGGAAAATATGGTACGCCATGCCGCATAGTACATAATATTTGGAGCTGATATGACCACACCTGATACACCGCAAAAGGTTAAAACCACATGCCGCATGAAAGACATCAGCCGCCGGACACGGGAAACACAAATCAGTGTATCCCTGAACCTGGATGGTTCGGGGACCAGCAGTATTGCCACCGGTGTCGGATTTTTTGATCACATGCTGGATCATCTGGCCCGGCATGGCATGTTGGACCTGAAAGTTCAGGCCACCGGCGATCTGCACATTGACGCTCATCACACCGTAGAAGATGTTTCACTGGTATTAGGCGCGGCAATTTTGCAGGCGCTGGGCGATAAGCGCGGCATCTACCGTTACGGCTGGGCCAGTGTGCCCATGGAAGATGCGCTGGCCAATGTGGCTCTGGATTTATCCGGTCGGCCCGCCTTTGTTTTTAATGCGCGGTTTCCCGCACCTAAAATAGGTGAATTTGATGTTGAACTGGTGCCTGAAGCCTTGCGCTCTCTGGCCAACACCGCCGGCATGAACCTGCACATCAATGTACCGTACGGCACCAACAGCCACCATATCGCCGAGGCGATTTTCAAAGCTCTGGCTAAAGCTCTGCGGCAAGCTGTGGCGATAGACCCACAATCACATGATATTCCCAGCACCAAGGGCGTATTATAAAATCGTCATTGCACACACACTCTGGCCGCATCGGCGGCGCACATATCGTGGTAATTACCCGCTCCAACTGGGCTACCATAACCGGGAAAAAGTGCCCCAATCGAGAGAGACACACTATATTGCAGCACGCATATTGTGTTTTTGGGTTTCGATGCTTCGTCAACTCCATATTCCAAACTATTGATTTTATTTTGGCGATTGCAGACCCATGAACGGATGAACGGTGAGTTATCAGGCCGGGTGCGGTGATGACGTGGCTACAGACGGTTCCCGATCCTGCCGGGCCAGTTGGCCGCAGGCGGCGGCAATGTCCCGACCACGACTGCGGCGTACATGTGTATTGATCCCGGCGGAGCGCAGTGCCGTTTGAAATTCCAGCATGGTTTTGCCGGAAGGTCGGCGGAAGGGCAAATCCGGAACTTCATTATAATAGATCAAATTGACGTTAGCGCGCAGTTGGCGGGCCACCGCAGCCAGCTCTCCGGCGTGTTGCGGCAAGGTATTGACGCCATCGAGCATGATGTATTCAAGGGTTATTTCGCGGCCGGTGCTTTGAAAATAATATTCTCCGGCCGCCATGATATCTTTTATGGAAATGCCACGGGCCCAGGGAATGATGCGCCGCCGCAGTTCATCATTCGGCGCGTGCAGGCTTATCGCCAGCGTCACCGGGAGTCCGGCTTCAGCCAGCCGCCGGATCTGCGGCGGCAGCCCCACCGTACTGACGGTGATTTTCCGGCCGCCGATTTTTAAGCCCCAGTCCGCCATTAAAATCCGAATAGCCGCCAGTGTGGCGTCAAAATTAGCTAACGGCTCTCCCATACCCATGAACACGACATGAGTGAGGCGCATTTTTTCCGGCAGCAAGGCTGTTAATCGCAGGGCCTGTTCGACAATCCGCCCCGGAGAGAGATTATTTTTGAAACCCTGAAGGCCGCTGGCACAAAAAGCGCATCCCACCGGACAACCAACTTGAGTAGAAAGGCACGCAGTGCGGCGATGGGCGATCATTATTTTGCCATCATTCCCGTCGCGGTCATCCTCCGCTGGAATCATCACGCTTTCAGTCAAACCGCCCTCAGGCCAGCGGATCAGAATTTTTAGCGTCGCATCGGCGGCACGTACCTCCCGTAGCACCTCTCCGGTGAAAATGGTGTAATTTTTCGCCAGCACAGCCCGCTCGGGCAGGGAAATATTAGTCATCTGATCAAACGCAACTGCCCTTTTTTTAAAAATCCATTGCAGAATCTGGGCGGTGCGGTATGCGGGCATGCCCAATGACACAAGTTGAGTCTGAATATCCGCGGGAGACAAATCCAAAATGGAGGTCTTTACATCACTCATCGCTATTATGATAACCGCTCCGGAGAATTTGACGAATGGATAGACCCGGCAGCGGCCTGTTGAAAACCGGAAAAATACATTTATCCAATTTCTGCCGTGTATCATATCAGTGCCGTAACAGTTGACGGCGGCTGGTAACCGCTTGCGAAAAGCATGAGCGCATGGCGCGAATTCGCGGCGGCACAATGCCACCGGTTAACTTAACTTCCCGTTGGTTTTGCAAAAAAGCCCGAAAAAGCGCGGTTTTGAGGTAAAATGTAGCAAGTACTATTATGGTTTAATATTTTATTGGTATGCTTGATTTAACATGATGTGTGGTGTATTATGTAGCTCGTATGTTTATGCAGAAGACCATCTGTAAACACGGCAAGGCTACCTACTGCTCTTTTC
>JAMDCX010000029.1 GCA_023489375.1 Planctomycetota bacterium
ATAAGACGTTGCGCTGCGTTACACTTAAAAGTATAGGAATCGCAATGGTTCGTTGCTCGTTGTGCCGTTGTATCGTTGTGGTGAAATTGTTCGTTGATTCAATATTCATTTCCGGCGGGATAAACCCGCCGGCTCGCATTTTCCCCATCTCTTCTCCTAAATGCTAAAAGCTACTCCTGCATTCTATTCATTATTCATTGTTTATTGCGTATTACTCACTTGCATTATGATTTTTCGCAGTTATGGCACGTGAAGGGCGTGGCAATTTTTCCGGGCGTGGCTGTAATAACGCTAAATCGGGGGCAAATCACGCTTTTTGGTTCCGGTGCCGCGGAGTACTTTTATGGTACGATCCACCGCCGGCAAAGCCGGCGGCTATGTGACGAGTCCCCGCACGGTCATGTGGCCCGGAAAAATTGCCACGCCGCTCGTGAACGGTTACTTATCAAAAAAGTCGATTAGGATTTTATCGGCAAATGCGACAAAACAGCCTGTACAATCGCCTCCGGTTCGCTCATACGGCCAATGCCGACGGTGCGGCAGGCCTGCCAGCCGGATTCCGGACCGATGATAGCCAGCCCCCGGCTGCGCAAAGAGGCGATGTTGGCCTGCACGGCAGGGTTATTCCACATCTGTTCGTTCATGGAGGGCGCCACAATTAATTTTTCCGGAGCGGCGGCCAGCAGGAGAGTACTGACGAGATCATCCGCCAGGCCATGGGCAATTTTTCCGATCATATTGGCAGTAGCGGGAGCTACAAGAATCACTTCGGCATTTTGTGCCAAATTGATATGTTGCGGGTCGGAGCCGCCGGGATTATGCCAGAGATCGGTATGAACCTGGTGGCCTGATAGAGCTTCAAAAGTCAAAGGCCCGACGAACTTTTGGGCCCCATCGGTCATGGCTACATCCACATGGATATGGCGTTGCGCCAATTGACTGACAATGTAGCCGACCTTGTAGGCCGCAATTCCACCACAGACACACACGAGAACATTGTTTTTTGTTGATGTCATGATGACCCGCCGCTGCCATGGTCCGGCCTGATGACGTCATTTTACAGTATCAGCAGGAACCGGGATTATTTATGCCCCAGCGCTTCGTCCGGTTTGGTAATGTTGCTTTTATCAAAATCAATGCTCACTTTTCCCTGAAGAATTTCATCCAGGACCACTTCCATATCATTGCGGCCATGACGATCCACCAGCGGGCGCTGACCTTCAATAAGCTCCGCCAGGCGGTGCTGTACCAGGGCGCAGAGCTTAAAGCGTCCGCCAAGCTTGTGTACAATTTCGTCGCTCTTGATGGCTTCGATCATGAGATGCATACTCCTGATTATGTTCCGACGGTAATTACCGCCACAATTTATTTCCTTTATCCGGCCCATGGTTGCCGGGGCCTATCCCGGCAACCGCGTTACGCATGCGACTGAAGGTTTTTCACAAACCCGATCAATTCGGTGATCGTTTGATCCAGGGTCCGATTGACCACCTGAATGCGGTACACACCGCATTGTTCAGCCAAGGCTATTTCCCGCTGCGCCTGCCGCAGTCGCGTGGCGATGACTTCGGGAGCATCGCGTCCACGTTCTCGGAGTCGGCGAATAAGCTCCTCTTCACTGGGCGGGAGTATAAAAATCCCAATAGCCGCCGGAAACATTTTGGCAATCTGTATGCCACCCTGGATATCAATTTCCAGCAACACCGTTCGGCCATCCGCCAACGCATCCAGCACAGGTTGCCGCAGCGTACCGTACCAGTGCCCGAATACTTGAGCATACTCTAAAAACTCATTGTTGGCAATACGCTTCTTAAATTCATTCTCATTTATGAAAATATACTTTTTTCCCCATTGGTCCTGCGGTTTGCCTTGCCGGGTCGTAGCGGAAAGAGCAAATTGGGCCGGCAGGTCTCCAGCCAGGCGGTTACAAATGGTGGATTTACCAACGCCGGATGGGCCGGAAACAAAGAGCAGCCAACCAGTACCATTTTTTTCCATCGTTTGCAATCCGTATCGCTGAAATACTAAAGCTCTTCCATACGACCATGCGCAGGCCGGCTATTCCACGTTTTGCACCTGTTCTTTAATGCGGTCAATAGAGCCTTTAATACGCATGGTCAGTATGGCGATCTGGCCGTCACTGGCTTTACTGCCGATGGTATTGGCCTCGCGCAGCATTTCCTGGGCAATAAATTCCAGCGTCCGGCCCACCTGATTTTCTTTTTCTGCCAAACCCTTGAAATGTTCTATATGACCGGAAAGCCGGGATATTTCTTCGTTAATATCCGCCCGCTCTGAAAATAACGCCACTTCCCGCAATAAATCGGCATCGGAAAGCGAAAGTTTCGCATCCCCCACCAGTTGCATCACCCGCGCCCGCAGTCGCTGATGATATTGCTGGGCGATCAGCGGTGCCTGCCGCCGGATACTTTCCAGCGAGGTGGAAATTTCCGCAAGGTGCAATTGCAGGTCTTTCCAGAGAGCTTCCCCTTCCCGCTTGCGCATGAGTACAACCTGGGCCAAGGCCTCGGCGAGCAGACGATTAATCACATCACGGCGGTGTTGATGTTGCGGCTCCGCCCAACCGCGATTAGGAGATTCACAGACTCCGGGAAGCAGTAGCAATTCAGTAAGATCTATGGTCATCGGCGCTGATGCCGAATCCCTGGCCCAGCGGGCCAAATCCTGCATTTCCTGAAGGTAATACTGGGCCGCTTGACGGTTCACTGGCGCCGCGGTTCCGGAGGGCAACACTACGGTAACGGTGATATTGATCGACCCGCGACACAGTTGCTGCCGCACCTGTTTGTCAATGTCAGCTTCGCATTCTGTCAACTCATCCGGCAAGCGAATGGAAATTTTCAAAAAACGGTTATTAACCGACCGAATTTCCACCTGGCAGAAAAAATTTTCCTCCTCCAGGCTGGCCCTGCCGTAACCGGTCATACTGATAATCATCTATACTCCCAGCTATTGCCGCGCACAATGCTTATCCGTTCCGCCAACCGTGCGCCGGCCGGAAATTAACGCCACCGCCATCATGGATGCTTGCCGGTCGAGGCTTGGCCGGTTGGCGCGATGGGCTTGACGGCTGCCGGGGTCGGCTTAACGCCGGTAACGGTCTTAATCTTGGAGGGCGCGGGCTTAGCTGTCGTTTTTACGCCAGGCATACCGGTTTGCGTAGTGGCGGCCGGGCGTGAAGCGGCCACCGTTGCGGAGCCTTGCACCATCCAGTTTAAGCCAATAGCCAGGAACATAAACAGTACAAAAAGCACCACGGTAATAGTCGTAAAAACATCACCGGTTTTTGTACCAAAAGCCGATCCGCCCCCTCCAGCTCCAAAGGCTCCGACCAGGCCGCCACCGCGCCCGCGTTGCAGCAAAATCACAAAAATCAGCACTATTCCCAGCAGTACCAATAAGATGGAAAAAAAAGTTGTCATGCGTTGCTATATCCTCGAGCCGAAGCTCCATCACGCCACATTTCCGTGACCGCTTTGTGCGGCCACCGCGGCCAGCACAATACCGATAAATTCATCCGCCATCAGGCTGGCGCCGCCAATAAGCAGGCCGTCAATATCTTTTTGCGCCAGTAGTTCCGCGGCGTTAGCCTTTTTCGCCGATCCACCGTATTGAATGCGTATACTCTCAGCCGTATCGCGGCCATATTTTTCCGTCAATTTTGTGCGGATAAAAGCATGCGCTTCCTGGGCCTGCGCCGCTGTAGCCGTCAATCCCGTCCCAATGGCCCATACCGGCTCATACGCGATGACCAGATGGCCGGCCTGCGCCGCCGCCGCATCAACCTGTGCCAGCCCAGTCTCAATCTGGCGGCCCACAATTTCCATGGTTTCGGATTTCTTTCTCTGGTCCAGCGTTTCCCCCACACACAAAATCAGGCCCAAACCTTCCGCGACCACCGCGTGGGCTTTTTTACCCACCAGTTCATCACTTTCACCCAGAATGTGGCGACGTTCACTATGCCCCGCCAACACATATTGGACACCCATATCTTTCAGCATGGCCGGGCTGACCTCCCCGGTGAACGCGCCTTTTTTTTCAAAGTATACATTTTGCGCCCCCAGCTGGAGGCTATGGCCGCGGATTACCTGCCGCACGGCCTCCAGATGCAATAATGTCGGTATGACGCCAACTTCCACCGCACCCGGTGCCGGCATTTTCGCGACGATCCTGGTGGCCAAATCCACGCTTTCGGCGCGATTCAGATTCATTTTCCAGTTACCGGCAATTAAAAACTTCCGCATGTTATAAACATCTCCTGGTATTGATTCTTCCATGGACCGCATTCATACCATCGCTGCGGTCCATTTTTATCATCTTATCGCCTGATGGCTAAACCGTCACCGGTACCGCGGCCAATTCGGAAAAATTCCGCCCCAGCACCCCGGCGATCTTCCGCAGGGCGAGCATTAATTCCGCGAACGCTTCAGGCAACAGCGCCTGCGGCCCATCGCACATGGCCTGACACGGATTATCATGCACTTCCACCATGATGCCGTCGGCGCCCGCCGCCATACCGGCCCGCGCCAAGGCCGGAACATATTCCCGTACTCCGCTGGCGTGGCTGGGGTCCACAATCACCGGCAGGTGACTGTTGGCTTTGACCACAGGAACTGCGGAAATATCCAGTGTAAATCGCAGGGCGGTTTCAAAAGTCTTGATGCCCCGTTCACATAAAATGACCTGGCGGTTGCCCTGGCTAAGTATATATTCCGCACTCATCAGCCATTCCTGAATCGACCCGGCCATGCCGCGTTTGAGCAGCACCGGTTTACGGGTTTTGCCCACTTCAAAGAGCAGATTGAAGTTCTGCATGTTCCGCGCGCCGATCTGAAACACATCGGTATATTTTTCAATAATCGCCACATGTCGCGTATCCATGACTTCGGTGATAATAGGCATGCCATTTTCCCTGCCCGCATCACGCAGCCACTTTAACGCATCTTCGCCATGGCCTTGAAAACTATACGGACTGGTACGCGGTTTATACGCGCCGCCCCGGAGTATGGCGGCACCGGAAGTGCGGATGAACCGGGCGATGTTATGCACCATTTCCTCATTTTCACAGGCACAGGGGCCGGCAATGGATACGCAATGGCTGCCGCCGACCTTCACGGTTCCACCTCCCGGACATGGTATTTCAACGATAGTATCCGCCTTATGAAACTCCCGGCTTGCGAGTTTATAAGGCCGCATGATCGACAGTACCTGCTCCACGCCGTTAATGGCCAGGAGATGTTCTTTATCCACCTTGACTTCTTCGCCCACCACCCCGATGACGGTGCGAAACTGGCCCCTGGACAAATGTGCTTGCAGGCCCAACGCTTCTATTTGCGCTACAATATCCTTTACTAAGGCGTCATCCGCGCCCGGTTTAAGAATGACAATCATGCGGTTGCTTCCAATGCGTTATATAAGCAGCGGCTCAAGCCGCAAAAACCAAGTCCTTTATTATCTATTTTTTCCGGGAAAATTCAATGAATCACCCATTATGAATTCAGGCGCGGGTTATTTTAGCGCGGGCCGCATGCAGACCGGCAGTGGCATTACGGGTATCGACAAGGCGCCGCGCATGTTGGGCGATGAATTGCCAATCATAGACGGAATGATCCGTCGCAATGATCACCAGGTCATAGCGTTGGAGATTCGACTTGGTCAGCGGAACCGATTTCATTTTCAGATCGTGCTGCCGCTGGGGATGGGTGCGGGGAATAAATGGATCATTATAATCCACGCGGGCGCCGCGTTTTTGCAGTTGCTCAATGAGCACTACAGAGGGCGATTCCCGCAAATCATCTACATCTTTTTTATAGGCCAACCCCAACACCAGGATCCTCGAACCGCGAATAGCCCGTCCCGCATCATTGAGGGATTCGGCCACTTTTTCAATTACATAATAGGGCATGGCGGTATTTAATTCACCGGCCAGTTCAATGAAACGAGCGGTGACATCATACTGTTTGGCTTTCCAGCTTAAGTAAAACGGATCAATCGGAATACAGTGCCCACCGAGGCCCGGACCGGGGTAAAAGGCCTGAAAACCAAACGGCTTGGTTTTAGCCGCCGCTATAACTTTCCAGACATCTATACCCATACGATCAAAGATTATCTTCAGCTCATTGATCATCGCTATATTGATGCAACGATAGCAGTTTTCCAGTATTTTACCGGCTTCGGCAATTTCACAGCTCTCCACCGGAACCACCGTTTTAACCGCCTGACCATACAGGGCACAGGCGGCTTTCAAGGCCCCGGCGTCCATACCGCCGACAACCTTGGGAATATCGACCGTCTGAATATCCTTGCGGCCCGGGTCTTCGCGCTCCGGCGAATATGCCAGCAAAAAATCTTTTCCGCATTTTAACCCGCCGGACTCCAACGCCGGCCGCACTACTTCCCGCGTGGTGCCGGGATACGTGGTGGATTCCAAAACAATCAATTGGCCGGGGCGCAAATAGGCGGCTATGGTGGCGGCGGTACCGGAAACATAACGCATATCGGGTTCGCGGTTGACGGTCAACGGCGTGGGCACACAAATAATCAGTGCCGTGCAATCCGCCATGCGTGAAAAATCAGAAGTTGGCAGGAAACGTCCATGGCGTTGAAGCTGACGGATGGTGGTGGACGCGATGTGGCGGATATAGCTTTGACCTTTTTCCAGCCGGTGAATCTTGGCGCGATCAACATCAAAGCCAACGGTTGTAAATCCGGCATCGGAAAAGGCTTTCACCAGCGGCAGGCCCACATAACCCAGGCCGACAACTCCCACTACCGCCCGCTTATCTTCAATCTGTTTGATCAGTTGAGCGATGGACCACGTTTCATTTTTCATCTGCTGTTCCAAGTTCACATTCATCGGCCATCGGGTGTCGGAACTGTACTGGGGGCCACCTGCACAATCGTCTGTCGACCGGGAGTGCTACGTCCCGGAGCCTGATGCTCCGCTAGATACACCAGTCCTAACAGCACCAGCAATCCAATGACAATTTCAAGAGGATAATTGGTATCCATAAAATCCTGACCCCTCGACGCTCTGCAGCCTGACCGAATCCACAGGCGAAGCCATGACCTCCATGGCTACCGGACTTTGGGCGGTGCCGACATCTGGGCGCCCTGCAGGAGCCAGCACACAATAAGCAGCGGCACACCAATACATAACATGGCATCCGCGAGATTAAATATCCAAGGCCAATAATGCAACAGGATAAAGTCCCGCACCTGGCCATGGTTAAACGCCCGGTCATAGAGATTCCCCATAGCCCCGGCCAAAATCAGTCCCAGAGCAGTGTGTATCACCCATTGTTGGCGTTGGGTGTTCATGAAAACATAGACGACAAATCCAATAGCCACTAGACTAATGAGGATAAAAAGCGGAGCCAAACCCGGTCCGACACCAAACACGGCGCCGGGATTTAAAGTTGTTCGCAGTTGCAGCACATCTGGAATCAAAATGACGCGCCGTGATCCCGGCCCATATCCCAATTCCGCAAACGCCAGATGCTTGGTCCATAAATCCGCCGTCAGACCACCGCCCGCAATAAGCAAAAAGCGTATCCAAGCCACCGGCGAAGATGCGGCAATGGGTAATGGTTTAGCGGCCAGGTTTGATGCGGGGGTAGATTGGACGGTATCCGCCCCCGGACTGGTTATGGAATTTATTGGTTGATTCATAAATGCCGCCCTGCGACTGCCAAATCGTCCGATACCATAACCGGCCGCTATATTATTTTAATGCTTAAAGCCAATTCGTCCAAGAAAGGGGGAATAATATTCCGAGCATCCGCATTGCCATACATTGGTCGAAACACCATAATGTATAAATTCTGCAAGACGTATTCGGGTTTCACAGGCCCGTGTCATACAACTTTTTCATGCTCCTGAACAATTGGCCCTTGAATATATTAGCCCTTAGCATGACAATATAGAGCAAGTTGGGCTGGAACTCCCGCCGTGGTGGTAGCGTTTGGCACCACCGGACGGGCGGCGGAGGTAAGGTGCGTCGCCTTTTCCGCCGGGATGCCGATGCGGAAGAACCAACATTATTGAACTGGAGCGTCTGGCGTGGCTGAGGCAAGTACATCATCAGGTCTTTCCTGCAATGTACTGGTATTAAACCGGTTGTATATGGCCGTGCGCGTGGTCAATGCACGGCGTGCTTTTGCCTTGCTGTGCAAGAATATCGCGGAAGTTATTTCCGTGGAGAATGGGAACTATTTCGCATACAACATTGAATCCTGGACGGAAATATCGCAACTCAAAGCCCAGTTTGAGCGGGAAACGCATGATTTTGTCCGTACAGTGCGTTATGAAATCGCGGTGCCCCGCATTATTCGTCTGCTGGGTTATGACCGGCTGCCCCGGCAGGATGTCAAACTGAACCGGCGGAACATTTATGCCCGCGATCACGGCGTCTGCCAGTATTGCCGCCGGAAATTTCCCACCAGTGAATTATCGCTGGACCATGTGGTGCCGCGAGCTTTGGGCGGCAAAACAATCTGGGAAAATCTGGTTTGCGCGTGCGTTTACTGCAACGCCCGAAAAGGCGGCCGCACGCCGCAGCAGGCGGGCATGCAGCTGCTTAAACCGCCGCTTAAACCGCGGCGTAATCCGGTTATTAACGTCCGCCTGGAATCGGATAAATATGCCACGTGGAAGCACTTTCTCGACCATGCGTACTGGAGTGTGGAACTAAAGTAGGCTTCCGCGTAATTGGAATGACCATGAAAAATATTCGCGTCGCCATTGTCGGCGCTACGGGTTATACATCTCTGGAAACTATTCGCTGGCTGCTGAAGCATCCGGCGGCCGGAATTACGTATCTGGCCAGCCGCAAGCAGGAACAACCGATCAGTGAATTATTCCCAGAATTACTGGGCCGCGTCAGTTTACCCATAGCGCCATTCGATGTGGCCGCCATTAAAAAAGCGGCGGAGGTGGTATTTTTATGTCTGCCGCATGTCGCCGCGATGGAACACGTTCCACCGCTGCTGGATGCGGGCCTGCGAGTAATTGATTTATCCGCTGATTACCGGATAAAAGATGCGGCCATTTATGAAAAATGGTATAAGCACGCGCACAGCGATGCCAAAAATCTGGCGACCGCGGTTTATGGCCTGCCGGAATTTTTTACCCCGGCCATTCGCCAGGCGCGGTTGGTCGGCAATCCGGGTTGTTATCCCACTGCGGGGATTTTGGGCATTGCGCCGCTGCTGCGGGAGGAACTGGTGGAACCGACGGATATTATTATCAACGCCGCCTCCGGTATTTCCGGCGCGGGCCGCACGCCGTCGCCGCAGCACCATTTTCCGGAGCGGAACGAAAATTTCGAACCGTATGGCATCGGCACGCACCGCCATGCGCCGGAAATTCAGCAGACACTGGAAACCCTTTCCGGTCAGCCGGTGGACATGCTTTTTGTCCCGCACCTGATTCCCATGGATCGCGGCATTCTGGAGACCATTTACCTCAAGCCCAGAAAGGGCGTAACGCTCGATGATGCCACGCAGGCCATGGAGCAGGCGTATAACGGCAAGCCGTTCGTGCGCCTTCGTCGGCATAATCTGCCGGGCACAAAATATGTGGCCAATACCAACTTTGCCGACATTGCCGTGAAATTTTCCAATGGCCGCCTGGTGGTGATCGTGGCGATTGACAATATGGTCAAAGGCGCCGCGGGGCAGGCGATTGAAAATATGAATCTTATGTTCGGTTTGGATGAAACCGCCGGCCTGCTGTAAAAGCCGGTTCAAGCAACCTTGAAAGCCCCTGACAGGTACTGGATTCATGGATAAAAAATCTCCCAGCTTTGAAGTAGACCTCGTCAAAGAATTTCGTTTTGAAGCCGCCCATCGCCTGCCGCATGTGCCGCCGGAACACAAGTGCGCCCGTTTGCACGGACATTCGTTTCGCGTGGAACTGCTGGTAAGAGGGCCGGTTAATCCGGAAACCGGGTGGCTTGTGGACTTTGCGGAACTGCGGAGAGCATTTGCGCCACTGCGCGAACAGTTGGATCACCACTGCCTCAATGACATTCCCGGTCTTGAGAACCCCACGAGTGAACATCTGGCGCGTTGGATATGGGTTCATTTAAAGGACCGCCTACCGCAGTTGGCCCAGATTACCATCCATGAAAGCGATACCAGCCGGTGTATTTATCGCGGGTGAATCGGTCGCTTGGCGGAAATCACGCCAAGGACTAAAATAATTATCCGGATGGCTGATGGCTGCCGGCAGCGGATCACTCCTCTGGCGCGGCCATGCGGTTGGAGGTGTATTATTGAATCGCGGCTGACCGGTTTTCCGGTATGCCTGGCGCGGAGGGTTGGTTTTTGGCCTTGAATGAAAATGGTGCAGCAGTGACGACTTTGCTTGAGCCGCAACAAAAAATTGATCCTTCCTCTTCGCAAATGATGGATTGGTATCGGCAAATGGTGCTGATCCGCGCCTTTGAATTGCGTTGCGCGCAATCCTATCAACAGCAGAAAGTCGGGGGTTTCTGTCACTTATATGTCGGCCAGGAAGCGGTGGCGGTAGGCAGTATTGCGGCGGTGCGCCCATCGGATTATGTCATTACCGCCTACCGTGATCATGGCCACGCCATTGCGCGGGGCATGGATATTCATTTGCTGTTTGCGGAACTCTATGGCAAAAAGACCGGCTGTTCGCACGGTAAGGGCGGGTCTATGCACTTTTTTGACCGGGAGAAAAATTTCTTCGGCGGCCATGCCATTGTCGGCGCGCATATTCCGCTGGCCACCGGGCTGGGTTGGGCGGTCAAATACCGCAAGGAAGATCGGGTGGTGCTGTGTTATTTTGGTGATGGGGCCATGAATCAAGGCTCTTTCCATGAAGCCATGAATTTGGCTGGTCTGTTCAAACTACCCATTATTTTTATGGTGGAAAACAATGGTTACGGCATGGGCACGCAGTTGGACCGGGCTTCCGCGGTAACCGATTTGAAACTCCGCACCGGCGATGGATACGGTATTCCAGGCAAGGATGTCGATGGCATGGATTGCGTGGCGATGTATCGCATGTTGCTGGCCGCCGCGGACTATTGCCGCAAGGGCCATGGGGCCATTTTCCTGGATGTAAAAACATACCGTTATCGCGGCCACAGTACTTCAGACCCGCAGAAGTACCGCACCAAAGAGGAAGTAGCGCGGTATCAGGAACACGACCCTATTGGCCGGTTGGAAAAACAACTCAAAGACCTGCACGTTCTTGATGACCAGAAGGTCGCCCAGATCAGCAATGAAATTCATGCCCAGGTGGAGGCGGCCAGTGACAAGGCCGATGCGGATCCCTATCCGGATAACCAGGAAGTCTGGTCCGATATTTATGCCAATGCCTACGGCCCGTATCAAGCCTGATGGGGTAAGATCCGGCATATCGCCGTGGTGTCGGTTGCCGGTAAGAATGTAAATCTAAGGAATTGAACTTATGCCCGAAATTCAAATGCGTGAAGCGCTAAATCAGGCCATGTGCGAGGAAATGCTGCGTGATCCGGAAGTATTTCTTATTGGGGAGGAAGTGGCTGAATATGATGGGGCGTATAAAGTGTCGCAGGGAATGCTGGCCCAATTCGGCCCCATGCGCGTGGTCGATGCACCGATTTCCGAATGCGGATTCGCCGGTCTGGGCATCGGGGCGGCCATGGTCGGTATGCGGCCAATTATTGAATTTATGAATTTTTCCTTCTCCCTGGTTGCTTTTGATCAGGTGGTCAATAATGCTCCAAAAATCCGGCACATGTCCGGCGGTCAATTCAAAATTCCCATTGTGTTTCGTGGTATTTCCGGGCCGGGCCAACAGCTGGCGGCCACCCATTCCTGGACTGTCGATACACTTTATACCCACATTCCCGGACTGAAAGTTGTTTGTCCCACGACCGCCTATGACGCCAAAGGGTTGCTGAAAACCGCCATCCGTGATGATGATCCGGTAATCTTTCTGGAAAATGAATCCATGTATGGATTGCGCGGCGAAGTGCCGGAAGATGAGTATCTGCTGCCTTTTGGAAAAGCCGATATCAAGAGGGAGGGCACCGATTGCACCGTGGTGGCCTGGGGGCACAGCTGCCTGACGGCCCTGGCGGCGGCGGAAAAACTCAACCTGGAGCACGGCATAAGTGTGGAGGTTGTGGATTTACGCACGTTGCGCCCCCTGGATATGCCCGCCATTATCGCTTCAGTAAAAAAGACCGGCTATTGCATTACCGTGGAAGAGGGCTATCCGCAGTGTGGTGTGGGTGCGGAAATCACCGCGCAGTTGCAGGAAAGTTGTTTTGGTGATCTGGACAATGCCATCATTCGCGTGGCCGCTCTGGATGTGCCCATACCCTACAGTAAACCGCTGTTGCGTCAGGTTATTCCGGACGTTACGCGCGTAGTCGATGCCATTAAAAAAGCTATTTATTTTCAAGGGTAATAATTGTCCAACCGCAGTGCGCCGACCGATCTGCGTGCTATCGCACCGGCCGGACAATGCGGGGTAACCGTACACGAAGGGGCTACTGGGCAAGCTGGAAGCCTGCACGACTAGTGCTCTGTCACGCCTACAAATTAGGGTTGACGGAGGGCCAGGAGGTTGTGGGCGCAAAGCGAGGAGGAAAGTGTATTGGAATATACATTGACGACGAGCGCCAAAGCTCACGGCCTCCTGGCCCCCGCCCAGCGGGGTTGGCGGCCAACGCCCCATCTGCGGCGTCGCCGCGGTTCAAAGGG
>JAMDCX010000052.1 GCA_023489375.1 Planctomycetota bacterium
CGTATCACGCATCCCCCGGCAAAGCCGGGGGCTATGTGCAATCCGCCCCTCTTTTAACTTCTAACTCCTGCGTTCTACTCATTACTCATTACTCATTGATTATTATCCCGCGGCACGCCGCGCGCCGCCAGTTGCGGAGCGCGAGCCGCCGGATGGTGTCGATTCATCTTTTTCGGTATCGGGCCGGTTCAGGCGTGCGCCCATGCGCTCGGCGAGTTCGGCGGGATGACGGGAGCGGTCCACCGCGTCTTCCGCGGAGACTTTCCCGTCGCGGTACAGTTGCAGCAGGTGATCATCCAGCAGCTGCATGCCGAATTTTTTACCAATCTGAATCGACGAGTCGATACGAAACGATTTGTTTTCACGAATTAAATTGGCGATGGCGGGGGTAATGACCAAAAATTCATACGCCGCCACGACGCCGGCGGTATCGCAGCGCGGCAGGAGAGCCTGACTGAGAATGGCCAGCAGGGTGGTGGACAACTGGACCCGAATCTGCTCCTGCTGACTGACGGGAAACGCGTCCACGACACGGTTGATGGTGCTGGCGGCACCGGAGGTGTGCAGCGTGGCGAAGACCAGGTGGCCGGTTTCCGCGGCGGTAATGGCGGAACTGATGGTTTCCAGATCGCGCATTTCGCCGACCAGAATCACATCCGGGTCCTGACGCAAGACTCGGCGCAGAGATTCGGAAAAGGTGGTGACATCATTACCGTGGCCGACTTCGCGCTGGGTGATCATGCTTTTTTTGTGCTCATGATAATATTCCAGAGGGTCTTCGACCGTCTGGATATGGCGCTCAAAATTTTCATTGATGTAATTGATCATGGTGGCCAGCGAGGTGGTTTTACCGGACCCGGTGGGGCCGGTAACAAGAAATAAGCCGCGCGGGCGGCGGCAAAGTTCCGCGCAAATCGGCGGCAAACCGATTTCCTCAAAGGTCAGCAATTTATAGGGAATTTTCCGCATGACAATGGAGACAAACCCTTTTTGCCGAAACACCGCGACACGAAAACGGGATCGGGCCGCGCCATCGGCGGAGGCAAAGGCGAAACCAAAGTCGGTGCTGCCGCACTCCTGGAGTTCCTGCTGATTGCGGTCCGGGGTAATGGACTTCATCAGGGACATGGTGTCTTCGGGTTCCAGAGTTTTCGTGGCCAAATCCCGCAGATGCCCATCCAGGCGTAACACCGGCGGACGCCCGACATGCAGGTGCAGATCTGAAGCGCCTTTTTTAATAGTGGTTTCCAGCAGACGATCAATGAGAATTTGCGACATTTAATTTCAATCCTGACAATTTAAAGCCACCGGCATGCCTTTACCGGCACATTTATCAACTCATTATAGCCATTGGAGGGTACTATTCCTATGCGGCGGTGGATTCTACGCGGCACTGCACACCAGCGGGCCTGGCCATCCGCGGCCGGCCAACGACCGCATGTCGGTGCGGTGGCTTGAAGGCCACAGAGCTTACGCGGTTGATTCCTCGGTTACCAGCCCTTCCACCTGCGTAACGCGGGCAATTTCCAGGGGGGTGGTAATACCGTTGAGCACCTTAATTTTGCCGTCATCCAACAGTGTTTTCATGCCATTGGCGACGGCCACCTTGCGGATCATCGATGAACTGGCGCGCTTAAAGGCCAGTTCCCGCACTTCCGCGTTCATCATCATCATTTCAAATATACCGATGCGCCCGCGATACCCGGTATTGTTGCAGGCGTTGCAGCCAACGGCCTTGTATATTTTTTTATTCCCCAGATCCTTGGGCGTCATGCCCAGCAGCGCCAGGAGCTTGCGATCCGGATCGGGATCTGGTTGTTTGCACTGCTCACAAAGCGTGCGGATCAGCCGCTGCGCCATAATGGCCTGAATGGAGGACGCGACGAGAAAGGGCTTGACGCCCATATCAATGAGGCGGGTGATGGCGGAGGGGGCGTCGTTGGTGTGCAGCGTGCTGAATACGAGGTGGCCGGTGAGGGCGGCCTGCACGGCCACATCGGCGACTTCGCGGTCGCGGATTTCACCGACCAGAATAATGTTGGGGGCCTGCCGCAACATGGAACGGAGAATTTTGGCGAAGGTCAAACCGATGTTCTCGCGCACCTGACATTGATTAATGCCGGTAAAATTGTATTCCACCGGGTCTTCGGCGGTGATGATTTTGCGATCCGGCGTGTTGAGTTCCGCCAAGGCTCCATAAAGGGTGGTGGTTTTACCCGACCCGGTGGGGCCGGTGACCAGAAATATCCCGTTGGGCCGCGCAATGATGCGCTTGAAGCGGTTGTAATCATCTTCTTCAAAGCCCATGCGTTGAATGCCGATTTTCACACTGTCGGGACGCAAAATACGCAACACCATGGATTCTCCGTGGTACGCCGGCAGCGAGCTGACGCGAAAATCGATATCGGATCCTTCCACGGCCATTTTGATGCGGCCATCCTGCGGCAGCCGGCGTTCGGCGATGTCCATGCCGGCTATGATTTTAATACGCGCGATAACGGAGTTCTGCATCCGTTTGCGCAAGTTGTCGCGCTGCACGCATACGCCGTCAATCCGGTAGCGCACGCGGATGCGGTCTTTCATGGGTTCAATGTGAATATCACTGGCCCGCCCTTTAACCGCTTCGGTGATAATCGCGGAAACCAGGCGGATAATAGGAGCCTCATCGCCATCCTTGGTTTGTTCCTTGGTGGTCATGTCAATGGACGTGCCGCGGTCCATGCTGATCTTGCGGATCATTTCATCAATGGATTTCTGTTCTTCCGAAAACAGCCGCTCAATGTGTTTTTTGATTTTACTTTTCACCGCCAGGCAGGTTTCCACGGGGCGGTTGAGCCGGAAGCGCAGTGCTTCCAGCGTTTCCAGATCATTAGGATCGCCGATGACGATCCGCAATTTTCCACCCTCTTCCCCCAGCGGCAGCACCTGATGGCGTTTGATCAGGTCGGCCGGCAGCAACCGGAAATCACTGACCGCCATGGTGTTTTTATCCAGGTCAATGTATTCCATGTCATTCTGGATAGCCAGAGCCTTGGTGACATCTTCTTCGGTGGCGAGTTTGGCTTCCACCAGAAAATCTTCGATGGGCTTGAAAGCTTTGCGTGCATCATCCAGAGCCTTGGCGGCGGCGGGCGGCTTGAGCACGCCCATTTCCATGAGTATTTCCGTGACCTCTTTACGTTTACGCGCCATGTACTGCCCGTCCCAAAATAATTACATACTGTATAGTAGTTTTAATACGCGGAGAGTCAAGTTACGCCCGCTGCTCAGGCGGACCGTGGCCGGCCGATTCGTCGCGTTCATAAATGCTGCGCATCCGGCCGCACACCCGAATGAAGTCCTGGCGGTCTTCCTCCGATAAATGACGTAAAAGTTCCACGGTGCGGGCGATGCGCTCCTGAATAAACTGCGCATGGACTTTTCGCCCGGTTTCGGTCAGGCGCACATCAATTTTGCGTTTGTCGTCCGGATTAAGTTCACACCGGATTAAAGGAGCCTCAAAGTCATTTTCCAGGGATCGGATCAGACGGGACATCTGCGCCGGTACGACTTGCATGGCGCGTTGCAATTCTCCAACATTCCGGGGATCTCCGCGTGTGAGCATATCCAGGGTCAGAAATTGGGTTTCGGTAAGTTCGTTTTCCCGCTGGCGTCTGGACGCCGGCTGCCGTTGCCAGGACAGTTTGGCCAGCCGAAATATTTCGGTGGCCATTTGCGTAAACGAGGCCCCGGTTTGCGGATCCGACATAAGTGCTCCAGGTTATGAGTGCTGATACATGTTTATTTAACAGCAGGCATATTATTTACAGGATGTAAAATAAGCGCCAGACGGATCAGATGTCAACCGTGCATCTGTACAGCCCCGGGCCGAGGCTATTCCACCGTGACGCTCTTGGCTAAATTCCGCGGCTTATCGACATTGCAGTTCCGGGCTACCGCGGCGTGATACGCCAGTAACTGCAGCGGCAGGACGGTCAGTAACGGCTGGAGCGGCTCAATGGTATCCGGAACGGTGAAAACATGATCGGCGATTTTGGTGATGTGATCATCGCCTTCACTGGCCACAGCGATAATTTTACCACCACGGGCCTTGACTTCCTGGATATTGCCCAGCAGTTTTTCATACTGCGTGCCGCGCGTGGCGATGAACACCGCCGGCATGCCGGGGTTAATCAGGGCGATCGGGCCGTGCTTCATTTCCGCCGCGGGCAGGCCCTCCGCATGAATATAACTGATTTCCTTGAGTTTCAAGGCCCCTTCCAGCGCCACGGGATAATTAAAGCCGCGGCCGAGGAACAGCCAGTTTTCCCGTTGGACATAGTGCCCGGTAACCTGGCGGATCAAGTCGCTTTGTTCCAGGATATGCCGCATCTGTTCGGGAATACGGTCCAGGGCGGTTAAAAATTCCTGCAGCACGTTTTGCGACATATATTTACGCCGCGCAATACTCAGGGCCAGGAGGGTTTCGACGACAATTTGCCCGCAGAACGCCTTGGTGCTGGCCACGCCCACCTCCGGACCCACGTGCAGATAAACACCCGCATCGGTTTCCCGCGCAATGGTGCTGCCGACCACATTGACCACGCCGAGGCTCAAGGCGCCGCGGTCCTTGGCTTCGCGCAAAGCCGCCAGAGTATCGGCGGTTTCTCCGGATTGACTGATGGCGATGACAATCGTGCCGTCTTCAATAATAGGGTTGCGATAGCGGAATTCACTGGCGTATTCCACCTCCGTGGGGATTTTAGCCAGCTCCTCAAAGAGAAATTCCCCCACCAGGCCCGCGTGCCACGCCGTACCACACGCCGTAATAATGAGGCGGCGCGCCCGGACAATATCGCGGCTATACTGGGCAATTCCGCCCAGCACCACGCGGCCTTCCTGTCGATCCACCCGCCCACGCAGACAATTGGCGATGGCCTCCGGCTGCTCAAAAATTTCCTTGAGCATGAAATGCTCATAGCCACCCAGTTCAATTTGCTCGAGTGAAAATTCCACCGCGGTAATATCCTTGGCCACGGGAACATCATCAATCGTGGTCGTGCGGAAGGCTTTGGGCGTGATGACCGCCATTTCATTATCATTGAGATAAATAACCTGCGTGGTGTGTTCCACCACCGCGGCGGCGTCGGAAGCGACAATATATTCATCCTTGCCCACGCCGATGATCAGCGGCGAACCGCGCCGCGCCACGACCAGCGTGTCCGGTTCTGCGGCGGCCATCACGGCCAGGCCGTAGGTGCCGCGGACTTCACGTAAGGCCAGCTGTACCGCCTTGGCTAAATGACCATCATAAAAATGGCCGATGAGCACTGCCAGCGATTCCGTATCCGTATCGCTGACAAAACTATGCCCTTTGGCCGCCAGAAACTGGCGGATGGCGGAATAATTTTCAATAATGCCATTATGCACAATGGCAATCTTTTTTTTATCATCAAGGTGCGGGTGGGCATTGATTTCAGTGGGAGCGCCGTGGGTGGCCCAGCGGGTATGGGCCATGCCGACGTGGCTGGCGCAAATTGCTTTTTCCTCATCCAGAATGGATTCCAGAACGCTGATCCGCCCGGCGGCTTTACGTATGAAGAAGCCCTCTTTTCCGCCGATACAAATGCCGGAAGAGTCGTAACCCCGATATTCCAGGCGTTTAAGACCTTCAATGAGTACGGGCCGAACGTCTTTATTCCCCACATAAGCCACAATTCCACACATAACGCACTACCTCGGCCAAGCCACAACATTCCATATAAGGTTATCGGAGCAACCTGGTATTTTACTATAGCAGAAACCGGGTAACGATTCATGCCGCTGTACAGGGGACAAGTTGCAGGGGACGGAGATGCGAGCCGGTGGGTTTATCCCACCGGATATGTTATCCGGCGGGTTTAACCCGCCGTGACGTAAAGCCGCGACCGCGGGTCGCGCTAATAATTGATGGTAAAGTATAAATAACAACGAATAACAGAGGTTACAAGTTCAAGGTTAAAGTTTACAGGTTACAGGGAACAGGTTACATCTGGGATTGGAAATAAAGTACGGCTGTGCAGTTCACGCGGCAGGCCAGAACGGCAATTTCGTAACCATCGTGCGGACTTCACCGTGTGCGGTATATACCGTCAACACCCGTCCGATTTCCGCACTGTTTTTTTTAACATAACCTAATGCGATGGCCTGATGGCCCAGCATCGGAGACATGCAACTGCTGGTCACCATACCGACAACATGCTCACCATCGCGCAGCGGTTCACCGGCTACAGGTGGAACCTCTCCCGTATTTTTCAGCCCCACCAGATATTGGGCGGCCGCCTTCTGGACGTGCATCCGCGCCACAACTTCCTGTCCGGGATAACAGCCTTTGGAAACATGTACGGCGCGGGGATACCAGTGTGCGGTTTCCAGGGGCAGATTTTCATTGGTCATGTCAATATCAAACAGCGGTGTACCGGCTTCAATTCTGGCCATGTTGTAAGCCGACCAACCGATGGGACGTAATTTTTTCTGGCCGGGTTTAAATTCCATGGATTCCGTTGCGCCATTGGCCGCCGCAAGTAAACCCGTCCACAATGCCGGCAGCGCCGCACGCGGGGCAATGAGTTCATATTGCGCTTCACCGCATTGATCATTGCGGAAGATGGTACATTGAGTTCCCATCAGTTCCAGCTGACGCGATCGCCACAACTCCGTCAACGATTCGGTCACATCGGCCCCGGCGATGCGGTTAATAAGGCTGCTGGAATCCGGACCGATCAGAGTCAGACGGCCAAAAGTATCCGCACCATTGCGAATCTGGACCTGGTCGGAAAACAGATAATGGTCCAGTTCACGGCACAGGACATCGGCCAGCCGGGCATCGACTTCCAGCAATGTGGCGTTATCCAGCAGCAATACATTTACATCCAGCACAATACGTCCTTTGGGATTCAGGAGATAGGCGTAACACCCCCGTCCGGGAACCAGAGACTTTATATCATTGGTAAGCAGATTGTGCAGGAACAACTGGCGGTCCTTGCCGGTCAGTTCCACGACCGTGCGCTGTGGCGCATCCATAAGAGCCGCAGATTTACGAATGGCGGCATATTCCGCCTCGGGTTCGCCAAAACTTTCAATGATCCGAATATCCGGGCCGTAGGGTAGATAAGCGGCGTTGGCCTGTTCGTGCAGAAAATGCAGCGGGTTTTCGCGCATGGCGTTAAAATCTCCATTGGGTTCCGGGCCGGTGCGGCAAGGTCTTCGACTTCTTCGGCGACAGCGGCATATTACCGTTGGGCCATGTTCAGTTCACTGCGGAAGCCACGAACCAATGATACCTGTACCATGGCGTAAAAACCAATGCTTATGTGCGGTACAGTTCGGGTGCGGCCAGAAATTGTGGCATTCAAAGCGAGGCCTACGCCCACTGACAATGCTATACCAACGGTTCCCCGGGGAGTAACGGCAGGCGAGACGCCCGCGTTCCCAGGATACTTCTTTAATATGAAATCTTGTGACGGTGGTCAGGCTTTTGCCCTTGAATATGGCCTCACCCGTACAGTTCTATCTGGCTGATCTGGGCGGCGTTGGGATGCAGCGGGCTGGAGGAATCGCGGATAATCAGGCGGAACGTATCTGTGGTTACCGGCTCAATATTCGCAGTGTATTTACGCCAGCCCTGATAATTGAGGACATCAAATATCACCTGCTCCCGGCCTTTGATCCACACCACGCCTTGAAAGCTCGTTGGATGATCCAGCGGATCGGCAAAGTCAATGACCACTTTTCCAATTTTCTCCGCCTGCGGCAATTTTACCTGCACCCAATGTGGATGCGGCGTATTGGCCGAATGCCAGCGATTGGCGGCAAAATTGGCGGGGGTGGCAATAATGCCGTCGATTACCCTGACGGTGCAACCGGGTTCGGATGGTAATTGACTATCTGAGGTGGCCACCGCACCCTTGCTGGCCAGAGCCAGATCATCAGCCCCCACTGTTTCATCAGGGTAGGAAGCGGGAGTTTTGAAAACCGGAAAACACGTAAATAATTCCTGATCAATCTGGAAATAGGGGACATACTGGTATTGCGGCGCACCGTCGATGGTAAAGTGTAAAGGCTTTCCCGGTACGCTCTGTAGCCGCTGTGCAATTTCATCGGCAGTTACCGGCAATGTTACCGGCCACGCCACCTCATCGTTGGCCCAGGCGCTGGGCAAGGGAATATTTCTGGCTAAATCACGCTGCTTTGGCGTAGCCGGGGAGCATGGCTTGCCGACCGCATCCGCCACGTCCGCGGACACCAGAGAGAGCAAAATCGGACCATATTCAAGACCATACCGTAACCCATCCGGCATCTGATCAATACCGGTATACAGCGCGAGCCGCGGTTTCATCGGTAAAGTAAAGTGGATCGTATCTCCGTTGGCCCAGGTGCGATGGAGGAGCTGGTAAGTGTCAGGCTGACCGACGGCCGCAATTTTCCCATTGACGGAAACCGGTATAGCCGCCGCCGCCCATTGCGGCATGCGTATGCGAATGGCGGCGGAAGTCGGTATCGGGGCCGAGATGCGCAAGGTCACTTCAGGCTGGAAGGGAAACCCGGTCGTCATTTTCAATGTGCAGGCGTGCCGCCCGCGTCGCCAGGTAATCGCGGAATTGGCGAAAAGATTCACATAAACTCCCTCCCCGTCTACAGAGTAAATATATTCCGGAAGCGATCCAAACTGCCGGGTACCCTGCCCTTCACAACAGGTATCCTGGGCGGTGCCGATTTCTTTTCGTCCATTGAGATTGGTGTGGTATCGTATGCCGGCAGTTCCATCCTGATTAGCCAGCAGAACATTGTAAATGGATTTTTCAATTTCGCTGGTATATTTTTCCTCCATGGGAAAAAGCTGGTGCAGAGAATGGTTCAGGCTGATCCAGAAACTGCTGCCGCAATTTTCCCCATTGCGCAAATTAAGAAAAGCCGATTTGGGTGGATACGAGAAATCCTCGCATATAGAAATGGCGCCACCTGTATGCTGCCACTGGGTATGATACAACTCCCAGCCGCCCAATACCGCGTCCAGATATTTCTGTTGCCCGGTCGCCCGGTACTGATCCAGATACGGCGTAATGGAAGTCAGAAGGTAACAATGGGGATGATCATAAGGATATTGCCAGATTGCGGCGGGATCACGCCGGGCCAGGCCCTCCAGCCAGTAATTTTCCTGAAAATAACGCTGTATGACCTGCAGGTCCTGCGGCTTACCGATGGGGGTGAAATAAGTGCGCGTATTGGCGATCATTCCCTGCACTCCCTGTCCGGCGCGGCGCAGCAGTTGCGGCAGATAGGCACATTGGTTAAACCAGTTATAAAATTGGCGCACTACCTTGAACGCCGCGGCATTGCCGGCATATCCGGCATCTACCAATCCGTGCGTAACCCAGGAACGGGTATAGGCGGCATGCTCCCCTTCAAAAATGGTGTCTTCAGGATAACCCATGGCGTAGCCATCAGCCCGCTGACAGCTGGCGATGCCGGCGACAATGGCATTAAGCCTCCGGCGCAATTCCGGATGCTCCATCCAGCGCAGGGTATTGCCGGCGCCCATCAAAAAACGGCCGGCATTGGAACCCGGCAACCCGGCATCCCACGGGCACGGTGGAGGTGTGCCTGGCGGATTGGGCTTTCCGGCCCGGGTACGAAATGGCCAAAGTAATTCCGGCACGGTAAAACTGTTCAGCAGGTAGCTGATATTATTTTCCATGGCATTCTTGAAAAGGCCCGCACCGATTTCCACAGTGCGGAAAGCCGGAGGCCGTGCCAAAGACTTCACCGGTTTCCAGTATTGTGCCGGAATAACATTATCGGGATTATCGGTAACGACTCCTTCGCCCTGTGGTCTGGGACAGCGCGTCAGCGGGGCGACGATTCCAGGAATCGGCCAGGTCGCGGCATATTTCCCGTCGGGCCAGCCAGCAGGGTATGCCGGCATGGCGGGATAAATTTCCCGCAGCATTTCATATTGCGTCTGATCCGCCCAATGGCCATGCGCCAAGGCCGCCGGGCTTATGTATCCCCCCGCCGCGGCATCAAATATTTCCATGGCATCCACATCCGTAACCCGGCAGCCCTGGGCCACATCAACCCCATTCGACCACACCTCCAATTTAGACATGGCGAGGCGCTTGTTACTCAAAACTGTGGCGGTTAATCGCACATAGCGACCCTTTGTGCCATGGGCATGAAAGGTGATGATTTTATCGCCGGGAGGGGGATAATCCTGTTGCGTATAATCGACGATGGTGCTGGCCGACTTGAAAGTTGCATCATCCGAAACAGCAAGGCGAAATCGTTGTGGAAAATACCAGGCGGTAAAACCAAAACGCAAGGCGGGAAAGAGTTTGATGGCATCCATTGGCCGCGAACGCCTCAGATCCACCTGTACCCACTTGACAGTGGTATTGGAAGCTGCGATTTTGGATTGATAACCCAGTGGTGTGAAGCGGGCGATGCGTTCGACTTGCATAGACGCCAACAGAGATTTTATATTGGCATAGACTCCATCCGCCAAGGTTCTCTGCGATACCGCCAAATCCGTCACCGCCGCCAGTGTGGATGCGGCAGCTATCGCTTTTAAGAAATTGCGCCGATCAGGATACGCTACATAAGATTCATCATTTTGACGAACGCAACATTGACACATCTTACGGTCTCCGAACTATATTTATACCCAACTGTCGGCATATCGGTTCGCCCTTGCTACCAATGATCCGGTCCCGTCGACAACGATGGCGGCGCATCGCCGCGTGCGGCCCCCCAGTTTTTATCAGGTGTCGGCCCCGCCGTCACATCCCAGGTACCACCCTGAAAGACCCTCCGCTCCGGCAACCACGGCTTATTCATGGCGCGGCCATCCAGCGTAGCCGATTGGATATACATGTTCTTGCCGCCGCCGTTGGATGTACGGATGACAAACGTTTTCCCTTTGTGCGGAGCCTGCAAATGAATGGTGATTTCCCTGAAACGCGGCGTGCTTAACTCAAAATCCGGATTTCCGGGGTCTACCTGATATAACCCGATCTGCGACAGCACATACCACGCCGACATTTCACCACAATCGTCATTGCCTGTGCCCATAAGTTTGCTCCAAGCTAACCCGCCGGGGGTGTCCCGATACGATGTGTCGGCGTTTGTGGCCACCCAGTACTGTGTACGCCAGGGCTGACGGCAATAGTCAAAAAGATAGGGAGCTTCCAAATCCGGTTCATTGGTGGGATCGTATTGGCCGGCGGTAAAAAAATGCTCCAATCGGGCCGCGAAAGGCTTATTACCACCCATTAACGCGATCAAGCCATGTACATCTTCCGGTACCAGCCAGTCATATTCCCAAGCCGACCCTTCACAATAAAATTGGTATATCTGCCAATGGTTATAGTAACGGGTGTCGCGATCTTCCTTACTCAACGGTATCCACGCTCCATCAGCGGTGCGTCCCTGCATGAATTTGGTGGTTGGATTGTACATGGAAGTGTATTGCAGCGCATCACCGAACAATACATCGGCATCCATGGTCTTGTGCAGATCCAACGCCAGATGGCCGAGAGCTGCAAAGGCAATATCCGTTTCCTCCGCCGAGGATACATTCGTATCCGCCGGCAGAATGCTGCCGTATCTTTCGCCCGGCACATCCTGATAGGCATGGATGGAGCTTAAATCCGCATGCCCCTTGAGATAATCAGGGAAACATTGCTTTACCATGGCTTTATAAGCGGTCTTAATATTAAAATGGTGCAGTCCCGCCTGCCAGATTTCCACCACGCAACTGGTTAAAGGAAAACCATTCTGGATGCCCAGCGGCCGGTTGGCCTCGGCCCAGCGATCGATAAATCCCAGCTGCTTAGCCATTTCCACCACAGATTGAGCCATATCTTCAGCCCGTTGCGGTTTAATGATCGTCAATAAGGGAATTTCACTGCGGTAAATATCCCAACCGGACCAGTTGGCGTAAATATGCTTATGGCCCGCTGGTACATGGTGAATTTTATTGTCATAGCCGATATATCGGCCATCCACATCGTCAAATACACTGGGCAAAAGCAGGGCGTGATACAAGGCGGTGTAGAAAATCTTCCGGTGCGTTAATGAACCACCACGCACGGTGATGACCGAAAGCTCTTTATTCCAGCGGGCATGAATCCGGGCTCGACTGGCAGAAAAATTAAACTTGGGCATTTCCGCCGCCAGATTCTTCTCCGCCCCGCCGACACTGACAAACGATATGCCAATGCGAACTTTGACCACCCGGCGGTGGCGGCTGGATGGATAGCTGACGTAGGCGCCAATGGGTGGGCCGGGAAAATGTAACGTGGGTTTGGGTTTCACATACTGCGGCCCCCATGAATCCCGCCTCGGAGGCGGGTAATAATTAACAGGAAACAGCGGCCCGACGCCCTGAGCCTGTACCTGCTGTTTAAGATGCGGTTTGATCGAATGGCCTTCCCATACGCCATAAGTTTTGAATGGCGCGCTGAACTTCATGACAAAATAAACCGTCACCGGCAGGTTGGTGCCGACGATTGTTACACTGGTTACAGAACCGGTTATGGTGTGGTTATTGACGATACGAATGTTTGAGCCGATGGTGGGGTTGGTGGCATGGCTGATGGGAATCAGAA
>JAMDCX010000034.1 GCA_023489375.1 Planctomycetota bacterium
AGCCGCAATTTTTTCTTTTCCAACGTTGTCCACCTTTCCAAGTCAGGAAGTTAAACTAAGGTGGTAATTCTAGCGTAATATGGCAGAATTGTCCGCGCTATCATTGAGGCGTGACCTGGCCGGGTGTGCCGCTGTGCTGATGTCCAATAAGTCGTTAGCGTAGCACCACGGTTTCAATCATCATGTCTCCGCCGGGAATAACGGTTGATACGGTATAGCTACCGTTTGCAGGTTAATATAGCGAACAATCAAAATATCATTGAATAATAAGTAATGAATAAAAACAAACTATTTTCACCACTACGACGACCGGAAAGCCTGATGATTATATTCAATACACATTTTGAAATTATCAGCCCGGCCTCTTTTAAAATTTTTCTTGGTTTTGCACCCATGCCTGCTATAATAAAGATAGAAGGTGGACTCGTAACGAGGTATTGGCCATGCGAAACTCCCGCGGTTTTACACTCATAGAAATGCTGGTGGTCATATTGGTCATCGTGATTCTGATTGGCATCGGCCTGGCGGTGGGAGAACAGGTGAAGGCCAGTTCAGAATTGGCTTTGACGAAATCTGAACTCAAGGGATTGCAGGGAGCACTGGAATGGTATGAACATAAAACCGCCGGGCAGGTGCCAACGGATATGCTGGCGTTTCTCGAAGGCTATCAGCGGTTGCATGCGTATCAGGCTACTGTAAACGGGACATCAGTCTGGCTTATGCATAAAAACTTTCTAACCAATCTTCCCGCATCAGCGGTTATAATGGGGACCTTTCCGGGACCCGGCTCCGGTACGAAGAAAAACATGACTGGCGTAATTGAAATTCTTGATGGGTTTGGAAACTCGATCCAGTTTGTGCCGATGACGGTTACTACCGGTTCCACCTATTACCCCTTCCCGCAGGCGGCAGGAACTTATAATTTTACTCCGATGAGAAAACCTGTTTATGTTCCGGCCCTGACGTATGCTCCCACGAGTTCCGAAATGCCGATGCCCAGCCAGGTGCATGCCCCCTGCTTTTTCAGCTTCGGCACCAATTACAACAGCACCGATCCATCGGCCATGAACTATGAAAGTTACACGTACAGCTACAATCCATGATGCGGCAATAGCACAACGTCTGCGATGGATACATATAACGTGTTACGAACCGTAAAGATTCAAAGAACGCAATGATAATTGGTTATGGCTCGTTGTTCGTTGATCCACAGCGGCATATAAATGTGCCGGCTAACTTTTTCCGGCGGGATAAAACCACCGGCTCGCATTTTCCTCGTCTCTTGTCCTAAATGCTAAATACTAAATACTACTCATTAGTCATTACTCATTAACGACCCGGTCGTCATCATCCTCCCCCCACACTCGATTACAGCGTTTTTTCACTTCCTGGCCACAGATGACTCCGGCGCATGGTTTGCACCGCCTGTTGCAGGCATTCCTGACAAACCAGTTTTTCGGAACGCCCCGGAAAATGCCAGCGCGGCAAACCCGGTGGAATATTGATGCGCAAACAAAGCGTACATTGATATTTGCCTTCTCCAGCCCTGGCTTCATCCACCGCCTTTTTGAGACATTCCAGGCAAATCACAGAACCATGATGCCCTTCAATCATGGCGGATTGGCCATCCCAGTCGGTTTGGCAGAAATCGCAGGATATGACGACACCATCTGGTTCTGTTCGTTGCATGCTTCCGATTCCAAAAGACAGTTGGACCAACGCTTTAATTTTATTATTTTAAGCTGGGCTTTACACGCTTGAAAGCGGCCACCATTGCGGGACAAAACTGTTGCACCCGATGCTAAATCCGATGTCGCGCCCCTTCATACTGCTTTCCAGGATATTTCCAAGGTTGAGCCTTCATTGAACCGCAGCGGGTGTTTGAAGGTTATTACGGCACGGTTATTAACCACAGCGCCCGTAACATCAACACGGTTATGATCATAAGTAACCTGCAGATCTACCAGAGGTGAAGTCCCTTCAGCCGGGGACAGGCCGATGGTAAACTCGGATAAGGCAAGTTTACCGGCCTGATGCGCCACACGATGAATACGCCGACCACCGGTGCTTTGGGCGAAGTACTCACCCCACCCGGCGGCAGTGCAAAATAGTGACCGATGATCCGTTTCGGAAATCCGTGGCGTAAATCCCAGCGATCGCCGGACGGCATCCCAGCGGAAGCCCTGTAAAGCCAACAACACCGTCCAAACACTCAAGGGGCGGAAATAATGTTCACCGCATTCGATATGATCCCAGGGCGCCCGGCGATGAACGTAACGATTATAAACATCCGTGGTGACGGTAACGGCAAGATCCGTGCGGTCCAGATAGGCCAGTGAAGAGGCAAACATATATTCAATGCCGGTCCACGGACCACTCCATTGCCCTTCACCCGCCGGGGTTCCACCGTAGGGCCAGAATCCATTGATGTAGGCAATGCCGTCATCCGGATTCACATAAGGCATACCAGGACAGGTTTTTTTGCGGCAATAGTGAAAAGCCGCTTCATTATGCAGACGCACATGATCACGGGGTAAAATATCACCGAGGTCGCACAAATCTGCAAACCACTGACCGACGGTACCGGCCAAAAGAATGCCGGTATTTTCGGTTCCAGTCTGGATATCGCGGGCCATCTGATAATAATGCCCATTCCACAATTCAGATTCAAAACTCTTCTGGCCTTTTTCCAGCCAGAGACGGTAATCGGTCTCGGTTTTGTGGTCGCCCAATACGTGAGCCATGCGAATACCCGCCGCCAGACCGGCCAGCCAGATGCTGGAAACATAGGACGTCGTGCCGTTCATCGGCCAGCCGTCAAAAGTGCTGTCGGGGCCATGATCATCGGGCAGAAAATCTTTACCTTTATCGGTGCGCTGGTCATAGGCCATGGCTCTGGTAATCACCGGCCACATTTCCCGCAGATAGCCGTGGTCACCGGACCAGAGATAATCGCGGTATACCATCAGAGCAAAAGCCGGCATGAGGTCAATTTTGAACCAGGAATCCGGATGCTCAAAAGTGCCGGGAAAAAAGTGGGGCATTTCCCCGTTGGGCTTCTGATGGCGTGCGGTAAGCCGCATGGAAGTTTTCTGCTGATGCGGAAACAGCAGCGAAATGGGATTGGAACCATAAAACGCGACATCCAAAGTCTGCAAGCCGCAACATCCCATGCCCTCCCACACGGCAAACGTACCATCTTTGACCCACCAGGTTTCCTTGTTGAGCGTGGTCAGTTGAGCGTTAATGGCATCTTTGATTTTTGGCGGCATACTGCCGGCATACAGTGCATCCTGGAAACTTACCGTCCGGTTAAAAAGGTCGGAGTGGCGTGCGGCCATTTCCCGGGCCACCTCCAGAGAATTACGGAACCAGCGGTTATAAATATGGCCAAGAAAATTGGCGTTTTGCGAATAGTCATATTGATTTGGAAAATACCAGGTCAAAATAAAAGTTATTTTCTGTTTTTCGCCGGGCGCCAGATCAACTGTAGAAGCCAGCGCCGCATTGCGTGTATCATGCGGCGAAATATCCTGCTCCAGCAGCGTGCCATATTTTTCAAATTCAGACCAGAATGTGTTGACATTGCGCCATTGCGTAGCTGCCGATGCCGTGGGCGAAAGAATTCCAAACGTCATATCGCCGCTGGAGGCATCAAAGGAATCCACGCCATAGCCTGGGGTGAAGGTGGTATGGGCCAGATGAGCCAGCAAACCCGCATAAAACATCGGCACCTGGGTCCACTGTGGCGGCGGCCAACCGCCGGAGACGGCAGTAGCCCAAACCGCGGTGCGACCCGCACCATACTGACCGGTAATCAACAGAGGAGAGCCATCATCCGTTTTCAACAGCACCTTCGCACCGGTTTTCAACCCGGCGATCCGGTTATAGCCGCCAAGGATTTCAACCTGCGGCATACCCAGAATAAAATCAGCTTTTTCAGCAATATCAATAGAGGTGGGTTGGCTGACCGTATCGACGGAATTGCAGAATTTCACGGGCAGCGCCTGTTGGATAGCTGTGCCATTCAAGTGTGCCCAGCGATGGTCGCCGTGGCCGTAAAAAGCATCCCATCCACCCGTAGCCAGCAAACCGACGCCCTCATGTACGGCATCACGAATCATAGCCATATTGGTGTCACCGAGCGCGTCCCGGGCATGGGGAATTTCACCCAGCCAGATAACGTCATAATGTTCAGCCAGTTCATGCGCCGTCGAATAGGGCAGGGTAACAGAAACATTATTGACATTCACACTGGTATCCAGCGTTAAATTTTTAGCATTGCCAAGGACCTCCCTGATCCGGGAGGGCATGGATTCCAGCAATACCAGCACCCGCACCGGTTTGTTCATCACCGAAGGCCGCGAATCAATGCGTCCTTCCATGTGAATGGCCGTCATGGCCGCCCCACGTTCCAGCCGATTTTGAGTGCCGGTCCATCCATTATTCAAGGCCACGCCATTGCGTATGCTGCCCAGCACAGTGGCCTGCACGCGATCCGCGGCATGATTGGTCAACTCAAAAGTAAAAACGGCGGCGGGAAAGCCGGACTCACGCGGTTGATGCGGAATCAGCGGAGACCAGGCGGTCAAAGCGACCTGCACCGGCAATTCCGGTTCATCGTAAGCCAGCCGGGCAATAGGAGCACGCCCCTCGTAGGTGATATTTTTGACCGGCGGTCCGGGATTGGAGGTATGGCGAATGGTTTCCAGCCGACGGGTTATGGGAGTTTTACCATTTTCCTGGGCACGAACGGCGAAAAAAGTATCGGGCAAAACCAACTTTTGCGCCCAATTATTAAAAATCTGCCATTCATACATACCGCCATCGGCTCGTAACTCAAATGTTCCGGCTCCCATGCCGCCCAAGTCGATACCCGAAGCCATGGGCGGATGAAATACTATCACTTTGCCATCCGGCCCGCGCAGTGGAACGCCGATTTCCTCGGCATGGACCAGAGCGGTAGCGCAGGGTGGAGGCGTGATAATCATGGCCGTAGAAGCGGCGGTGAGCACCTTGAGAAAATTACGCCGGTTGATTGTGGTATCCATGGGAGAGGATATGGAATCAGTCATAACAACCGTTACTTTCTAACACAGAAAACTCATCACCATCTGCAGCCAACGCAGCTGCATTAAGTGAACGCGAGTTATTTCAAAATCAGAGTGTAATGGCATGGAATAAACAAGGCAAACCCACAGCTACGCCATCCGAAGCGGTGCGTATACTCTTTCGTCAGTATTGCCGGATTATCTTCCGTAATAGAAGCACGGGCAATTGAAGCGTGACGCGTTGCAGAAGTATGCCTGCGGTTATATTTTATTGGGCGGTGGCGAGATTTCCAGAGTTAACGCGAGGGCCAGGGCCACGCGGCTAAAATGGATTTTGACGGCACGGGGTTGCGAAAATAATAGAGGAAAAAAAGAATTGCTAAAAAATATAGCCACACCCCGCAGGAGCGCAGGAGCACAACTCGTAGTTATAAGTTGTATATCGGTGCAGATTTTGTATAATAGTAAATCTGGAGTGAATTGAAATTGGAGTTTTGATTATGCCTCATGTTTGTCATTATACCGGTCGCAAGACCCGGATTGGCCGGCAGTGTACCTATCGCGGCAAGGCTAAATATCTCGGTGGGGTAGGCGTCAAAATCACAGGCCGATCAGCACGTAAATTCAAGCCGAATCTGCAAAAAGTCCGGGTGATTATAGATGGCAAACCAGCCCGCGTCTGGGCCTCGGCCAAGGCACTGAAAAGCGGCCTGGTCTCCAAACGCGTTGCGCGGCGGTTTGTGTATCGCAAGCCCGCCGAGACCGCGACCGTCTGATGTGGTTTCGGCCTGACCGGCCCGATTCATTGGCCACACGAATTGCACCGCAGGTTGAAAAAGCTCCATAAAATAAATATTATCCCTATAATATGAGGTCTGTTGTGGACCTCGTATTTGTTTAGGAAGGTACAGCCATGGCGGATACACTTAATGAAGCACAGGTTCGTCACGTAGCGCAACTGGCGAGATTAAAACTCTCCGATACTGATGTACCACGGCTAAGCAGACAGATTTCCTCCATTCTGGATTATGTGGCCCAGTTACAGGAAGCCAATGTGGAGGGGCTTGAGCCGATGGCGCATCCTTTGCCGCTGCATTCCGTGCTACGTGAAGATGAAGTACGCCCATCCCTGACGGTTCAACAGGTGCTGGCCAACGCTCCCGGCAAGGTTGGGGCGTTCTTTACAGTGCCTAAGGTTTTGGACACCGGGTTGGGCGGTGGTTAGTAATTTGGCAACCGTTCACGAAGGGTCATTGGGCAGGCTGGAAGCCTGCACCACAAGGAGTACCCCAACTTTGAGATATGCCGTAGCTGCCATAACTCTGGCCCATCAGTATGGTCGTGAACGGTTACGTAATTTGCAACCATTCGGACCGGGTGTAAGATAAAGTATCGGTTTATTTAGGTGATGTGTATGAATGGTCTTCGGAGTATGGTCATTATTACGGCGATTACAGCCATAATATCTCAGGCGGGCTGCGCCGGATACAATCCTCTGGCGTACCCGCAAAACAGTTACCGCGCGGATTTGACGGATCACGTTATCTCAGTACCTGAAATCCCCCCCCCACCGGAGGAATCCGGCGTTTCAACCGGATCGGTCATGCCGGGGCAACTGGAACCCTCCGCGGTTACCGGCACCTACAGCTTCACCGTTCCATACACCGTGACGAGTTTCAAAAAATCAACCACTACCTATCGCCAGTATCTGCTTTATAATGGCCGGCCAATGCCCAATGAAAAACCGTTCTGTATCTTAACGGTAGCGGCCAAGGTGGCCCGCAATTGTAAAAATAATCTTAATTTTAATATCACTGGACGACGGACGTTTATTCTTAATGGTTTGGAGGCCCATGAGTGGAGCGGTTACACCAATTCCGGCAATCCGTTTGCAGAATTGATTCTGTCGCACCTCGGCGGCGGCGATAAACTTGATGCGCTGGCCATAGCCTCCAGTCCGGGCGTGCGGAAAATGGCTCTGAAAATCTTAAGTTCCATCCACTGGAGTCCGGACACCAGTGGAGAATAAAAGGCCAGAGCCGTCGGACGTGGCCCTGTAGTGATTGTCAATGCCGACACCGGGACGCGGGCAGTATTTCCGGCATCAGGCCAATACCTATGTACATGGATATCTTGCAATGCTTAATGAATTAACCGCCCTGGAAATCCACAACAAAATAGCCGCCGGGGAAATCACCGCAACGACTGCCGCGCAGGACTGTCTATCCGCTATTACCAGAGCGGATCCACATCTTCATGCCTACAATGCGGTATTTGCCGATCGGGCGATGCGGCAAGCCGAAGCCGTGGATCAGGCCCATACCGCCGGCCAACCGCGGGGACTATTAGCCGGCGTCCCCATAGCGATAAAAGACAACCTCTGCACCACTTTTGGCGCCACGACCTGTTCATCAAAAATGTTGAAAAATTTTCACAGTCCTTATGACGCGACCGTGGTGAAAAAACTTGAGCAAGCCGGTGCGGTGATTCTGGGCAAAACCAACCTGGATGAATTTGCCATGGGCAGCTCCACCGAAAATTCCGCCTTCGGTCCAACACGTAATCCATGGAATACCCAATGTGTTCCCGGCGGATCCTCCGGTGGATCCGCTGCCGCTACCGCCGCACGGTTGTGTGCGGCCTCTCTGGGGTCGGATACCGGTGGATCCATCCGACAGCCCGCATCGTTGTGCGGCATCGTAGGCTTGAAACCCACGTATGGGCTGGTATCACGTTATGGTCTGGTGGCGTTTGCCAGTTCACTGGATCAAATAGGACCGATGACCCGCACCGTGGGAGATGCGGCATTGTTGCTGCAGGTTATTGCCGGTCATGATCCATGGGACAGCACCAGCTGGCCGGAGCCGGTACCGGACTATCTTTCGGACTTGGATAAGCCGCTGGAAAACGTGCGTATCGGCCTGCCCGCTGAATTCAGCGGCGAAGGCATTGAACCGGAAGTCAGCGCTGCGATCGCCAAGGCTGTCGATTTTTATCACCGCCAGGGGGCCAAGGTGGTACCGGTAAACTTGCCGCATACGAAATATGGTATTGCCGCCTATTACGTTATTGCGCCGGCGGAAGCCTCAAGCAATCTGGCCCGATATGACGGGGTACACTATGGCCATCGCACCGCCAGGCCGGAGAATTTATTTGATCTGTATGCCGCCAGCCGGGCCGAGGGCTTTGGTCCGGAAGTGCAGCGTCGGATTATGCTGGGCACTTATGCCTTATCCTCCGGATACTATGATGCGTATTATCTTCGGGCGTTGCGGGTACGACAGCTGATAAAACGGGATTTTGATCAGGCGTTTGAGAAATGCGATTTTATCGCCTGTCCCACCTCCCCCACCGTGGCCTTTGAACTTGGAGCCAAAAGCGGCGATCCGCTGCAGATGTATCTGTGCGATGTATTTACCGTAACGTGTAACATTGCCGGCATTCCGGGAATGAATATTCCGTGTGGATTTTCCCAGACCGGCCTGCCGATCGGCCTGCAGATATTAGGCCCCACCTTCAGCGAACAGCGCATGTTGCGCCTGGCCAGAATGTATGAAAAGCATCACGACTGGCATACACGCAAGCCGGTGCTGCCACAGGCCTAGCCGGCTGCGGGTACAGAAACTATCCCGGCACGCCGGGAGGCAGCGTTTTGAAACCGCTGCAGATTTAAAAGGATTTATTGATGTCCACAACTACTGCCGCCGAACCGCAATATAAGGTGCTTATTGGCATGGAAATCCACGTGCAGCTGGCAACCCAATCCAAAATGTTTACTGGAGCCGCCAACGGTTTCGGCGGCGATCCCAATTCGCAGGTGGACCCGGTTATTCTGGGGCTGCCCGGAGTGTTACCGGTAATAAACAAACGGGCGGTGGAAATGGCCATGATGGTAGGCCTGGCCTTAAACTGTCAGATTGCGGCCCAGACGAAATGGGATCGGAAAAGCTATTACTACCCGGATTTGCCCAAAAATTATCAGATCAGCCAATATGATCAGCCCCTCTGCGGTGCGGGCAGTATTGAATTGCCATTAGCGGATGGCGGCAGTAAAACCGTGCGCATCCGCCGAGCGCATCTGGAAGAGGATGCCGGCAAATTGCTGCATGAAGCCGGCATGACGGAATCTCTGGTGGATTTGAATCGCGCCGGCACGCCGTTGCTTGAAATTGTCACCGAGCCGGACCTTACCAGCCCGGAAGAAGCCCGGTTGTTCGGGGAAGAACTGCGCCGGATATGCCGCTATCTGGGAGTGTCACACGGCATTATGCAGCAGGGGCACATGCGGTTTGAACCTAATATTAATTTACATATTTATCACCATGGGAAAACCATTAAAACCGCCATTACGGAAATCAAAAATCTTAACAGTTTCCGGGCAGTGGAACGTGCCTGCAGCTATGAAATTCAACGGCAACTGGCGGAATATCTAGCCCATCCAGAGGTGATGCCCAGTCAGGGCAAATCCACCCGCGGCTGGGATGATGACAAAGGCATGACGTTATTGCAACGAGAAAAAGAAGAAGCCCATGATTACCGCTATTTTCCTGATCCGGATTTAGTTCCACTGCATATAGCGCCACGCTGGGTTGAGGCTATTCGCTCGGGCGTGGTGGAATTACCCATTGCGCGGCGGAAGCGCTATCAGGAAGTTTTCGGCATGTCCGCCAAGGAAGCGTTTTCACTGACCGAAGAACGCGCGGTTGCGGATTTGTTTGATCGCGCGGCGTCTCTGGGGGCGCCGGTGCGGCGGTTGACTAATTTGTTTTTAGGTCCTGCCGCCAAAATGGCCAATGAAGCGGCGACCGATCAAGCTACAACGGTGTTGATCAGTGATCTTCCCGTCACCGCCGAACAATACGCCAGACTGGCCCAGCTGGTTGAAACCGGCGGCATCAGTGCCACATCCGCAGTTATGGTCTTTGAACATCTGATAAAACATCCCGAGGCCGATCCGGCACAGGCGGCGGAGCAACTTGGACTGATGCAGATACGGGACCAGAATCAGACTGAAGCCTGGGTTATGCAGGCGCTGGCCGCCAATCCGCAGGCGATCAGCGATTACAAAAACAATCCCAAGAAAAAACAGGCTTCTCTGGGCTTTTTGCGCGGGGCGGTCATGAAGGCCAGTCAGGGCAAGGCAGATCCCAAACTGGTGGGAGAAATTCTGGAAGCCAAACTCAAAGCCTAAGGAACGGGGTCGAAATAACTTCCCGATTGGCATTACCATGGAATACTCCACCACCGGCAAAGCCGGTGGCTATATGACGGATGGTGCTCCGGAATCTACGCATCTAACGGCGTAACGACTATTGGGAAGTTATTATGGTTCAGGTCCTAAACGCGTGGTGTATGACAAAACAAGAGCGTTTGAAGGTAATAACCGCAGTTCTGGCGGTAGCCGGCGTATTGCTGATGAACTGTTCGCTTCACGCCTTGCCGAAAGATAATAAGGGTTCTATCCATCTGAAAATCTATAACGCGCCGGGATTTTATGTGTTTCATACGGACGTGGGGCTAAAGACACTGCGGCAAATCTGGCTGCGGATGAACTTTGTCGCCGAGGCTTATCAACAACGACTGCACGCCATTTTCGGCGGCGCAGTTACGCAAAAACTGCCCTTTTATATTTTCAAGAATTCCCATGAATATTACTCCGATGGCGGAATGCCCGGCAGCGCGGGGGTCTTCGAATACAATTATACTGGTCAATGGCTGATGGCTATTGGTGGGCGGCACATGACACACCAGCGCTGGCATATCATTCAACATGAAGGGTTTCATCAGTTCACCTTCGCGTTTATCCATCGCTTTCTACCCGCGTGGGCCAATGAAGGCACGGCGGAATTTTTTGGCGAAGGCCTTTTTACCGGTTCCAGTTTCGTTACCGGATGGATACCGCCCTACCGTGAAGCCCGGATCAAATATGAGATCAAACATAATAAATTCAAAACCATTCACGCCATTCGGGAAATGAGTTATCGCCGGTGGAATGATGCGCTTATGGGAACGAATTATGACGAAGCCTGGTCGATGATTTATTTTCTCGCCTATGCCAATCATGGCCGATACGCGGTGCCGTTTACACAATATTTGCGACTCTATCGTGAAGGCCTGGACGCTCAAACCGCCTGGGAGCGAATTTTTGGAAATAATGATCTGGCTTTTCAGCGTCTCTATGTGAAATACTGGCTGAACATGCCGCCCAACGCCACAGCGGAACTGTATGCCGGCGTCCAGACCGAAGCGCTGACTAATTTTCTCGCCCGGGCCTGCATATTAAAACAACGGTTTGACTCCGCGCAAAGTTTTCTATCCGCCGCCAGAAACGGCACGTTGAAGGTCTATCATTTTCCTAATAGACTCTGGCTTCCGCCCAATCTTTTGAAGCATGCGCTGCGGGAATCCCGGCACATTGGTACCTGGTCGATAAAACGATCCGGCCTGCCCCAACTGATCTGCACCATGCCCAACGGTACTCAAATCATCGGCAGCTTCCAAATAGCCGATGATCGGCCTGTCGGTGTAAAGGTAACGGCTAAGGCCACGAGCACGAAAACAGGTCCTTGGTCTTATCTTGAAACCGTCGCCCGTTAGGAATGAGACCGTAATAACTTCCCGATTGGCATTACCATTGAATACACCACCACCGGCCAAGCCGGTGGCTATTTGACGGATAGCGCTCCGGAATCCACGCACCAACCGGTATAGCCACTTTGTGGAAGTTATTGCGATCTCGTTCCTTTGTATACATAATTGGGCCGAGACCGTGTGTCACGGCCCACAGCTGTGCTGTCGCGCGGTAGGCAATGATTTCCGAAATGGTTATTCTTTGGTTATGTACACGGAAGAGATTGGTCGCATTCTGCTTACTTCAGCCGTCATTGACCGGCGTGTCAGCAAAATAGCCAGGGCTATTGGCGCCGCCTACGGCCATCGAGAGATCGTCATCGTGCCGGTGCTTACCGGTTCAATGATTTTCATGGCCGACCTGATACGCCGCCTGCCCTTAAAAATGCGCCTTGATGTGGTTGCCGTATCCAGCTATCCCGGCCGCAGCACCACCAGCCGGGGTGTATCCATACTATTCCCCGGCACAGTACCCATACGCGGCCGCGCGGTGCTGATTGTCGATGACATTCTGGAAAGCGGTCAAAGTATGCGGGCGGTGACGAAACTGCTGCAAAAGCGCGGCGCCAAATCCATCCGTACCTGTGTATTGCTGCGTAAGCCACAAGCCAGAAAAAAGGGGCTTACCGCGGACTTCATCGGTTTCGATATTCCCGATGAGTTCGTGGTCGGCTATGGCATGGACTATAACCATTACTATCGCAATTTACCGTATATTGCCGTATTGAGCCGGGGTGCCCCGGCGAAAAAGGGAACGTAACGGGTGCGGTCAGAAATTGTGGCATTCAAATCGAGGCCCGGTTCTACTGCCTCATTCCAACAATAATTACAGGTAATAGGGTTGTTTATCCGATCATAGAAAAAGAATCCAGCTTGTTGGAACAAGTTGTGCATGGATTATGAACGATCAAGGAGGATCGCAATGAAGAAATA
>JAMDCX010000022.1 GCA_023489375.1 Planctomycetota bacterium
ACCGATAATGCGCCATCTCTGACAGCAAAATAGAAAACTTAAGAGAGAGTCAAGATTTTACGGGCACATGGTCCTGTAACTCATTGGGGTGGTATGCGCCCTCCAGGAAAACACGCCATTAGCCTGACGGCGATTAGCGGCGAGACAATGCTGCCGACATAACCATGTTTGATAATCGCTCACAGCCCGACCACCAATATCGTCCGCCCCTGCGGCCGCGTTGTAATGAGTAATGAATAATGCTTTTGAAACGTCATTACTTTTGATCTTTGATCATTGTTCATTGATGTTGGTTCGTTGTGTCGTCGTGGTAGGCCTTCATTATACCTGTAAAACCAACGGCCAGCAGGCTGGCCGGCATAACATGTCATCGGTGAAATCTGCGTAATCTGTGGATTACCTCACTGCCTGGCATTCGTCGTGTCGTTGTGGTGAAATTATTTTGTTTATTCGTAACCATTCATAATGGCGGAGGTTGATAAAGGATCGGATGTCGAACACCGCATGGCGATGCTGGTACTATTCAGGTCCCCTGCCTCCCACCCGTACCACTACATCCCAAGAGGACTAGTCCAGTTCATGCAATCCTTTGTTGATTGTAGTTGGGAACAGGTCCATGTTCGATAGTACAGCCGTTATCCCGCCGAGCCCCAGCACGTTGGCGTCAGTGTCCAAAAAGTCCCTTTAAATTATTAATGATTGTGGGCGCATTTTTCAATGTATTACCAAGATCATGACCTATATTCTGCAATGGCTTGGCGCTTAAATGCAACTTGGGCTTGCTGGTTGTACCTTCAATACTCAGCGGAACCGGGACGGTAATGCCGGCGCCGCTGACATTAACATCCTGATGCAGGGTCTGATCCAGACCCACCCAACCGGAAAAGGCCATGCCAAAGCTCGCCAGAAGCAGTTTAAGATTCTGGTAATAGATTTTCCCATTACGCAGGTTGAAGGTGGTCGGTCTTATACCGCTGTCTTTCAACGCCAGGCTGCTCCCATTGGCGCTTGCAAACGGCCCCATGCTGCTGGTTATCAGTGCAAAGAGCGGAGAATCGGAAGTTATGTGCGTAGCGCTGACCGTACCGGTAAGCGTTCCGGTTTTATTAAGCTGGGCGAATACCAGGGGCAGATTGGCCTTCTGCAATTGCAGATTCAACAGTCCTGACAGCTGCACGAGTCCGGCGGGTTGGCTGCCGGCACCCCAGGCCAGCGGCAAAAAGTTCAGCAGGCTGCCACCCATGGCCCCGTTTATTTGCACATTATTCACCAGCGCCAGCGGGCGGGAGAGAACATATTCTGGAGTGGGCAGGTTGAAATCAATGTGGCCCCCGGTGTTCAACGTCCCCTGATTCGCGGGAATGGCGCTGGGAATCAGCTGCAGGATACCTCCGGATTCCTCAAACGGTATTTCTCCCGGCCCCAGCGTCAGGCCATCGATGGCGATTTTTTCAAAGCCCAGAGAAGTCCGGGCAATATTAAGCCTGCGAAACTCCCGCAACCCCTGATCCGCGGTCAACTGTCCGGTGATGTGAAGTTTCATGGTATGTTTACCGGTCATGATCAAACCGGCGGGCAACATCGGCCCCAGCAAGGCCTGCAGGCGTGCCAAGTTATAGCGCACAGCGCCATCAACATGTTCAGGACTTTGATCCGACCACGCGATAACACTGCCCTTATTGAGCTGCAGCTTGTCGCTGCCGGAGCCAGTAACCGCGTGTTCCTCAATAAGGCAGTTATCAAGGCATGTAAACGTTGTGGCGGATGGGTTTACAACTCCGGAAACAGTCAGCGTGATATTATCCGGCGGCAAATTGGCAGCAAGGCCCTGAATGGTCAGCTGGTAATTCTGCACGCCACCGGTAAGATTCGCGGTGATCTGTCCGGTCTTGCTTTCCAGGGAGCCATGGAGCGCTGCCAGGCCCTGCAATTTCGCACCGGCTTTAAGTTTTCCCAGGGCCTCCAGTAACGGCACACTTTTCGCCAGATTGGCGTTCATGGCGAACGCCGGAATCATAGCTGCCATGGTAGTGCCGGTCTGAATCGTCATGGGTTTAGAAATATTGAGCGCCAAGGCTCCGTCCGCGGTATGAATCGCCAGGGTGGTAATGTGCACAAGGGTCGTCGGGCCTGTGACCGCCTGACAGGCCAGATCAACCGTCAGTTCAGGTTCAACAAATTCCGCTGTAGAGGCCTGAGGCGCGGTATTGCGAAAACTTAAATGATCCAACACCAGATGCAGAGGCGACACATAGACCATACCGGGCTTATAACTGGCCGCCAGGGTCGAATGCCGAATTGTCCCGCCGATGTCAACGTCCGCCAGCTTCGGAGAAAACATTTTCGCAATTTTCATAACGCCGGTCAGATCAACCCTGGAAATATCCGCCTGCATCGCTGGAACAATCCAGCCGGCGGCGGTTTTAGCCAGTTTCAGGTTCCCGCTGGGAATATTGATTTCCGCAGTTTGCAGACCGAAAGTGCTGTTGACTCCGGTCACTGTGCCGTGCGGCAACAGCAAGGCACCGGCAGAACGAATGGTCACCGCGGGTTCTGTGAGTGCAGGTTTTCCCCGGCCCAAAGCTACCGCCAATTTCCGCAGTGCCACGTTGAGTTGATACGGAATTTTCTGTCCGAAGATGTCCGATGCCGTACCGGTTATATTCAGTGTACCGGCAATCGTACGGCCATGAAGAGGCACAAACGGGGCCGCCTCCTGCGTCAGATCAGCCAAAACCGCTTGCAGATTTAAGGCATAAGAACCTTGTTTTTGACCGGTAGCTATAATTTTCAATTGGGGCGTATTTTCCGGTTGGCCATCCGGGCTGGAGGCCTGTTCCATCACTGCCCGAACCAGATTCCAAGTTTTCCCCTGGCGGTGAAATTGCGAACGCAGCAATAGCGGATTAATCACAAACGGCGTCTTATTCCAGGTGCCGCGCAAATCCGTTAAAGTAAGTGTTTCACCCCCCGTTGATTGTTGTCCGTTGCTGATTAAATCCGTCCGCAAATTCAAAGCGCCGTGCCTTAACCGCAGGGCCAGTTTTTTGAGGGCCAGAGTGTGGCGAAAACTGGAGGCCATCCATCCGAGGTTGCAATAAGTATGGACATGAAAAACCGAAGTTCCCCAATTCGTCCGGTGTTTCTGTATGGCTTTCAGTTCTTTCAGCGTTAGTGCGCCGGAAACCAGCATGCGGACATTATCCGATTGGATTCCAGCCTCCGCCACCACAAACCGCGGACCAAGCCAGGAAACGCTCAAGGGCAAGGTCACAGAGCCAAGTTGCGGGCGGTCCGATTTCAACAATGTGCCGCCCAGGGCGCAATTGGTAATCGTCAGCGGACCGGAAATTTCTCCACGGCCCGCTTCCGGCGCGTGGACCGCAATCTGCCCGTTGACCACTCCGTGCAACACCAGCGACCGGCTGCGACGCGGTAAAATCTGGTCGATAGCCGAGAGATCAAGATTCGCCACAAGCAATTTCAGATTTCCGGTGAGTTGATTCAGCGGTAACAGGCGACCATTTTTTATAGGTGCCAAATCCGCTACCAGTGAAAAATCCGCCGGCCTGGTTGTACCTTGTGCAATATGCAAATGAATGTTGGCCCGCAGCGGTCGTCCCAGAGTGTTAAAGGCCACAGTTCCCGTGGCCTCCGCAGTACCCTTCGGCCCACCGTTGGCCAAAGTCCAATGCAGTGGATGAATGTCAAATTTCAAGGCACTTTCTACGGGTGGCATCAGGTGGGCGTTGGCGCGTTTCGAGGTGGAGACTGTGCGGCCCAGAGTAATGGCGGCGGTCAGGCTGGTTTGACCGCCGGAAAAGGTGATCCCGGCCGGCAGCGTAATAACATGCGGTAATGCGGCCAGTGTGTGTGCCAATGGCGCCGCCGCCGTAATATTGAAATCCGCCTCTTTGTTGGGCACTTTTTTATTATGCAACACCGCCAGCACCGTGGAGATCGACCCGTGTCCGGTAAGCGATGCTCCACCCAGTCTGGTCTGTATCCCCAGGGAATTAATTTCATAGCGGTCTCCCTGCCAGGAAGCGTTGATGGGCACACGAACGGTACCCAGTTGTGGTGAATCTCCTTTGAGCAAGGCTCCGGCCAGAGCCGCCTTGGTTACCACGACATTGCCCACCACTGTACCCGTACCGGGAGATGGAACTTTTGCCGCCAGAGCCAATGTCAGCATACCGCGTGGTGAAAGTTTTACACCCGCCGTGCTTAATACCGGAGTGAGGGCCGCTAAATTCAATTTTGTTATTCCCGCTATTACCTGTCCGGTCATTTTGTCCGGAGGTAAAAGATTCCCGGCGGCAATAACCTGAAGGGAAGCCATGGCATGGATTTTACTTAATGCGTGCGTCCCCAAACCTGCCGCCGTGTCAAATTGTACTGTTATCGGCTTATTTTTCAGCGTATCAACCCCAATCACCAACCGGGTATTGGCGGCATGGAAGCTCTGTAACCCCGGAGCCGTGAAAGTCGTATCCGCCAACGTCAGCGTCAGCGTGGTGTTGATTCCCGGCAAAGAAGAACTGGCGCTGGAAGCGACTTTGGCGGGGGCTGTCTTGGTCTTGACCGGTGGTGTCCTGGCTGGATGCTCACTGGCCAGGGCCTGCAGGATATTAAGCTGATTGTTACTATTCCGACTGAGATTGAGTATTTTAACAGCAATCGCAATTTTTCCCAAATTATGCCAATTCGATAAGAGATTCACAATACTGCGATGCGTTAGCACACTGACGTCACCGACCACCACATCGCCATTGGGATCTTTGAGCGTTACGTTGCTAAGTTCTGTTGGCGTAAACCAGCCCAGTGATATACGCCCGATCCGCAGATTGCCGCGAATGCGGGAATTAATCTGAGATTCAAGCAATCGCACTCCGGGTCCGGTACATAACAGGCTGGGTACAGCCAGAATCAACAGCAGCACCAGCAACACCAGTATTCCCATTACCAGCGGCCAACGCCGACGCTTCCGCGCCGCTGGTCTGGATGATGGCAAATTTGCTCCCGCACCCGTATGCCCGGAGTTCATTGAAGATTGGTTATCAGCCATGGTAGTACCCTTCAGTATTATAAACCGCCGATGCCACAACCATCCTTGGCCGGCCGAGCGGACAATTTTTGCCATTACCCCATGGCCAAGGTCTAAACAGCCCGTACCGGGGTAACACAATTTACTTTGTATAGTATATCTTGTAAGTTCCTACAGGTAATAACAGCCCCGGTCTATCCGGTAGACAGGGGCCGCAAGGCGTGCCAGTCCTGGAAGGGCGTTGCTGGCCAGGTAGACGTAAACGTGGTTGTCGAGCACACAATCCGCATGACCATACAAACCATGTACTGGGATCGGCTCCGCTGGGTGCGGCCATATTTTTGGCGAGGACGAGCTTTCCAGAGTTAACGCGCGGGCCAAGGCCACGCGGCTAAAATAGGAATTGGCGGTACAGAACTACAAAAATAATGGAAAGGGAATAAAGAATTGCCGTAACCGTTCACGGTCAAGCCGAAGGGCCATAGTTAGGGCGGTTTTGGCGTACCCCAAAGTGGAGGCATCCCTTGTGGTGCAGGCTTCCAGCCTGCCCAGTCGCCCCTTCATGAACGGTTACGAATTGCCCAAAATATGACCGCACCCGCTCCGCTCTTATAACGGTAGCAGCACTGGCGGGCTTTCACGACTTGCCTTATCTTTACGCGCGTAAATGTTTGGAGCGGGTATGACGACGCATATTGGGTTGCTTGGTTGTGGTACTGTCGGAGCAGCGGTTGCAGAGATGCTGCTGACTGAAAAAACTTTATTGGCCAGGCGGTCCGGACAGACCCTGGCGTTGAAACGTATTTTAATTCGCGATCGCGCCAAGGCGCGTTCCCCGGCGATTCCCACGACGCTGTATACCACGAATCCGGATGATATTTTGAACGATCCGGAAATTCGTATTGTCGTGGAGGTCATGGGAGGAGTGAACCCGGCCAAAACTTTTTCTCTGCGCGCCTTAAAAGCCGGAAAATTACTGGTTACCGCCAATAAGCATCTACTGGCTCTGCACGGAGCACAAATATTCCGGGCCGCCGCCCAGGCCGATTCCTGTGTCGGCTTTGAAGCCTCCTGTGGCGGGGCGATTCCCATTGTCCTGGCCCTGACGCGTGGCCTGGTCGCCAATGAGATTCAACAGGTTGTCGGCATTGTCAATGGCACGTGTAATTATATTTTAAGTGAAATGAGTGCCACCGGGAAAAGTTACTCTGTGGCTCTGGCGGAAGCGCAAGCCGCCGGCTTTGCCGAACCGGATCCAACGTTGGATGTCACCGGCGGAGATAGTGCGCATAAACTGGCGATTCTGGCCGCACTGGCCTTTGGGGGACAGGTACCTTTTGGGCGCATACATGTCAGCGGGATTAATCACATTGACGACATGGATTTGCGTTTTGGCCGGGAATTGGGTTATGTATGCAAACTTCTGGCCATTGCGGAAAAACACGGCCAGAGCATTTCCCTCCGGGTACATCCGACATTCATTGCCAGGCAGCACCTGCTGGGCAATGTCAATGGTTCTTTTAATGCCATTGCCGTGGTCGGCCACGTCAGCGGCCAGACGATTTATTATGGCCGGGGCGCGGGGGGGCGGCCCACGGCCAGTGCGGTACTGGCTGATATTGTTGAAGCCGCCATGGGAACAGCGCCGCTGCTATTTAAGAAATTGCCTCTGCTGAACCACCGCGCCGCTTTGCGAATCTTGCCGATCGAAAATGTTTCATCCCGCCACTATTTGCGTATGCAGGTCCTGGATCGTCCCGGCATGTTGCATCAGATTACCGGCATTTTGGGGCAGCGCGGTATTTCCCTGGCTGCGATGGTACAGCATGAAGCGCGAAATGATCAATATGTACCACTGGTGATTATGACCCATGCCGCGCCGGACGGTAACGTTGTCGAAGCGCTGACCAAAATTGACCGTCTGCGCGGGATACGCTCGCCTACACGGCATATACGCGTTATTGATCCGCCATTTTAATAGAATACCATCTTATGGTGGCTTCCCTTGAAAACGACGACCGCAATGGGCAAAAACAAGGCGATTGTCAGCGCAGCTTGACGGTCGCCAGGGCCATGGCGGCAAATAAGGCCGACAACAGCCAGAACCGCACAACAATTTGCTGTTCACTCCATCCCTTGAGGTGGAAGTGATGGTGAATCGGACTGCAGAGAAAAACCTTTTTACCATGGGTGGCTTTGAAATAACTGACCTGAATCATCACGCTCAAGGCTTCGATCACAAATATGCCGCCCACCAAAAGTAGCATCGGCTCCTGCCGGATGACAATGGCGACATATCCGACCACACCGCCCAGGGCCAGGGAACCGGTATCGCCCATGAACACCTGTGCGGGATTACAATTAAACCAGAGGAACCCCAGACAGGACCCGGTTATGGCGCCGCAGATTACAGCCAATTCACCGGCGTAACGGATATGGTTGAAATTCAGATTCGCGGCCCAGCGGGCGTCACCGGTAACGTAAGTTAAAATCATAAAAGCGAAGGCGACGATGGCCGTGCAGCCGCTCGCCAGACCATCCATGCCATCGGTGAAATTGACGGCGTTGCTGGTACCGGCGATAACGACCACCGAGATAACGGCGAACAGCCAGGTCGGTAAAACGATATCGCGCGGCAGAAATGGCCAGTTGAGGTAGTGGGCTTGATCATATTTACCGTGATAATAGATGAACAGCGCCAGCAATACGCCCAACCCGATTTGAAAGACCAGTTTTTCCCACCAGAACAAACCGTCGCGACTGCCAGGCACACGGCGTTTGGCGGTTAACTTGAGCCAATCATCAAAACCGCCCAATGTGCCCAGATAAATCAGGCACAGCAAACCCATGCGAACATAAAAATTATCCAGGCGCGCAAAAATAAGCGTGGTGACAAAAATGCTGGCAATAATCAGAATTCCACCCATGGTGGGGGTATTGGCTTTGGCGCTGGTTAAGGCGTTAATTTGCGCGTGGTTAAATTCCGGTTGATCTCCGAGTTTTTGTTTTCGCAGCCATTCAATGGTGGGTTTTCCCGCCAGGAGTACCAGCAGAAAACTGAAGATAATAGCCAGCGCGGAACGGAATATCACCACGTCAATGGGCCAATGTCCGGGTAACCAATGATGTCCAGCCATCCACGTGTATAAGAAATACAGCAATAGAGCCTCCGAATATTAATTTACCGTGGCGCCGCGAAATCAGATTCCACAGCGCCAAGTACCGGTAATAATTTTTCCAACCGCAGGCCGCGGGAAGCCTTCAACAGGATTACATCCGATGGATGCAAAAGTCCGGGTAATGCGGCCGCCGCTGAAGCCACATCCATAAAATGAAACACCGTGCTGTTGCGCAACCGCGCCGCTTCCGCCGCGTGCTGCATCAACGGCCCGACCAGCAGCAGCAGATCAATGGGATTTTCCGCCGCCAGAGAGCCTGTCTGGTGATGTAAATCCACTGCCGTCGGCCCGAGTTCCAACATGTCGCCCAGAATGGCGACCCGGCGCGGACGCTCGCCCCCATCATCCGCCAGTGGCAAAGTTGCCAACATTTTGATGGCTGCCGCCATGCTGGTGGGGTTGGCGTTATAGGCATCGTTGATAATAAAGTGAGATCCGCAGCGCAGCGGCTCAAGGCGCATGGGCGCGGATTTTACATTTTGCATGCCAGATTGAATTTCCGCATCAGTCAAGCCCATACGCCGCGCCACACCGATGGCCAGCATGGCATTATAAACATTGTGTCGCCCCAGCAACGGTAGATGGTAGTGGGCATGGCCATTGACTACGAAATCAATTCCGGTCAACAGCTCGTGAATTTCTGTAGCTTCCATATCCGCCCCGGAACCGGATGCGCCGATAGTGAAGCGCGGGCCATGCACCAATCGCAGCGCTGCCAACAACTCCGGCGAATCATTGGTCAACAGCAAAATGCCGTCCGTGGCGACAAATCTGGCCAGGGCGGCCTCCTCCCGCGCCACATGCTTTATATCGCTGAGGAATTCCAGATGTTCCAACCCTACCCCGGTAATGACCACAATATCCGGCGCCGCCACCTGCCCCAGAAATTCCACTTCACCCGGAGCGTTAGTACCGACCTCCAGTACGACGTACTCATGCTGTGGTTCTACTGACAGCAAGGTTAAAGGAAGACCGATATTGTTATTAAAACTTTTCGGGCTGGCGACACCGGAAAAACGCGTCGTTAACAGGGTATGAATAATCCGCTTCGTGGTGGTTTTTCCATTGGAGCCGCCTACTGCTATAACCTTGGCCCGCAATTCCCGGCGATAGGCGGCAGCCAGGCGGTTTAATCCGCGAATCGTGTCATCACATTGCAGCAGCGTAACGGAGGCCGCCACCGCACTGCCAATGGCCGCATCCGTGGGATGGGAAGCCAGAATGCCGGCGGCACCCGCCTCCAGCACCTCGGGAATGAAATGATGACCGTCAAAATTCGGTCCGGTGATGGCAATAAACAGATCGCCGGGACGCACATCACGGCTGTCCGTGCTTACCCGACCGGTGAATTCACGTGTGCCGCGAGCCAACCAGCGGCTAAGCGTAACCCTGCGAATTTGTTGAAATGACCAGGGTTTCATGGTGCACCGTTCGTTGTTAATCCAAGTCGCGCTTGTAGAGCCTCTTGGGCCTTTTCCACATCATCAAAATGATACCGGCTGGCACCGATGATCTGGTAGTGTTCATGCCCTTTCCCGGCAATCAGTACCACATCACCTTTCTCCGCGTGGGCGATGGCGTAGCCAATGGCGGTCGCCCGATCCGGAAGGATTGTCAGGCGATCGGCCACATTGCCGGTAAAACCGCGCCTGATTTGCGCTATGATATCCGCGGATTTCTCGGTGCGCGGATTATCATCGGTCACAATGATTTTATCCGCCAGGCGTTGCGCGACTGCCGCCATTTTAGGGCGCTTGGTCGTATCGCGATCTCCCCCGCAGCCAAACAGGCAAATAATTTTTCCGGTGGTAAATCCACGGATGGCGGTGAGTACATTTTCCAGGGCGTCATGGGTATGGGCATAATCTACCAGCACGGTAAAGGGCATTTTCTCGCGTTTTACGCCCGCGGGAACCACAGGCTGCAGGCGGCCGGGAACCAGATCGCCGGACCGCAAACCGGCGGCGATGTACTTGGACTCCACCCCCGCCGCCCGACTGGCCGCGGCAGCGCATAAAATATTCTGCATATTGTACCGGCCCAGCAGACCGGTACGGACTCTAAGGATCATTCCTTCCGGACCGCGGATCGTCAGTTCCATACCGGTGGAGTCCATGGCGTGGATGGTACCGGAAAAATCCGCGGGGCCATCGATACCGTAGGACCATATTTGTGCGCGACAATCGCGAATCATCCGCGAACTCCAGGCGTCTTGCGCATTGACGATAGCCCACGCTTCCGGGGCCAGGGAAGCGAACAAACGTGCCTTGGCGGCGGCATAATTTTCCATGCTGCCGTGATAATCCAGATGATCTCCGGTGAGATTACTGAACATCGCCACCTGGATATTCAGTCCGGCCAGGCGATCCTGGCTTAAAGCATGGCTGCTGGCTTCCATGGCCACAGCGCGCACGCCATGCTCCCGCATGCGTGCCAGCAAAGCGGCCAACTCTACCGGTCCGGGTGTGGTCATGGAACTATCCATCACCGCGTGGCCATCATCCACTTGAACTGTGCCCAGCAGACCACAGGAAATCCCGGCCCGGCGCAGAATGTTGCGGAGCAAATAGGTGATGGTTGTTTTGCCATTGGTTCCCGTTATCGCCAGCAATTTCATATCACGGGCGGGAAACTCGTGGATCGCCTGGGCCAGGAAGCCCAAAGCCACAGCCGGCTGGGAGCACTGAATCACTGACACTTTGGAGGTGGTGGGGACTATATGCGGTTGCTCTGTGACCACAGCTGTGGCGCCATGACCGATAGCCTCGGAGATAAATTGCTGGCCGTTATTTTTAACACCGGACCGGGCGACAAATAAGTCTCCGGGCCGCACGGTCCGTGAATCTTCCACCACGCGCTGAATGATGGGATCTACATCGCCGCCATCACCGATACGCCGGCACAATGCAAGGGGAACCAACTTTAATAGATTGCTCAGCCGCATCATCAATGGCTTAATCCTTTAAGTCGCTTCAGCAATGCCATTTTACCCCACCATGGATCAGTCTTCGGGCCTTGATCAGGCGGTACCTGAAGATACTGCAACGCACGCGTCAGAATTTTGGAACAGGCCGGTCCGGCGACCGTACCGCCATAATGCCCCAGATGCGGATCCGGCTCATGTGCCGAGACCACGCATACCAGTCGCGGCACCGGCAGCGGACCGCCGGCAATAAAGGTGGCGTTATATTGATGGGCGTGATAGCCATCCTGACCTGCAACGGCCAGATTCGCCGTGCCAGTTTTTCCAAACAACCGGTACAGCGGAGAAATGGCATATTGGCCGGTTCCACGGACCATAACCTGCTCCATGGCCATGCGCACCTCTTTTTCAATGGCCCGTGGAACAATTTTTTCCCATTTTTGCGGTCCGGCGATCTGAGACCAGGTTTCCAGTTTTCCGGGACTCACTTCCACGGCTTTGATAATTTGCGGTGTCGGCAGCCAACCGCCGTTGGCGATGGCACACAAGCCGCGGCCAAGTTGCAGCGGGGTAACGGCAATACCATAGCCGAAGGACACACTGGTCTCCATTCCTTTGGTCCATTGGGTTTCCGGGCGCACGATGCCGGGGGATTCGCCCGGCAAAATACAGCCGGTCATTCGTCCGAAGCCAAACGCATGAATCGCCTGATATTCCATGGGAATACCCATCTTCCAGCCAATCTGTGTCATGCCAATATTACTGGAATACACCAGAATATTTTCCACGGTCAGTTTCGGCCAGCCCCCGACATCTTTAATAAGCCGACCGGTGGGATCGCGGTATCGGCCGTTATAGGTGTCGAAAACAGTATTCAAAGTGACGACATGATTTTTCAGCGCCCAGGATAGATTGAACGGTTTGAACACGGAACCGGGTTCATAAGGGTCCGTTACCGCGCGATTCCGCCAGAAATTTTCCGGTGTTTTCTCCCAGGTATTGGGATTAAGAGGTGGATAATTGGCCATGGCCAGGATGTCTCCATT
>JAMDCX010000025.1 GCA_023489375.1 Planctomycetota bacterium
TGGTACGTTCCACCGCCGGCAAAGCCGGCGGCTATGTGCCGAGTCCCTGCACGGCCATGTGGCCCGGAAAAATTGCCACACCGAACCGCGATAATTCTAGCCTACCGACATGACCGTGAACGGTTACCAATATCCGCAATGTGAAAAGCCATGTTTATTTATCGAGTGTTCCACTTTTGCCCGTGAACGGTTACAAATTTCGTAACCGTTCACGATGAGGCGACCAGGCAGGCTGGAAGCCCGCACCACAAGGGGTGCCCCCACACTTTGGGGTACGCCAAAACCGCCCTAACTATGGCCCTTCGGCATGGCCATGAACGGTTACCAAATTTCGAAATATAAGTGAATAATGAGTAGAACGCAGGATTTATATGATAAGCTGGCCAGCCTGCTGGCCGTTGGTTTTACAGTTATAATGGAGCAATTTACCAGTAGAGTAGAGGACTCAACCTCATGCCCGGGGCACAACCCCCGACCAGCTCAGACCTCTCAGTTCCCACCTGCATCTTTCGACACGCGCCGCCCCTTCGACCCGGAGAGTCCATCGGCTGCTTCTATTCGCTGCTTCACCGATGGTGCCAGCTTCGTCTAATCTGACTGCTTGGCCACTCTCGATTAGCGTAACGAGGCTGAATTGGGTTCGCTTATCGCTACGGCTTGCGTCTTCGCCTGGCCGAGGCTCCGTTGCCAAGGATTGCTCCCGACAACGCCCGGCTGGCTACATGGCTAACGAATCATTCCATGATGAACTCCTTTCAGTTTATTAGACACAGATGGTTTCACTGACACACCAGATCACGCCGATGCCCGCAGATTAGAGGCCGGAAAATATCTGCGCCAATCTGCGTTATCTGCGGTTAAAGGATGGAATCTCAACGTCGTACTGATATTTCACCTTATCTGCTCGTGAACGGTTACGACACAACGAACAACGAACTAAATACTATTGCCACTTTTGCACTTTTATGTGTAGTGCAAAGTCTCATTAAGGCTGTCAGGCCGTCTCATTATTCATTGCATATTGAGCGTACACGCCACGTGCCGGCCAGGGTTCCGCGGCCTTGATAATCCGGGCTTATGTAGCATATCAGTGGATATTATCACATTTATTTGACGGTCGATATGATAATCACTACGGTGAGTTCATCATGCGACGGATGCTGTGTGCCGCCGCGAAGTGTTGTACGCAACGGGTGATTGGTTGCGAATCAGAAAAGGCGAAGAACATGGAAAAGATAAAACTTGTTTGTGCCAAGTGTAATTTTACGGTTGAGGAATATACCGCCACTGAACTGGCGGAACTTCCACGCAAGGCCAAGCGTTATAAGTATCTGTTGCAGAAATCGTCTATATGTCCAAAGTGTCTGGCTTCAGGGCGTTTGAAGGAAGTGCGGTTCACGGAAGCGGAGGGAGATGATCAGGTGTCGGCGGTTGAGACAAATGCGTCGGCCAGTGTGCCCGTGGCGCATGAGCAGCACCCGGAAGAGCCAACACCAATGATGGACGCCATTTCGCGCGGTGCCTGGCCCAGCCATGCCGCAGAGCTTAAGAAGACCAAATATCCGCTGCAGATGTATGAGCAGGCGCTGCAAAAACGAACGACACAATGGGGTTACGGGGGTTACGTTTCATTGCCTGGTGTAGCGGCGGGAGTTTTGGTGCGTGCTTCAGCGCGGCCGGATATTACGAAAGGTTCCAATTTCGTCCGCATCATGGACCCGTGCGGTAATTTTTTCAAAGCCGACGCCATGCGGGGGCTTTGTGACATTGCCGATAAATATGCGTATGGAATGCTGCATCTGTTAAGTACCGGCGGCGACCTGGAAATGCTGGGTATTCCGACCGAGAATTTGAGCCCGGCCGTGCAGGAAATTATGAAACTGGGTTTCGATGTCGGCTCCACCGGCGATGATTATCGTACCAGCGAAGAATGTATTGGCCCGGCCAAGTGCGATTTAGCGCTCTATGACACGCTGGGTTTCCGGGCGGCGTGGTATAAGCGGTTTCTGGATGATGTGCAATATCCGCGTTTTCCGCACAAATTCAAATGCAAATTTTCAGGCTGTCCCAATGATTGCGTGCGCGGTGGACAAAAGGCGGATGTTTTCGTCTGCGGGGTATTTCGTGATTTGCCGATCATCGATCAGGAAAAAGTTGCAGCATGGGTTAAAGGCGGGGGCGATATCAGCACGGTCTGCACCCGGTGTCCGGGCGATTCCCTGACCTGGGACGCCAGGCGCGGGCTGAGTATTGACGGCGACAGTTGTCTGCGTTGTATGTATTGCATGAATAAGATTCCCGGCGTTCGGCCGGGGGGTGATCGCGGCGTGGCGATTCTGGTAGGCGGAAAATTACGCGGCAAGTATGGTCCCATGCTGGCCAAAGTATTAGTGCCGTTTATGAAAGCCGTGCCGCCGGATTATAAAGAAGTCTTTGATCTCATAGAACGCATCACCGAAGTGTATGATGAGCATGCGCGCAAAAAAGAACGTATGGGTGACTTTTTATTACGGATCGGCATGGTCGAATTTTACCGGTTAGTTGGAGTGCAGCCGTCCACACGGCTTTTTGAGCATCCACGCACCAATTTGTATTATCATTGGGAACCCGAAGAAGTCCGGGGTCCACAGGCCCAGGTATCTACATCACAACCCTCTGTTAGTGAAGGATAAAGTTATGCCAGGAATAGGAATACCACCGCTGGAAGCTAATTTGCCGCCGATTGTGAAACGCAATTACGGCCAATGGATTTCGCATGAACATCCGCGTCCCGGAGTCATTAAGCATGATTCCCAATCTGGAGAAGCATGTTACACGGTACGCACCGGAATGCCGCCGAACGCCCGGGTCAGTACCCAAACGATGCGCCAACTCTGCGCTCTTGCCGACGAGTTTGCGGAAGGATATTTCCGCGTCACGCAGCGCAACAGCTGTGAATTCGTCGGCGTGCCGGAGGACCGCATCGATCAACTTATTACACGGTTGGCTGCCCTTGGGTTTCCCGTAGGCGGCACCAATCGATCACTGCACAACACGGTCTGCTGCACCGGTTATTTACATTGTCATCTGGCGGCGACGGATCCGGCGGCGATTATGAAGGCCGTATCGGAAATGCTGCTGCGTGAATTTCAGAACGACTGTCTGCCGGCGAAATTGAAGATTAGCGGGTCCGGTTGTCTTAATAATTGCGGTGAATCCTCCACGGCAGACATTGCGGTTATTGGGGTACACCGGGATTTACCGCCAATTCACACCGAGAAACTCAAAGGCTGTGAATTGCCGCTGGTAATTTCAGTCTGTCCGGTCGGCGCCATCCGCCCTAAGGGACCGGGGATGATTGAAATTGATCCGAAGCGCTGCATTCACTGCCCGGCTTGTTCCGTGGCCTGTGCCGCCATGGCTCCGATCGGCAGCCCCGATGGTGATGGCGTGGCCATTGTGGTGGGTGGTAAAGCGGGCAACACCGGAGATGGGCCGGCCATGGCCAAACTGGTAGTGCCTTATTTGCCGAATAATCCACCTTTTTGGCCTGAAGTTACGGCGGTTATTCGGAAAATTGTGGACGCCTGGGCCACCAACGCCCATAAGGATGAACGGGTTGGGGAGTGGATTAACCGTATCGGCTGGGAAAAATTTTATGAAAGGACGGCTTTGCCGCTGTCCTTTAAGGTTATGGATAATTACGACGCACGCGCTATGGAGTGTGCCAAGCCCAACGTGCGTTTTACCTGGTAAGAAAAGGAGTCTGGTATGACAGTTGTTACCCTGGCAGGAAAACAATTTGAGGTTGATGAGGACGGCTTTATGCTGGATGGTGCGCAGTGGACGCCCGAGGTGGCTGTCGGTCTGGCCAAAACCGAAGGCATTGAAGCGCTCACCGATGACCATTGGAAGGTCATCAACTTTTTGCGCGGGTACTATCAGAAATTCAACGTTGCGCCGCCGGTCCGGATGGTCTGCAAGGAAACCGGTTTTTCATTGAAGCGCATTTATGAATTGTTCTCGACCGGTCCGGCCAAAGGCGCATGCAAACTTGCCGGCTTACCCAAGCCGACGGGTTGCATCTAAACAAGCGGTAAGAAACGCTGGAAATGGTCGGGGCCGTGTCATACCGGAGTATAAGCGGTATGACGGTTGGACTGCTTTTTATAAGTTGTGTTGCTATGTCTACCTTATTTTTATCCATGGCTCTGTATGTGGCGATGGCGATATTTCTGGGCGGCATGGGGTGGCGTATCTACCGATGGATACGAACGCCCGTGCCGCTGAAAATCGTACTTACGCCCGGGCCGCAAAAATTTCCAGGTGTTTTGAGGCGACTGGTCGGGGAATTGTTCGGGTTTCGCGCTTTAGCCAAAGCAGATCGTTCCCTTTGGACTCCGGCCTGGTTGTTTCATGTTTCTCTGCTGCTGCTGTTCCTGGGCCATCTGGGCGGGCTGGTTATTCCCCACTTGGCACAGACCACGCTGGGGCTTAATGAGAAGCAATTTGAAGACATGGCACAAGTCGTTGGCAGCGCTGTGGGGCTTCTGGCGATTACCATGCTGGTATGGCTGCTTATCAGACGACTGCTTCTGCCGCGCGTGCGGTGGATTTCCACCTTCAGCGATTATTTCGCTCTGGTGCTGCTGTTGTTAATTATTGCTACCGGTAATGCCATGCGTTTCATGGGCGGTCTGAATATTATCCAGGCCCAGAGGTTTGTCGCGGGGTGGTGGACACTACACCCTGTGGCGCCGCCGCGCGATCCGATATTTGCTGTTCATCTGCTGCTGGTATGCGCTCTGCTGATCTATATTCCATTCAGCAAAATGGTCCATATCGGCGGCGCGGCGTTATTCAGTCCGACACTGAATCAGCGTAATAATCCACGCCAGCAACGCTATGTTAATACTTGGGAAAAAAACAATGGAAATTCCACAGCTTCATCCTGATGCCGCCGCTGGCGTCCAGGCGTATCGTGCTAAAAAAGAGTTACTGGCGCCGCTGGGATTGCCACCGGAGCTGCCGCCGGATTGGCGGGAGAAGGCTTTGTGTAAATTTAAGGAGTTATTGCAGCAGCGGCGTTCGCTGTCGCTCTATATGGATATTTGTGTGCGCTGCGGAGCGTGTACGGATAAATGTCCATTCTTTCTGGGTACTGGCGACCCCAAAAATATGCCCGTGGCCCGCGCCGAACTGATGCGGAAAGTATATCGGCATCATTTTACCGCCGCTGGCGGCGTTTCCGGTCGTTGGGCGGCGGGAGAGGAACTCACCGATACGGTGCTCAAGGAATGGTTTACCTATTTTTACCAGTGTTCAGAGTGCCGCCGCTGTGCTGTGTTTTGCCCGTTTGGCGTGGACACGGCAGAAATAACAATGGCGGCGCGTGAAATTATGGCTTCCATCGGCGTGGCCCCAAAATATGTCACCGAAGTCATTAAAAAAGCCCATGAAACCGGCAATAATATCGGCATCCCGGAGGCCGCATGGATTGACAGCTGCCAATTTCTGGAAGAAGAACTCAAGGCGCAAACCGGCCTGGATATTAAAATTCCGGTGAATCAGGCGGGCGCTGAAGTCCTGCTGGTGCCGCCCTCGGCCGATGTTTTTGTTAATACCGACACGATGATGGGTTATGCGCGGTTTTTCTACGCGGCGGGGATCAGTTGGACCACCAGCACCTACGCCAGCGAGGCCGCCAATTTTGGAATGTTTCTCAACTATGACCAGCTCAAAAAAGTCAACCTCCGGATGTTGGATGCTGCTCGGCAATTGGGCGTAAAGCGTCTGGTCATGGGAGAATGCGGTCATGCCTGGCGCGCGGCGCAGGCGTTCATGGATACGCTTAACGGCCCGCTGGATTTTCTGGCTCCGCCTTGCCCGGAACATATTTGTGAATTGGCGGCCCGGTACATCCGTACCGGTCGGCTTAAGCTGAACAAATCAGCCAACGACGGTCTGACCGTTACCTATCATGATCCCTGTAACCTCGCCCGCGCCGGCGGACTGCTGGAGGAGCCGCGTGAAATACTGCGGGCTGTCGTCAATGATTTTCGGGAAATGCCCGCCAATACCATTCGGGAAAAAACCTTCTGCTGTGGCGCCGGAGCCGGTTTGCTCACGGATGAACTTATGCCTACGCGGATGAATGGAGCCAAGCCGAGAATGGAAGCCTTTCGCACCACCGGGGCCACTCATCTGGCTGTTCCTTGTGCTATTTGCAAGGCCCAGTTTCCGGTCGCGTTCAAACATCACAAAATTGAAGCCCAGGTTGTGGGTGTTATGGATTTGCTGGGGAGAGCCCTGGTGTTGTAAAAATAAAGGAGTTGTGTATGTATCTGATAGAGATCGATGAGAAAAAATGCACCAATTGCGGTGAATGTGTCAATATTTGCCCCAACGAGGTCTATAAGCTCCAGGATGGAAAAGTGATTGTGGCCAATGCCGGAGAATGCAGCAATTGCCAAAGCTGTGTTTCGGTATGTGAACCGCAGGCCATTACAGTTTCTGAAGTTTGAAGAGGTGTTTATGAGTCTGGTTTCCATTAAACATGAAAAGGCTCTGCGCGTCAGCGCCAATATCCGCAATCATAAAGTGGTTCTCGACGTTCCAGCCGATTCAGGCGGTGCCGATGCCGGCCCCGAACCCGTTGAACTTTTCGTGGCCGCTCTGGGGGCGTGCATGGCCATGCACATTGCCAAGTATTGTGAAACGGTGAAACTGCCGCATGAGGGATTTGAAATGGACCTTGATTTTCAAGTCGTGAAAGGTCCGTTACGCGTTGGCTCCGTCATGGTGGATATCCGACTGCCCGCGACGTTTCCGGAATCCAGGGTTGAAGCTATTAAGCGCGCCGCCCAACAATGTACGGTCAAAAATACACTTAAGGAGGCTACCGCGGTCGATGTAGAAGTCTATCGTGAAAGCGTCGCCTGAGGACTTTGTGGCAACCCATAATCCTGACCGCAACTAAGCACAAAAATGAACCGGATGTACAATTCAATGCCATAATGGCGGCAGGCGTACCGATCCACTGCTGGTAAAAGTTGGACTAATATCGCCGCACCGCTGGATCCACCAATATACTCCAGGCTTCAATGCCACCGGAAAGAGAGTGGACCATCGTAAATCCGGAGTCCCGCAGTAATTCGGCCGCCAACAGAGAACGATCTCCATGATGGCAATATACCACGATGTGTTTTTCACGCGCCAGCTTTAATTCCTCCAGCCGTCGCAGCAGTTGATCTAATGGAATCAATATGGCGCCTTCAATTCGTGTGTACTGCCATTCTTTCGGCTCCCGCACATCCAATAGCAATATTTCATCAGTCTGGTTTTTGAGTTTATGCACCACATGAGGATGTAATTCCCATACCGAATCAACATTTACCGCCGCCTGTTTGCTTTTCTCTGATTTCATGATTTCTTATTCAATCCTCTATATATTTCACCACACCCATTACTGCATTTCAGGATAGAGCAATAATGGAACTTATGAAAATAAGTTGATCCTATATATTCCATAATTATTATTGATTCAATGGAGGATTGGTTATTGGGTGCGGCTTTATCGGAAGCTGTGGATACCGCGGAAAATATGATATTTTGTGCAGTAATTCAAACCATCAGCCGATAGAATAAATGTGTTGATCGTCAACGGTCTGAACCAACTCGACTGATGATCGGCACCAGAGAGATGAAAACGTATCGGTGGTCCGCAGCTCTTGATTAGCTGTGGATCATGGAACCGGCAGGTTTTTTAGTACGCCAGATGAATGCGGAAGAGAAAATCACTGCGGTTTTCAGGTCGGAGGGAGCGAGAGATGTATGCCCGTTTTTGGGCAAGTTGGGCGGGGTGAGCGCACGGGCCGCATACGCAGCGGCCAAGCATACAACTCGGTCAGCGCCTTTCAGCGCGACTGGTGGAAGAAAAATATAGTGGAGGGAGAAAGAGAAAATAGACCACGGCCGTTGCGTCTGTCGCAGGTCGGAAGGGGATGCAGATATCCCGATGGAGGGGCAGAGAGGCGGCCCGGTAATTCAGTTGATTATAGAGCTGAATTGCTGGGCTATTTATTTTTTCGGAAATCTCAGTCTGATCCGAAATGGTGCAAGACACATACGCGGTTTTCGGTTGGTAGCATGTTTTGGCGGCCTTATCCGTGCTCTGTCCAATAGCGTGGTCATCGCGTGGTTGAGACTTTGGAGAATTGCTGCGCCAAAGCCAGAAGTTTCCGTAGTGTCAGATTTCGAACTGGAATGGTCAAATGTATGCTTTTCAGGTCGCGCGCCCGGAAGAGCATCTTTTTCCCATCTATATTTACAGTCCGAGGCTTAAGATGCATGGGGTTGCCCGGCCCGCGAATAAAGTCCATTTTGAAAATCATGCCGGTTCGGGTCAACCGCACCCGCACGCGTTCCTGCGTGAATGGATAATCATGTAGATCATCAGCCATGGCCGCAGCCATGGCTTGCCCATAACTGCCGGTCAGAACTTCACGTAAGAGCGGTACCTGATGCAGTTGCAGATAGCCTGCATGAAGACCCGCCAGGTTAAGGCTTCCCGTCATATCGCCCACCGCGTTAAAGGTCAGACGGATCATCATATTTCCCAACCCCTGTATATTGACGCGTTGTGGCGCCAGCAGCGCAAAAAAACGTTGCTGCTTAAACTTGGGTATGGTGATGAGGACATGACCGACACGTGTGGAGAGATTATACATCCCCGATGCCTGTATCATGGTCTGTTTCCAGTTGGCGGTAATGGCGGTGGCCGTCAATTGGTTATTCTGCAGCGCCCAGTTGATTTTCCCCGCGGAAACAGTGATGTTTTTCAGGCCCAGCGTTTTGAACACGGCCAGGCCATTATGGATATGAACATGGGCTATGCCCTTGGCGCCATGCCAGAAATGAATATACCCTTGCGCTGCCAAACCTGTACTGGAAATAATCGGGGGATGGGCAGCCGACCACGCCAGTTTGGTCGCTCCCAGGTGAAAGCGGCCCAGCGCTGCGACAATAAAGTTGTTGCCCCAAGTATGTAGAGTTCCCGTGAAGCGTATATGGCCATTCGTTATCACCATCGGCTGCCCGGCTATGTACAGCCGATGCGGTACGGCATGAACGCTGGAAATTCTGGTGGCCGCAACTCTGCGGTTTGCGGCAGCCGACGTTGGCAACGTGTGCGATATCCGCTTTGTTACCATCCGCAATCGTGATGCAATATTGGCCGTGGTCCTTGTTGGTGTGGATGCAGCCAGATGGAATGCAACCATGGTGACCCCAAGTGCCCATCCGTGAACCTGTGGAAGTAATTTCCAAATATGGCCGGGCCGCTGTGACATGCTGTTAATAATACCGTGAAAAGGTCGTCTTGAAAGATGCGTAACTGTAACGCGCGCTGCGGCAAGTATATGAAACCTTTGTAGAATCTGAAATCGCAATTACATGTGGCAGGCGATGACGCAACGGGGACCACAGAAGAACTGACGCATAATAACTTCCAAATAGTCGTTACGCCGGTTGGTGCGCGGATACCGGAGCGCCATCCGTCATATAGCCACAGGCTTGGCCGGTGGTGGAGTATTCAATGGTACTGCCAATCGGGAAGTTATTACGGTCTCATTCCATAGTTATCGCGCCGGCCATGCAGAAAGTGGCGAAATAACTATATCAATGGATCTGTTGGCGGCATTGTTGATAAGATGATAGTGGAACCCCGATGGGCCTGTGACCGTCCAGTTTGTTAAAGCCGCCGCATTCAGCAGTTTTTGATAGTAAAATAAGTGATAGGTTCCCGTTACTGGTGTTCCGCCAAAGCGCACCCTGCCGCTACGGCTCAAATGGAAAATATGTTTGATGGTCAAGGAACTGTTCCTGTCGCCGGAAAAATAAAAATTAAAGGTCACCAACCGGTCATTCATGTCCAGTCCCCTGGAGAACGTTAAATTGCCCGTAGTGGAGATAAAAGCATGGTAGTGATGGACAAGCTGGCCGCCGGCGGTGATAACGCCGCCTCCGCCGATTACCGTTACGGGGCCGTTGACAGTTCCATCACCGGCGATACCGCCTCGAATTCCCGCGGGCTGGAGATTATTGTTAACGCGGACCGTGCCGTCGAGTGTTACCGCACCGGTACCCGTAGAACCTTTGGCGGATACGATCAACATGGCACCGTTGGTAATATACATTCCTCCCGTCCAACTGGAATTATCACTGATAATATCATCATCTCCTCCCGCATTACTAAACCGGAAGCCATTGGAATAGCCGGGTGGCGTTCCCGGGGCATGAATTACTGCACCAAAGATAATGACATTGCCCGGTAATTTATGGACCGGATTGTCGCGGATCGCGATCAGATCATTGAAGCCATCACGTACTACCTGGGTTTGGCTGTCATTGAAAATAACAGGGCCACGTAGAATAATGTTCCCCGGACCGACAAAAATATTATTAGTGCTCGAATCATGGGAGGGGCCCATAGTACCGAAAAATTCCACGGGTGCCTTGATGGTCAGCGTATTGCGGCTGTTGTTATAAATGGGGTCCAGGTAAGTACGGAACTCCATCGGATCAGATCCATGAATAGTAACTGCCGGAACGTTGGCTTCCGCAACATCGATCTGGGCAACGTTAACCACATGATTACCGTTGGCGCCTTCATCAAATACTACGTTATTTGTGCGCTGTGAGGCATCCGTAAACTTTGCTACATCCCCCGGAACCCAGGGAGCCGCGCCGCCGGCATGGCTCCAGTTGACGGCATTACTCCAACGACCATTAGAACCGGCTCCACTCCAGACTGCGGTGGTGGCGTTTTCTGTGGTGCCGGGAAGTTGGCACTGGGCGGGTATCAAAATATTCCGGACGTAGGCCAGAGTACCGTTGGCCACATCCCGGTCCACGATACCATTTATACCCGCGAGATCGCTTTGACCATATTGCCAGAAATTCCAATGCTGAAAGGCGGAAATAACCGGTTTTCCAGTTTTGGGATCGGGTTCAATGGGTGCGTCGGCCATCCAAACATTACGGTGGGCCACGGTGGCGTTGAGGTAATCAGCGGCATAATTGCTGTAGGTATAGACGATAGGTGTTACACCCGTCGCTTGATACACATCATTGAGAAAGTCATTAACCCAGGCGGAAGTGCAGGTATTGCCCTCCACTTCAATATCCAACACCGGCCGCAGATAACCTGCTGTCATATAGGCACCGGCTGAAGTGATAAATAGGAGTGCTTCTTCCCGTGCTCCAGCGGGTCCGGGGTCCATTTCGGGATGTGCAAAATGATAAGTTCCTATCAAGATTCCAGCATGGGTGGCACCGGCCATATCGGCGGCAAGATAGCCATCGCTGTAATTAATGCTGTTAATACTGCCTTCAGTAGCTTTGGTCCACGCAAATTCAATGCCTGTAGCGGCAACCGCATTCCAGTTAACGGTGTGCTGATATTCCGAAACATCAATACCCGTGGCACGGCGCGGAATTCCGCTTAACGCACTAAATTTATGGAACGTACAGCCGGTGAGCAACAACATACAGCCTGATATGATCGCCCCGGCAATCCAGCTATACACGCATGCAGGATGATTCCAACTCTTCATCTACCATAATCCTTACCAATTAAAATAATCTACGACCTTCCACTTTCCGGCATTTTCAACGAAAGCCGGCTCCAAAGCCGGACAGCTTAAGATTTTATCATGCCTGGCTTAACAACTTTCTCCAACGCCTGATGTAAAGAAATTTATAACCGTTCACGGGTAAAAGTGGCAAAGTTAGCAGGAAATCGCCACTTTTCATCTCGACGGTATTGTTTTTCGTGGTTTTCATGCGGCATAAACTCCAGTTTCTCTATTATTTCTTTGATTTTTCGCCTTTAGTGACCCGTGAACGGTTACAGTATTAACAGCTGCATCATTGGCATGCTTTCCCACAAAGGACTTAGGTCTGAATTATCATAACAAACCTTATCACTATGTTCTCCCCGTCATCTTCACTCTGCCCGGAATCCATCCTTCAGTTTCTCCAGCAGCTTATTCAATTCCGCCAGCGTTTCCGCTGACGGCCGATGTACGCCGTCCCCGATTTCCAGTTGAACGTGAAACCGCAATGGCACGCCCATTTTGGCCTTAAAATCCAGCAGTTTCGGCACCAAATCCGCCAGGTCCTGAATTTCCG
>JAMDCX010000017.1 GCA_023489375.1 Planctomycetota bacterium
AGGAAAGTGTATTGGAATATACATTGACGACGAGCGCCAAAGCTCACGGCCTCCTGGCCCCCGCCCAGCGGGGTTGGCGGCCAACGCCCCATCTGCGGCGTCGCCGCGGTTCAAAGGGTCAACGGCCCCAGTTTTCACCGCGGCTTCTTGCATCTGGAGCGTTTGCCGCCAATCAACCCTAATTTGTAGGCGTGACAGAGCACTTGGCTTGCCTTATTTACCTGGGACTTGCTATATTTCACCTAAAATCGAAGCTGGCAGATGGGGCAACAGCAACCATTACCCCAGTTGCCGCGGGAGAGTGTTAAGGCTTTAGACGAGTAACTCAAATTTTGTGCCAGACGGCGGGCAGAGCACTGATCAAAAAAAAGCCCGCCATTATTTGCGGGCTAAGACCTGGAGTGTCGGACCACGGCGGAGTACACTTACTTAGAACTTTTCCGTGCGTCGTGGCCGGTACGAATTACCGCCGTTTTGCGGTTTTCTTCGTACTCTTGGCGGCTTTACCGGATTTTCCAGTACCCTTACCGCCGCTTGAGGTCTTCTTTTTTGTCGCCATGTGTATCACTCCTTTCAATCCAATGAAGAAACATCGAACGACATGATTATTATCGGTTGGTGGCGATTGTTATCATGACACAAAATTCACTATTTGGTTAATGATTCCGGCGTGGATTAGATTGCGGCCAATTTCTATCCAGAATATGCTGCAATTGTCCGGTTAACACTGAGGTCATAGTTTCAGATGTGCATATATCAATATATATGCCATTGCTACGTTGTACATTATTCCGTAGCTCGGTGCGCCAACGACTTAGATGATCCTGGTAGTGAGGCCAGGCCGTGACGGCTTCGGCAATACGCCGCAGGCGACCGCTTTCCGGTTCCCGCAGCGTCGGCGTGCCTGTGAATTGCGGCTGTAATTCCTGCGGGCTTAATGTGTGCAGCACCACCAATCGCGCGCCACGACCTGCGAATGCCCGCAACATGGAGTTATTATCTCCCGGGGGCAGGCCGTCGCTAATCACAATCAGCAAGGTGTCTCGCCACCGTGTTATACGGCGCGCCAATGCCGGCCAATTGGCCACACCCAGAGGACGTAGTGATCGCAGATGACGTAATATCTCCGCACCGGCTACCCCGGTGGAGGTCGATGCCGACCGGCGATAATAGTCTGTGGCGGTATCTCCCGTTGGTAACAACTGCACTTCATTAGACCCATTGAGTGCTATCAGGCTGAGGCATGCCGCCAGCAGTCTGGCAAAATCGAATTTATGCGGTCTTCCGAAATCCATGCTGGCCGAACAATCCAGAACGATGGCCATACGTGCTGTCCGTTGGGCATAAAAAAGTCGGATTACTAGTTGGTCAAACTTAGCCAATTGCGTCCAATCCAGGTGACGCGGGTCATCCCCTTGTGCATAGGCGCGGAAATCCGCTATATCCAGACTCATCCCCATTTCTCTGGACCAGCGTCCCGCTGTCAACGAGGCAGGCACGGTTCGCGGTTCGCGGATCGCCAGATGCCGCAGTAATTCCAAGGTTTCGTGATCCGGCCATGATGCAGGAGTTGCCATTATGCTCTCGGTTGCGATTCAGCCTCTGAGGTGGTGGTTAGCCCGGTATATTGTTTGAATGCCGCGTCTAATACGCCATTGATGAAGGCGGAACTTTCGGCGGTAGAATATTCCCTGGCCATGTTGATGGCTTCATCCAATACCACCTTTCCCGGCGTTTGTGGTTGGTGTGTGAGTTCCCATAACGCCAGACGCAAAATATTGCGATCTACAGCCGCCAGGCGGGAAAGATTCCAATGCGGAATCAGCCTTTCCGCCCATGGATCCGCTTCATGGCGATAATCCCATGCCCCGCAAGCCATCAGCGTAGCCAATTGGCGTATATCATTGTCCGCCGTAGCCTGACTGACAAATTCCGGCAGCATCTGGACTATAAAGTCTTCACCTTGTATCTCTGCCTGATAAATAGCCTGTAAAGCGATGCGGCGGGCAGCGGCGCGCTTCTCATTTAATTTAGTCATGGCCATTCCAGTCAGGTGTTCTTTGGCAGCGGTAATTGCCGCATTACATCAGCCATTTCTATCGCAGAGCACGCGGCATTCCATCCCGCATTGCCCATTTTTAAGCCGGCGCGATCCATGGCCTGTTCCGTAGTATCCGCAGTAATTATGGCAAAAATTGTTGGTACACCAGTAGCCAATCCAACGGCCGCAATACCACTGGCCACCTGCTGGGCGACATGCTCAAAATGCGTGGTTTGACCGCGGATAATACAGCCCAGACAAACCACCGCGCAAAAGTTGCCGCTTTTGGCCAGACGTTCCGCAATAGTGGGAATTTCAAAACTTCCCGGTACCCAGATCGTGGTAATTTGTTTTTCTTCCGCTCCATGTCGCAACAGCGCATCGACAGCACCTTCCGCCAGACGCGAAGTAATCGGGCTGTTAAATTCAGCCGCAATAATCGCATAATGTTGTTCCGGTTTCACACACCATTGGCCGCGTATCACCTGGGACATAACAATTTCTCCGCCAAAACCAGATTATTAATATAACGTCTTAATAACAGGGAATCCAACTATAGGGAAAATTACCATGAGGTGCGGCCATATATTTTGGCAAAAGCCTTACAGCCGCCACCAGTTGGCATACTTCGAGCAGTATCCTGGGATCGCGGGCGTCTCGTCCGCCGTAGCCCCCAAGAAGCCGTTGGTACAGCATTACCAGTGGATGTTTTGGAGATGGGCCTCGATTTGAAGGCCAAATTTCTGGCCGCACCCCTTTATGTGCAGGCCTTGGCAAGTAACTGGCTAAATCCAAGGTCGTGTGGTAATATATTTAATGGGCAAGCGGTGACAAGTAAATATTATTTTTTTGAAAGGATGTCGTATGGCTGATTCAGTACAAATTTCCAGCAATGGGAAAACTTACTCCTATCCGGTGGTTACGGGCACGGAGAACGAACGCGGCATTGATATTAGCCGGCTGCGTTCTGATACCGGTATGATCACGCTTGACCCCGGTTATGGCAATACCGGATCATGCAAAAGTGCCATTACGTACATTGACGGTGACAAGGGTATCTTACGATACCGTGGCATACCTATTGAAGAATTCGAACGGGAACCGGACTTTATTGAAGTTGCATGGATGTTAATTTTTGGCCGCCTGCCGAATAGTACCGAACGCGAGCGCTTCGGAAATCGGTTGACCGCCAATGCCCATTTACATGAATCCATGAAACACACCTTTGAAGGATTTCCCACGAATGCACCGCCTATGGCCATTACTTCGGCCATGATCAACACGTTGGGATGTTTTCATTCGGAATTCTATTCGCTGACCGATGAAATGCAGTTAGAGGAGGTGGCGGCGCGACTGATCAGTAAAATTCGTACCATTGCGGCGTTTACATATCGGAGAGTTAACGGTTTGCCCTACATTTATCCTGATGACAAATTGCGCTACTGTGCCAATATGCTGCACATGATGTTTTCCAAGCCTTATGAGCAGTATATAGCGGATACAGAAATAGAAGATGCGTTAAATCTGATTTTTATTCTGCATGCGGACCATGAGCAAAATTGCTCCACCAGTACGGTGCGCATGGTGGGTAGCAGTAAAGCCAATTTATTTGCCAGTATTTCCGCCGGCGTTTGCGCTTTGTGGGGGCCGCTGCATGGCGGAGCCAATGCGGAAGTGCTGGGAATGCTGGAAAAAATTCATGACGGCGGTTTAACTGCGGAAAAATATATCGAACTGGCCAAACAAAAGGACAGTAATGTACGGTTAATGGGCTTTGGCCACCGTGTCTACAAACATTATGACCCACGGGCCAAAATGCTGCAGAAAACCTGTGAAACCGTCTTGAAAAAACTTAACCGGCAGGATCCTTTACTGGACATTGCCCGGAAGTTGGAAGAGCTGGCGCTGGCGGATGATTATTTTGTCAGCCGCAAACTTTATCCCAATGTTGATTTTTACAGCGGTATTATTCTGCGTGCCATTGGCATACCCATCAATATGTTTACGGTGATGTTTGTCATTGGGCGGTTGCCCGGATGGATCGCGCACTGGAAGGAACAACACGATGACCCGACCGCTAAAATTGCCCGTCCCCGGCAGATATACACTGGGCCAGTAAATCGTCATTATGTGCCGATCAATCAACGCTGAAGATTGATCCGTGGAATATATGCATGGGCATGGTGCGTATGACCAGCATTGAATTACCCATAGCCCACCGTGGAATATTGGCACCGCGTTCTCCGTTGCGAATGACATTGGATCGCTTGATGGCCAATCGTCCGGCGGTTTTGGGGATGATCGGGCTTGGGTTATTTGTTCTGGTTTGCTATGGCACACTGCCTTGGACGATACACTCGTATAATCAACAGAATCTCAACGCCGCATTGCAAAGTCCGTCCTGGCAGCATTGGATGGGTACCGATGCCTTGGGCCGCGATTTGCTTTCACGATTTTTACTCGGTGGCGCGATCTCTTTGCTCATTGGTATATTTTCGGCCATGATCGCGGTGGGAATCGGGTTGACGGTGGGGCTGATTTCCGGCTATGTCGGAGGGCGGCTGGATGCCCTGCTGATGCGAGCGGTGGATGTGCTGTACGGATTGCCTTACATTTTATTAGTGATCCTCCTGCGTGTGTCCCTGGTAAATCGCATTTCGCATTATTTGGCGGCCATCGGGTTACCGCAAGCACAAGGTCTGGCGGGTATCATGGTGTTACTGCTGGGTATAGGCGGCGTAAGCTGGCTGACTATGGCGCGAGTCATTCGCGGACAGACTATGAGTTTGGTTAATCAACCTTATGTGGAAGCAGCCCGCGCCACCGGGGCTGGACCGTCACGTATTATCCTGCATCATATTTTGCCCAATCTCATTGGGTCGGTGGCGGTTTATGCGGCCTTGACTGTTCCCAACGCCATTCTGGCTGAATCATTTCTAAGTTTTTTAGGCTTGGGCGTGCCGCCGCCGATTCCAACATGGGGAAACCTGGCGGCATCGGGAGTGCAGGCGATTAATCCGATTCATACCCAGTGGTGGTTGATTACCTGGCCCTGCGTGGGTTTGACATTAGCGCTATTATGCTTAAATTTTCTCGGAGACGCTTTACGCGATGCGTTGGACGTGCGCACACGATAGCAGGGTATAATGCATTGTAGGGGCGAACACGATAGAATTCTGAACGTACAACGGATGCGCCTCCCGTTGTGGCAGGCGCGCTGGAAACGGGTGCATGAATGGATAATCGCTTTACGCTTAAAGATTTCATTTTCACCGTATTATTATTACTGATTATTGGTTCCGCCATCTTAGCCATGGCGCAATTTAATTACGTCAATAAGCAGGTTATCTCCTTATCCAAAGAAATTAAAACACTCAACGCGCAGCAACTGGCTCAGACCCAAATACTGCAGCAGATCAGCCGGCGTGGACTGCGGATACAGGCCGGCGGAAAAGTTACCACCAGTACCGCACAAAATGATATTCGGGAAACGTTGCCTGATGGTACCCGTTATGTCTGCTACCCCAATCCACCGTTGCTGCCGCACAATCCGTATTCCCGGCCCGACTACGCCCGCGGCGACTGGCTGGTGGAAAATCTCGGCGAACAGCCGCGCACGCTGACGCCTTTTGTCGCGCGTGATGAAGGTGCGGCCATCGTCCAAGGATGGGTACAGGAATCGCTGCTGACCCGTGATCCTCTGACTTTGCAATGGGAACCGTGGCTGGCACGCAGTTACCGTATTTCTCCCAATGGCCTGAAAATTACCTTTAAAATTCGCCGCCGGGCTTGTTTCAGTAATGGTCATCCGGTAACGGCACGCGATGTGGTATTCAGTTATAATACCATGATGAATCCGGGGGTTGATGATGCTCCGGAGCGGGTGTATCTCAATGATGTTAAATCCTGTCGCGCTCTTGGAAAGCGCACGGTTGTTTTCACCTTCAAGCATCCTTATTTTAAGTCGCTGGAAGTAGCGGGGGGGATCAGTGTGATCCCGGAGAGCGTCTATAAATTCAAAAAAGCCAGTGAATTTAACAAACGCGGGCGACTGCTGGTTGGAAGCGGTCCTTATATGTTTGATAAATGGACCAGTGGAGAAATTGTGCTGGTGCGAAATCCGCGTTATTGGGGACCTTTACCCACATTTAATCGCATCATTTATCGCTTTATCCAGAATCCGCAGGCGGCTTTGCAGGCGTTTCTCGCCGGGCAAATCGACACGGACTCTCCGCAACCCTCACAATGGATTCAATACACTCAACAGCCGGGATTTACCCACACCCATCACTGCTATAAGTTCCTGACACCGGCGGCGGGCTACTTTTTTATATGCTGGAATCTCAAAAAGCCCGAATTTAAAGACCGGCTCACCCGCACGGCCTTGTGCATGCTGGTAAATCGTAAGGCCATTATCAACACCTTTCTGCATGGACTGGCCCAACCCATGACCGGCCCATTTAATCCACTGTCCCCGCAAAATAATCCGAACATTAAACCCCTGCTTTACGATCCCGCTCAAGCCAGGATATTGCTGCGCCGAGCCGGATGGAAAATGGGCCCTCATGGCGAGCTGCAACGGGATGGACAAGCGTTCAAGTTTCAAATTCTTCTGCCTTCACGCGACCCGCTGATCGAAAATATCTGTGTTTATATCAAGCAGCAATTCGCCAAAGCCGGCATTGATATGCGTGTGGAGCCTCTGGAGTTTTCTGTCATGATTCAGAAGATTGATAATCGCCAATTTTCCGCTTATTTTTTGGGTTGGTCTGGCGGCATTGAAAGCGATCCGTATCAGATATGGGATTCGGCCAGTTATGCTGATAAAGGTAGCAATGCCGGTGATTTTAATAACGCGGAAGCGGATAAGCTCATTGTTGAAGGTGAGCGTGAAATGAACACCGCCAGACGTATGGCAATCTGGCATCAATTTCAAGCCGTTGTATACCGTGAACAACCTTATATGTTCCTGTATACTCCCGAAGCGCTGATGTTTATCAACCAGCGTTTCCATAATACCGCGCCGGTGGGTAAGTATGGTCCTTTGGAAAGTAACTGGTTCGTACCCTTAAAATTGCAGCGCTATCCGTGAGCCTCACCGTGTTGCATCGACAACTGCCAGATGGAATGTAAGCATGACCACCTATATTATTCGTCGCCTGCTGCTGATGATTCCAACATTGCTGGGCATGACTTTTATGCTTTTTGCGGTCGTACGTTTTGCGCCGGGCCTGACCACGGCGGGCGGACAATATTCCGCCGGTGTAATGCAATCCCGGCAAGCGCAAAAGCAGGAGCAGGAGATTATGGAACGGCGGCTGCACCTGGTGGATAAAAATGGTCGCCCGATCAGTCTGCCGATGCAATATATCCTTTGGCTGAAAAGTACCTGCGAAGGCCATCTGGGAACCTCCATTGTCTATCAGGAGCCGGTGTTAACGCTCATTGAACAGCGCCTGCCGGTAACGCTGACCATCAATGCCATCGCCATGGCCGTTATTTATCTGGTATCCATTCCGGGCGGGTTACTCACGGCGTTATATCAGGGGAGACTACTGGATAGAGGATATGGATTTATGTCATTGGCTTTGTATTCGCTTCCGGTTATATGGGTTGGATCAACCCTGTTGGGGTTTCTGGCCAATCCGCAGTATTTCAACTGGTTTCCATCCGCGGGGCTGCATGCGACCAATACCGAAAACATGACGTATTTTCGATACCTCGGAGATTATTTTTACCATATTGTCCTGCCCATTGTATGTTTGGTATACAGTGGCTTTGCCTTTTTAAGCAAACAGATTCGCGGTTCCATTCTGGAAAATCTGCAACAGGATTATGTGCGCACCGCTCGAGCCAAGGGGTTGCCGAAATCCACGGTGTTATTGCGGCATGTGTTCCGTAACAGTCTGTTGAATCTTATTACCCTGACGGGAATGTCGCTGCCGGGGTTGCTTAGCGGCTCGGTAATCGTAGAGCAGATATTTTCCATTAACGGCATGGGCCGTCTGGCTTATTCTTCCACGCTGGCCAGCGATTTACCGGTAATTCAGGATTTAGCGCTGATTATGGGCGTTCTGACCCTGTTATCATATCTTGCCGTGGATATATGTTATCACATTGCAGATCCTCGGGTGACCTATGACTGACTTGACACTCTCGCCGATGGATCAGCCCCTGCCGGCCGCCCCACGCTCCTATTGGGGCTGGGTCGGCGTAAGATTGTTTCGTCCGCTTCTGGTGCGGTTGTGTACAGCCTATCTCGTGCTGCTGGTACTATTGGCTTTATTTGTTCCGCTATTGGCCAATGGTCGTCCGTATACCTGTATTATACCGGCGGTCGCGGGCCGTGCGGCCCAGCGTGAATATCCCTTGTTTCGTGATCTCAACAGTGAAGATTGGATTTTACTGGTGGTGGCGGCGGGCCTGGCGGCGCAGGGAATTTCTATTCTGGCTGCGCACAGGCTGCCCCGGAGGCAGCGTATGGTACGGCAACGCATGAGCCTGATGCTGCTGACGGCGGTGGTCCTTGTGATTTCCTCACTTATTGCGGTACTGCATCATAATCGCCTGGATGCTACCAATTACCATCGTCTGGCACGGCATGGAATTATTACGCAGGCCATCTTTCCACCGGTACCATGGGGTTATGCGGAAATGGAACCCCTGGGCAAAAATCTCATTAACCAGCTTCCGTCGCGCCGGCACTGGCTGGGCACAGATGGCGATGGCCGGGATGAACTATCACGTTTATTATGGGGCGCACGCATTGCCATGGGAGTGGGGTTCGTGAGCCAGATTATTGCTCTGGCCCTTGGAATTATCGTTGGCGCTTTGACTGGATATTTCGGGGGAGTCTTTGACATTATAGGTATGCGGCTGGTAGAAATTGTCGAAGCCGTTCCTCTACTGTATCTGATTTTGATTTTCGTAGCGATCTACGGACGCCATATATTGGATATTATGGTTATTATCGGTGTTACCGGCTGGACAGGTTATGCGCGACTGCTGCGGGCGGAGTTTCTTCGGATCCGCAATTTGGACTATGTATTGGCGGCACGCGGCGCGGGCATGCCGCTGTGGCGGGTGCTTTTCAAACACATGCTGCCCAATGGTGTTACACCGGTGTTGGTATCGGCGGGTTTTGGTCTGGCGGGTGCCGTGACCATTGAAGCCAGTTTAAGTTATCTTGGGGTGGGCGTGCAGCCACCGACGGCATCGTGGGGGGCCATGCTTAATGCCGCCGGCAATCCGGCCACCGTCTTCCGCTGGTGGCAGGCGCTGGGACCGGGATTGTTGATATTTCTTACCGTTCTGGCCTTTAACTTGATTGCCGAATCTCTGCGTGACGCCATTGATCCCACCACTATGGGCCGGAGTTAATTGTTATGAATATGTCGTCTGTTAATACTGTTGTGTCACCTCTGTTGAGCGTAAGTAATCTTATTACACGTTTTAGCACCCCCGCCGGTATGTTTAACGCGGTTGATGGACTTTCTTTTTCCATTTACCCGGGCCAGACGCTGGCGCTGGTTGGCGAAAGCGGTTGCGGTAAAAGTGTCACTGCTTTATCCATCATGCGGCTGGTGTCTGATCCGGGGCGTATTATGGGCGGGCGGGTATATATGGAAGATCGGGATCTGCTGTCTATTACTGAATCTCAGATGCGCCAGGTGCGTGGCGGTAAAATTGCCATGATCTTTCAGGAACCCATGACCAGTCTCAATCCGGTTTTTACCATTGGTTTCCAGATTATGGAGGCCATCCAGCTGCATCAGAAGGTATCCAACGCGGAGGCAATGGCCATTGCGGAAAAAGCTCTGGCTCGCGTGGGAGTGGCCGATGCGGGGCGACGTCTGCACGATTATCCACATCAGATGTCCGGCGGCATGAAGCAACGCGTGATGATCGCCATGGCTCTGGCGTGCAATCCCTCTCTGTTAATTGCCGATGAGCCAACTACGGCTCTGGATGTTACCATTCAAGCCCAGATTTTAGAGTTGCTCAACGCCATACAGGCCGCAACAAATATGGCCGTACTGCTGATCACCCATGATCTGGGTCTTGTGGCGGAAAATGCGGATGTTGTCGCGATCATGTATGCCGGCAGAATTGTGGAATTTACCACCGTGCGAGAGCTTTTTGCCAATCCGCTGCACCCTTATACCCGCGGTCTGCTGGATTGTGTGCCTCGCCTGGGGCGAACCCATGTACGTCTGCCGGCCATTCAGGGCACGGTACCCAATCCGATGGATTGGCCGAATGGCTGCCGCTTTGAACCGCGCTGTACGCATTGTCAGGATGCAGCAAGGGAACGTTGCCGGCGGGAAATGCCGCACCTTAACGAGGTTAGCCCCGGACACTGGGTTGCAACATTTTCCGCCGTCGGGTTTGATGCCGCCGCCGCCACCGCGCCGGCGCTGGCTTTTCGGCGTACGGCCAATAGTCCGTCTGACGCGGTTAATTAAGCCGAAAAGCAAACAACTGGCGGATTTGAATCTTGTATGGAGCGCTCCATGGAATTAGAGGCTGTGCCAACCCAACGCATCGGCTATCCGGCGGCGGACGCCATGCTGCTGGATGTAAAAGAATTGACTGTGGCGTTTCCAATCCGCTCCGGTCTGCTGCAAACTGTCTGCGGTCACATTCAAGCGGTGAATCATATATCATTGCAAATCAAACCGGGAGAAACGTTGGGCCTGGTCGGAGAATCCGGATGTGGGAAGACTACGGCCGGCCGCGCCATTTTGCGATTAATTCCACCGGGCACTGCGGAGATTTCCGGACAGGTGTTGTTTGAGGGAACAGATATTTACGCCACCCGTCCAACTAAATTGCGTTCCTTACGTCGCCATATTCAAGTTATCTTTCAAGATCCTGTCGGCTCTTTAAATCCGCGTATGACGGTAGGTTCCATGATCGGCGAACCCCTGCTTGTGCATAAGATTGTGCCACGGGTGCAGATTTCCTCCCGTGTGGCAGAATTGCTTCAAAAGGTAGGATTTTCCGCGGATGTCATAAACCGTTATCCGCATGAATTTTCCGGTGGCCAACGCCAGCGGATCGGCATTGCCCGGGCTCTGGCCTTAAATCCAAAGCTCATAGTGTGCGATGAACCGGTGTCTGCACTGGACGTTTCCATACAGGCGCAGGTGTTAAATTTATTACGTGATCTGCAAACAGAAATGGGATTATCCTATCTTTTTATTGCCCATAATCTTGCGGTCGTGGAGCATTTTTCCAACCGTATCGCTGTGATGTATCTGGGAAGAATTGTAGAAACCGCGGCCGCTTGCACCTTGACTCGCGATCCAAAACACCCGTACACTCAAGCTCTTCTTTCCGCGGTGCCCAAGCCGGAGGTAGAGCGAAAGAATCATCGCATTGTCTTACAAGGCGAAGTACCCAGTCCAGCCAATCCTCCAACTGGATGTCCATTTCATCCACGCTGCCCCCTGGCCCAGGAACGCTGCAAAAGAGAAATGCCCCCAATGGAAATTAAAAGTGGCGATGCCACGCATCTCGCCGCATGTTGGGAAACGCATTAGCACGGCTGCAGCTATATTTTCTGGCAAAAGCCCCACCACCATACTTGTTTACATAGTAGAGAAGGGCACTACGATCGCGGGCGTCTCGCTCCCCGTTGCCCCCCAAAGAACCGTTGGTACAGCATTGCCAGTGGATGTTCTGAATAGGAGCCTCGATTTGAAGGCCGCCATTTCTGGCCGCACCTCTTTCGTGGAAATACATTTGCATTTCTTGTGGATGTGGGGATAAACTGAATATCTGGTTAGGTTCGTTGTGAGTCTCATTGGCCGAAAGGCTGTGAACGGTTAAGAAATGAATATGAAAATAAAAGTTGCGCAATATGTTTTCTCGGTTCTGATGGTTACCTGTCTGGGAGGCTGTCTGCAATCGCACAATGATGTTGTCATCAGCCAGCCCAAGCCGCTGGAGGTCAATGTCAATTTGAATGGTAAGTTGACCCTGGTCGTTCAAGA
>JAMDCX010000087.1 GCA_023489375.1 Planctomycetota bacterium
TGAAAATAATGGGGGATAAAAGAATTGCCACCCAATATGGCCACACCCGTTGTATTGGGCCGACCCGGCAAAATCACGTCATCACCTTGTCGGATATTATTCGGAGAGACTCTGGTTGCGATTTTCCGAGTTGATCTCGTCTCCGGTGGCATCCAACAGACCCAACGATAAAAGTGCCAGTCGCGCCGCCTCCTGTTCGGTTTCCTTTTTGGTGCGGCCCAGCGTCGCTTCATAAACCTGCCCCTGCATGTGCACGCGTATCCGAAAAATCTTTTTATGGTCCGGCCCTTCTTCCGCCAGCACTTCATACGTCGGGGTACCCCCATATTGCCGCTGGGCGTATTGCTGCAGCATGGATTTGAAATTTAACTGGTGGTCACCGTCGGCATAATGATCAATCCAGGGTTGCATATTCCTAAGTATAAAGGTTCGTGCCGCCTCAAAACCCCCATCTAGATATATAGCTCCCACCACGGATTCAAATACGCCGGCCGCCAGGCTGCCAGGCAACCGTCCCGGTCGTTCCATGCCCGGCCCCACACGAATCAAATCGGTCAAGCCAATGTTATTGCTGACGGCGGCACAGGTTTTCCGGCTGACCACGGCGGATTTCAAAATGGTCAGCTGTCCCTCCAGCCACTCCGGAAACTGTTGATAGCCGCGCTCGCAGATAATTAAACCCAGCACGGCATCACCTAAAAATTCCAAGCGCTCATTAGAATCGCGGCGGTTGGCGGAGCAGGAGGAATGTGTTAAAGCCTCTTTGAGTAATTGCGAATTCTGGAAATGATATTCCAAAATCCGCTCGGCCTGCTGTAATACTTCCAATGTTACCATACTGTCGAAACTCCGCCGGCGCACGATATTCAACTGAACGGTCCATATTCAGACCGTCTTGTTCATCTCGCTTGCACTTCAACTACCTGCCGGACGCGAATGGCCCGTACCGTCGATTACGACGGTATGGGTGGTTGGCGTCGCTGCACATTTATCGGTCAAATTGTCGTAAAATCGTCAAAAATTCTGACATATCCGCCGGTACGGGAGCCTCCAGCACCATACGATTGAATTTGCTGGGGTGTACAAACTGCAGTTTCCATGCGTGCAGAGCCTGACGATCTATTAATGCCGTGCCTGAATCCGTGGCGATACCAGTTATATCCCGCAGCGACACCGGCCTTCCGCCATAGGTAACATCACCCACAATCGGCAGACCGATATGACTCAAATGCACGCGCAGTTGATGCGTGCGACCGGTTTTGGGGTGCAATTCCATCAGGGTAAAATGCTTAAATCGTTCCTTGACCTCAAAGACCGTTTGGGCTGTGCGGCCAATATCCTTGCGTACGGTATATTTTTCCCGCACCACTGGATGCACGCCCAGCGGCGCATCAATTAAATCACTGTCCAGCGCCGGATGTCCATGCACCACGGCCAGATAGGTTTTGTGAATCGTGCGCCGCTCAAACTGCCCCGCCAGCCGCCAATGTGCTTCATCTGTCTTCGCTACCAGAATAATACCGGTCGTGTTGCGATCCAACCGGTGAATAATCCCCGGTCGCCACGGATCGCTGCCGGTGGAAAGCGTTCCATCGGTTTGCTGGATATGATAAAGCAGACCATTGGTCATCGTGCCGCTCCAGTGTCCGCGCGCTGGATGCACAATTAAGTCCCTCTGTTTGTTAATGGCGATCAGATCTCCGTCCTCATACAAAATATCAAGCGGAATATTCTCCGGCAATATCTCACGTTGTGCCGGTGGAGGCACCTTTAATTCCACACAATCTCCACGGCGCAGCAAGGTACTGGCTTTGGCCGGGCGGCCATTAACCAAAACCGTTCCGGATTTGATGAGCTTCTGCAGCATGGAGCGTGAATGCGTAAACAGGCGTTCGTGCAGATATATATCCAGCCGTTTTTGCAGATCATGCCCGAGATTAAACTGTACCACCTCCAGCCCTTCATCGGTTTCCGGGATGATGCTGCTTTCCCGCTCCACAATTTCATTGGTTCCATGCTCTTCCATACATGCTATTCTACATTGAAATATAAGATCGCACGACAGGCAAGTATGGCCCCGGCCCAAGTGAAATTCCAAAACCACCATGCTATGCGGGGAGCGATACCTGATGATGAACACCTCTACACCACACGAATTATTATGTTTTAACCGGCCGCATGGTGCCGCCGCGAATTTCCGTCATGCGTACTGGTTTTCTGCAAACGGATACCAACCACACCGGACGTTGCGGTGCCGCAAGGTAGATGCGGTGTCCCACCGCGTATCTGAGATTTGAAATTTGAGATCGGTTATCCTCCGCCGCGCTGCGGAGATTATATTGTGTAGTCATGCATATTAATTACCGTTTTAGGAACTTAACGCATAATAACTTCCAGATAGTCGTTACGCCGGTTGGTACGCAGATTCCGGAGCACCATTCGTCAAATAGCCACCGGCTATGCCGGTGGTGGAGTATTCACAGGAATTCGTAACCGGGAATATGTTCATAATCACAAACAACAATATCCGCAATGTGAAAAGCTGTGTTTGTCTGCAGAGTTCTCCATTATTGCCCGTGAACGGTGACGTTATTACGGTCCCATTCCTTAACCTTGGGGTACTTCAGTCCCGTCAGGCACTGGCGGAATGTTCATCCGCCTGCTGTTGCTGCGGCGGCGCATCAGTTGGTGGTACAGCCATGGCGGCCAGCAGCTGCTCTATCGGTAATCCCAGAGTCAGCGCGATCAGACGCAGTGTTTCCCGCTGCGGCCGGGTGATTTCATTACGCTCAATGCGGGCGATGGTCTTGGCGTCAATTCCGGGAAATTCTTCGCGCGCCAATCGCCGTTCTTTACGGAGACGTCGGATCAGCCCGCCCAGCGAGTCGCTTTGCATTAATTCCTGCCGGCGCACGGAACGACGGAAAGCAGCATCAAAGGCGCTGCTGATCGCGTGGGCCGACCAATGGCGGGAACCCAGATGAATCATGGTGCCATCATCCCGCAACTGCAGAGAATTGATATCTTCCAAGTTTCGGTCCTCTTCGGGTATGAACCAGGAACTCGGAACGCATAACATCGACAAATCAGCGCGAAAAAGAGTTATTACCGCTAACGTGGCATCCGGAACAGCGCCAATAATTCGTGCCGTTTCTGCGGCGGTCAGAACAGAGCAAAGGCGCTGCGGGTCGTTCGGAAAGGCGGTGATCGCCAGAGGAAAAACGCGGTAAAACCCGCGTAGAATAACAGGAAATATTTCCGCCCGCGGAAGCCAGGGAATTACCAATACGCCCGCTTTGCGCGGTGAACTTACGACCGCCTGCGCCACGGCCTGAAGGCACATATCATTGGCGGGCACAATAACCGAATTTAATCGCCGCTGCGCTGCCAACCGCGGCACCTCGCCGGCATTTTCAATGAGAATAATCGGTCGTGATCCCGACGCCGCATTTGCGACGTGTCCATCCGTCACTGTTTCATTTCGGTTCATCATCCATGACCGTAAAAGTCCCGAAGCATGTTTGAGAAGAAAGCGTTGCGGCGCCATATTCTCAAACCGGCTCCCATATCTTTTTTCTATCCTACGATACTCTGGGGGTAATTGCGAGCACTGCGGTAACAGCCCCTGCATTCCCGCATGAATCTGATGAAAACCAGGGATTGGAACCGCATCCGAGATCACAGGCGCAGAATCTGACTGATCACCCCAGCAGGCAGGATCGCCATCGCCCCACCGTTTATCTGAGATTTGAAATTTGAGAACGAATACCGGCCATCTCAAGTTGTTTCAGTGCTGCAAGGGCGTAAAACTACAGATAAAGCAGAGGCCCGCCGATCAGGCCGGAACATCGGCACCATCGGCATCATCTGCGGTCATAAATGAAACCCCTCCGCGGCCTTGTTACGTCCGAAAACCACGGCGGCATTGCCCGCAGAGACTCATAACGATCAGAAGCTTTAACTTGCGCATTTTTTCTTAATCACACTCCTGCTCTTATCCGATGCAATAGAAGTTGTTACTCGCCGGCGGCCACACCCTGGGTCGCCAGTAAAGTGAATTCGGGCCACGCGCCCACTGGAGCCTGCCGATGACTACGACCTCTACCACTTCGCTTTTCCGTCCAATAATATATACTAATGTAGATGCCAATAACTATACTTTATATAGCCAGGCGATGCGCTGTGCGGGAGTGGCTCTGGCGGCGGTTTTCGCCGTGCCAGTGGTGGCCCGGGCCACCACGACGTTTCAACTCATCGGTTTATCAGAACTGCAGGCTGTGGCTCCGTCTATTAACGGATCCGGAGTCCATGTGGCCCAGGTGGAAGCTTCGGACAGCAGTACGACGCTCAACGCCTTTGAACCCAATCCCGCCGCCCTCAATACTGACTCTGCCTTCACCTTTATTGATTCCTCGGGCAATGTTTCCAATACATATAACAGTGCGTATGCCTCCGGACATGCCCAGACGGTAGCGGCTCTGTTTTACGGCGGCGCCGGTGCCGGTGTGGCCCCGGATGTGGCCAGTGTTGCCGTCTATGCGGAAAGCTATTATTTCGATACCCTCTATGACGATACCGCCCCGATTAACAGTTCTGTCGGCGCGGCCCCCGCCGTAGTCAATCAGAGTTTTATTTACTCCGGCGCGTCCGCTGGAACCAGCGCCTATCTTGATCAGATATGGGATAATTATGCGGCGCAATACAACACCTTATTTGTCAGCGCCATTGGTGATGGCCAGACCACCGCTACCACTACCCCCAGTTACATTAACCCACCGGCGGACATGTATAACGGCCTTGCGGTCGGTGCGTATACCGGTAGCGGTGGTACGCCGTCGACGTGGGTCGGCCCCACCTGGGATGGCCGATCCGCACCGGATTTGATCGCCCCCGGAAGCGCTACGAGTTATACCGCACCTCTCGTATCCGGAGCGGCGGCACTGTTAATTCAAGCCGGTGATGAAAACATCGGCGGCGCCGGAACGGCGGCGGCGGCGACCGATATTCGCACGGTCAAAGCGGTGCTGTTAAACTCCGCCACCAAACTGCCGGGATGGACTAATTCCTATACCGTCAACAGCAGCACATACACGTACCTGGCCGCAACCGCTGTGACCACTACGCCGCTGGACCCGCGTTACGGTGCGGGCATGGTGAATATTTATAACGCTTATGAAAATCTCGCCGGTGGCGAACACAGTTATTCCGCCGCAACCAGTACACCTGCCGGCAGCGCTGCGATTACCGCCCCCGCGGTGAGTTTCACGGGTAGCAAAGTCACAGCGCTGACAGGATGGAATCTGGCGTCTATCAGTGCCTCCACCAGCACCAATTCTGTGGAAAATTATGATTTTAGTTTACCGGGAACCTCCATCAACAGTTGGGACCTTACGGCAACCTTGACCTGGAATAAAAATTACAATGCTTCCGGCATTAACCATCTGCTGTTGTTTCTGCTGAATTCTTCGGGGCAGGAAGTAGCCGCCAGTACCAGCATGGTGGACAATTTGCAGCAAATCAATATTGATTCCGGACTGGGCTTGACGGCCCTGGCGCCCGGACAATACGACCTGGCGGTGGAAATGCTGGGCGGAAGTAATATGATCTCAACGTCCGATACCTACGCTCTGGCGTGGAATTTTCTTGATCCTGTGTCCACACCGGAACCAGGCGCTGCGGTCCTTTTGCTGGCCGGGTCCATGCTGGCGCTGCTGCGGCGGAAGAGCCGCAATTACCCAACCTCTTGACGCTCCGCGATCACGCTGGCGAAGGCGGTTTGTGCGGTATGTGATATGGAAATATGCCAGGCGGTAATGCCGGCCTGCAGCGCCAGATCGGCGGTGTGGCCGGTCAGGCGTAATATTGGTTTGCCTTTGGAGTCGGGCAATATTTCCATATCCGTCCAGGAAACGCGACCCCGGAAACCGGTGCCCAACGCTTTCACAATGGCCTCTTTGGCGGCGAATCGCCCGGCGAAATGGATGACGGCATCCCGGTGTTCATGACAATAGTCCGTTTCTCCCGTAGTAAAGCAGCGGTGCAGAAAGCGATCGCCGTGGTGCTCGATCAGCTCGTTGATACGCGTAATATCCACCACATCGACTCCATGTCCCGCGATGGCCATAAACACTGGCTCCTGAAGACTTTAATGTTATGGATTGTACCGCATCAATAATCCCGCACAAGCCTGACCAGTTTCCTGCCGGGTGCGGCTATATTTTTTCAGGGGGCGAGATTTCCAGACTTAACGCGCGGGTCAGGGCCACGCGGCTAAAATGGAAATTGGCGGTACAGGGCTATGCCAATGATGTGGAAATCAAGAATTGCCCAAAATATGGCCGCACCCCCGTAATAACTTTCCGCTTGGCATTACCATTGAATACTTTACCACCGGCAAGCCGGTGGCTATGTGATTTTCATTTTTGACGTTAACCCACATAGCCGCCGCCTGTGGCGGCGGTGGAACACTGGGAACGGGACCATGGTGCGAGATGCGGATGCGATCATGAATATGGCGGCGTCGGCAGCGTCAATGCCGCCGGTAGTCGGGTCGGTTTTACGTTATCGTATATGGCACCGCCGACTTGCGCCCGCGCCTGCTGTTCAAATTCTGCGTGGCTGTTCCGGTGGGGCTGAAGCGATAGAAATACAGCGTTTTACGGGTTTCCGGATTTTCAGGATCATGGATGGAGATTTCGGACTTCAATAACGGATACAGCCGCCGCGCATAATCGGTGTCTTCTCCGCAATTCAGGGCTTTGAACCCCACCCGCAAAGCCAATTCCCGTTTCACCGGGCAGAGATGATTGGGCGTGCGAAAATACGCATTCCCGCGCTGGTAATACGTCTTGTGAGCAATTGAATAATCAAACGGTCCAGTATACACGCCGTCAATTTCCAGCTGCCCGGCAAATACCACACAATCGCTTTGCGGCGCGGCTTGGATGGCCGTGAGAATATCCTCCACGTAACTCCCCGCCACCATGTCATCATCATCAACAAAGGCGATGTACCGGCCACGGGCCGCGCGCAGCAGCCCCGCACGTTTTTCGCCTACCGCCTGTTCACCATCATCGAGCGCACAACGGATTTCCACCGACCTAGGATTTTCTGTTCACCATCATCGAGCGCACAGCGGATTTCCACCGACCTGGGATTTTCCAAAGCGAATATCTGCCGATGCAGTTCCCGCAGTAACGCCGCAAACGTCTTGTGGCGGCAACGCAGAGTTGGAATCAGAATGCTCAAATGCGGTTCACTTATGTCGAAGCCCGACGCTTTTCGCAGTTCATACATGGCCTTGTCTGCATCCCACCATTGCTGATTGCGGATATACAGCGCATCAGGTTGCCGGCCGACGTGACCATGTCGAAACAGTACGCGCGCTTCATAATGATATTTGCCGATATGCCGCACCACTTCGGTAAATTCATTGTCGCAAAACATGGAGTGATACGCCGGATGATAGGCATAGCCAAACCGGCGATACAAATTCCACCCCATGATGGTCAGCGTAATGAGGCGGCTGGATCCCATGTAACCATCATCAAAATGCAACGCTCCGTCCAGAGCGGGAAACTTCTGCTGCATGGTTGCGGCGATAATGTTATCCCAGTGATTTACCTGCGGGATCATGTCATCACTGGCCAGGATCAGCACGTCGGGCTCCATGCCGGTAAGGTGCGCTGCTGCTTCCAGATCACTGTTAAAGGCGTCAATTTTGCTGCGGCCTGCGGGGCCGAGGCGATAATGCACTCCGGAAATCTGGGAAAGCCGATGGAGTACTGCCGGATTGTTCATCGCCGGATCATCGGCATCCAGGGCGATCAGATAGACCACCTTATGGCTATGTGATTCCAAAGCCCGCCATTGCGCCAGCGTCTGAAAAAACATAACCGCCCGGCCGCGTGTGGGCCATTTGACCAGTAAATTCATGGCCTTCTCCAGATAATCCGAACGTTTGAAATATTTACACTCCGGTGGTGTATGGCGGACCACGGGTCTGATAGACCGCGCTGGACACGAAGTGAAAACTTCCGCGCTGGCCGCAACAGGCCTAGTGCTCTGTCACGCCTACAAATTAGGGTTGACGGAGGGCCAGGAGGTTGTGGGCGCGAAGCGAGGAGGAAAGTGTATTGGAATATACATTGACGACGAGCGCCAAAGCTCACGGCCTCCTGGCCCCCGCCCAGCGGGGTTGGCGGCCAACGCCCCATCTGCGGCGTCGCCGCGGTTCAAAGGGTCAACGGACCCAGTTTTCACCGCGGCTTCTTGCATCTGGAGCGTTTGCCGCCAATCAACCCTAATTTGTAGGCGTGACAGAGCACTAGTGTTATGAAAGCGTTTTTGCGGCAGGCATAAAACCATGTGCAATGACCTGCCACATTGCCCTTAGAGCGCTTTCGACCAATCCCCAGAGTTTTCCTAATAGCGCGCCGAGATACGCCACAGGTTTGAACAATACTTGCGCCAAAATGGGCCACTTCACAGCCAGAATACCAGCCCAGCCAGATTCACTGAAAAGAATAAGGCCCCCAGCAACCAGGAGAAGAAACACCGTAACGACAATGAATCGTCCCAATTTATAGCTCAAGGAATGAGAAATGGCGTCATAACGCGCGGCATTATGCAATTCTCCGGCCTGCACCGACCGGGCGGATTGCACAAAAAGCGCCTGCTGTTTTAACGCCGGTTTCAGCTCTGCGACGGTGGCTCTTGTCGCCAGGCGCGTTTTTTGCGCATCGCGTTCGAGCGTGGCCACAGCCGGGCGCAGGGCCGCGATCCCCGCATTACTTTTTTCCGCTACCGTTGTCTGTGCCACCAGTTTACGCGAATCCCGCACCGTTCCCGCCGCCGCCGCATCCGCCAGATTGGCGTTTTGTTCGATGGCCGCAAAATCCGGTGGGGCCGCCAGGCGTGCAGTTTGAATGCCCGCACAGCCGGTGGCCGCAAGCATCGCCATGCTGAAGGCCGCAATAGCACATATTCTTTTTTGCCGATTCATTGGATACTCCTTGTGGTGAAAGATAAAAGTAAAACATCCACGTTCTGTGGCCAGGTTGCAGAATTCCACGCCTATAAAGCCGAATTACCGGCAATCTGGCTTAACAGCCGGGGTGAAAACCGCGGCGGAAATAGTCCATCAGATGTGGCTATTCCGCTGTTTGGCAAGACAGCGCCAGATAATCGCCTGTATTCGGGCATGGCGCGCCCTGTGTCTCCATATTCGCAGGCGTCGGCGGGTTTTTAAGCGCGCCCGTTTATGCCATAGCGCCCGCCGCGCCTGACTGGCGGCGACAATGAACCCCATCATCGTCGTGCCGGCGCCGATAATCGCCGACCAGTCAGTGGATTGCTGTGCCGCCTTGTCCAGCATGAGCCATCTCCCGTAAGGCGCCGAGAACCTGATCTAATTTGGCGGATTGTTCATCCTGTTTAATTTCCAGGCGTTGCCGCCAGGCGGCTGCATCACGATCCGCCGCATCCATCCGCCGTACGCCTTCCAGCAGGGCCTGTTCCGTGCGGCTGATTCGCCTTTCATGGCCGATCAGCCAGCCCATTAACGGCCCGATAATTACCGACATTGCAGCCAGCATCGGCAGCCAGGTTTGAAGACCACCGGGAGAATGGGCGTTCAGGGCCAGCGGTAGCGATGGATTAGGCCAAGGCGCAAACATGAGAAATCCCCCGTGCAGGAAGGTTACAGGTTACCGCCACGGTTAACCTGTAACCCGTAACCCGTATCACGAACCAACCGTTATTCTCGCCGCGAGCGCTACAAACCCGCTGCGACTATTGGCACTGTTGGGAATAATCAGTGGCGCCTGCCGGGCGGTTTTACCATCCACACGGTAAATGATGCGATATGCCACTTCCGCCGCATCAAAGTACAGGTGCATGGACATGGCCGCTTCAATACCGCCGCCGACTTTGGTCGATACCAGGTACTGATTCAAATCCGCCAGTATCACATCGCCCGGATTACCGACCGCCGAGCAATGGAAGCTGTAAACCACCGGGATACCAAAAAGCCGCGCTTCGGGAGCTTGCTGTATCGTGCCGGCGGCATAATACAAATTGCGGCCGGAAGCATCCTTGAGCTGTTCAAACTGGGCCTCGGCATCTGGATGCGCGATCCACACCACGCCACTGGTATCACCTGGGCGAATGGTCCACAGGCGGCTCTTCATATTCACCAGATTACTGTAACTGATGGTGAAACCAGGCTGATTAACATCCGCGGGAACGGTTACCAGCGCTCCGCTGGCGAGAATTCCCTGCGGCTGGGCAGTGCCGGTGCCGCTGATAAAGGCCTGATTCAAATCCCACGCCAGGGCAATGCCGCCTTCATCAAAAATGAAATTGGACAATGCCACATTATTATCCTGCAACAATTCATCCGTAACCGGAAGCAACGTTCCCCAGCGGTTAAGTGTCATCTGCACGCGGCCATACACGGGCTTGGATGGGTTAATAATGGCTCCATCGGCATTAAGCCACGTGCCCAGGGAAGTCCCGGTGGAACTGGTTTGTCCCAGCTCTGTTATCGAGCGTACTGGAATGAACAGCGAATTACCGATGTTGATGGGATATTTCCGCGCTTTATCAAAAAGTACCGATTCCGCCAGAACATCGCGGTATAATTGATTGGCGTATTCAGTGGGAACCAACGCTCCGCCATCTGCCAGAATGTTTTCATCCATGCCGTCGGCCTTGGCAATCATGCGTTTGATGCGTTCATCGCTGGCCTTGTGCGTGAAATGTTTGCGGACGCTTTGCGCAAAATCGCCGAGATTTTTGAAGCCGCCCGTGGGGTCCAGGTCTTCACGATCCGGACCGATGACCAGTGTCGGCCGCACGCCTTTGAGTCCGCGTGATACCTGATCTATCACGCGGGTAGTAATTTTTTGTGCGGCCGCTTCCAGTTGCTCGGTCATGGATTTCTGAATGCCCGCCACCGCTTCATCCAGATCCTTGATATCTGCAGCCACCGCTTCCGCCACCGCGGTATCCACCGCGACTTTGGCCTGGTCTTCCGGCAAATCCAGAATGGAATCTTTTTTCTGCCCCAGATAATCTTTGAGAAATTTAACTTTCATCTTATATCCTTATAAAAAGTGTTGAAACAATTCCGCTCCCGGCGCGCCGGGCCTGTGCCGCGGTCAGTTTTTGCCGTCGGTCATGGCCGGTCTATTCCGGTTGGTGATGCTGTAGTGCCGCGAACGGTGAGATAATTTATCTGTTGACCACAATGGGTAGGCTGGCCAAAGCCGCGTCCGCTGCTTGGATAGTGGCTAAGACATCCCCTTGTTTTCACTCGCTTGACTTTGCCAGAAGAGGTTACAGGTTAGAACGTAGAATTTAGAATTTAGTATTTAGCCGGCGGCATGGTGCCACCGCGGAACAACAGATCATGATCAATGATCAATAACTAATTATCTTTGCGTTCTTTGAATCTTTTGCGGTTCACTTTAAAATGCAGCACAGCGCAACGCCTCATTAAGGCCGCCAGGCCGTTTCATTACTCATTACGGCACAGACACGACGTGGCCGATATTGGTGGCATACGGGATATTTCAACCCCGTCGCAATCCCGGCCTTACTCGGCCAGGTTCCTGATCTGCTTATGCGCCTGACAGGTTACCAGGAATCAAGGGAAGTGCACTTTCAAGTTACATATTTAGCCATTGCATTGACCAGATTAAAGGCGCGACGCAAATCGAATGCGGCAAAGTCTTTGTCTCGGAGAACGGCCTTAAGTCGGGCATCAAGCTGGCGTTGGAGATTGGCAAACCTTTCCGGGCTTATATCTATTGGCAAATTGTCCGGCACGGCCAGTTTCTGCCGAACCAACTCGATGAACTGATGCTCAGTCGGGTCCAACCCGAGATGTTGGGATGCATAGTCAAGATCGAAGAAATCGCGGATGGCCACATCTTGGCGTGACATGGCGGCGCGAAACTTTTCGGCCAGAGCCTCATTCATGGCGATGCAGCGAACCGGT
>JAMDCX010000126.1 GCA_023489375.1 Planctomycetota bacterium
AAATCAGCAAGAAAAAGCCACTTTTCACCTTTAGAGTCCTGTATTTTCCTGGTTTTTAGACCTCGTGAACTCCAGATTTCATATTATTTCTTTGGATTTTTGCAGTTATTAGCCCGTGAACGGTTACAATGTGGTTCGGGCGACGGAGTTGTGAATTTTCACCCGATTAATTAATGGACTGCCGATCACATACACACCGGTGGCGGGATTAACCGGATAAAAACCCATGGCCCCAAGTGTAAAGCAACTGGAAGTTTGTCCGATATCATCGTTGCCGGGAATGCCGTTGGGCGTGTTGTTGTAGAGGGCCAGCACTTTACGCGACCAATACTGTGTCTTCCACGCCGCACCGGCAAAAGGATACAGATAGGAAATGTGATTGGTTGGTTCATCACCTTGATCATCCTGGCCCACCATACCCGTAATATCGATGTCATAGGCCGGGATATTGGATGGGGCGGTGAAAAAGGCATCCAGTTTGGCGATAAACTGCTGATCTCCGCCGTAAAGATCAATCAACCCCTGTATATCCTGCATGACATTAAATGTTGCCTGCCAGGCATCCGACTCGGTGTAATCCGAAGCATATACATCATCAGGATGGAACGGCTCCCGCCATTTTCCATCCGCATTTTTGCCCCGCATGAAGCCGGTGCTGGGGTCGAAAAGTTTTTTATAATTCTGACCCAGCTTATAGAACATCGCCGCATCGTCATGTTTGCCCAGCAATTCCGCCATGGCACCGACACACCAATAGTCATAGGCCAGATCTAGCGAGCGTGAAACCGATCCCTTTCGCGGCTCCGTCGGTATATATCCATAGCGGCGGAATTGTTCCTGGAATTTCCTAATGCCATTGGCTGTCGCCCCTACCAGCGCTGTTTCCCGCATGGCGGCGTACAGAGCCGGGACGTTATAACCGCGGAATCCACGAGTGTATGCCCCGACAATCATGCCGACCACATGAAACCCGGTCATACACCATGTTTCATTGGCCCATAATGGCCACATCGGCAGAGTTTTCTTATTCAACTGCCGGTAATCCGTCAAAGTGGTGTTGATGATGTCATTGGTGCGATGCGGTTGAGTCAGCATGATAAACGGAAATTCACCACGGTAAATATCCCATATTGACATCGTGGTGTAATTGGTAAAACCAGGGTTGCGATGGTTTTTAAAATCTTCCCCGCGGAAGGTGCCATCCACATCATTAAACGTCGTGGGCCCCATCATGCCGTGATAGGCACTGGAATAGAATGTCTGGGCCAATTCCGTCGTGGGCAAATCAGCCTCCAATACGCCCAGCGCTTCATTCCAAACCTGTTGGGTCTGTTGTTCAAGGGAATCAAAATCCCAATGCGAAATTTCTGCAGATAAATTTTTCGCAGCGCCTTCAATGCCGGTGCCGGAAATACCTACTCGAATCAACAGTGGATGTTCGTGGTTTACCGTTTCATGATCCCATTGGAAAATGGCTTTAATCTCTGTGGCGGAAAAGTGTTTTGGCTGGGGAGCAAGACCACTTGTAACCCGGCCGTCCACCATCACATCATAAGACTTGATCGGAGCGCTGAATTCCATAACAAAATAGGCTTGCCGATTCTTAGCCCATCCGTGGCTATAACGTTTGCCGCTGATCCGGGTGGGGCTTTCGATGGTGATTTCCGCGTGATAGGGGGCATTGCCGAGGCCATGCACCAGATCGACAATCAAGCCTCGCCGGGTAGTATCCGGCAACGCCGGATAGGTATACCGGTGCATGCCACTGCGCGTCGCTGCCGTTACTTCCGCCTTGACCTTCGGTGTCTGCAAATAAACCGCGTAGTAACCGGCCCGGACTATTTCCTGTTGATGCGAAAAACGCGAAGCGTAGCCGGTATGACCATCTCTGGAAACCCAGCCGGTGTCGGAACCCAGTGCTTGAATTTGAGCTTGGTGTTCTTTCCCCGGGGCACCGGAATTCCAACCCCAGTTTACGTCCTGAATTAGCGGCATCACCAGCACATCTCCCATTTCCTGCACGCCGGTTCCGGAAATGTGCGTATGACTGATGCCTAGGATCGTGTTGTCCGGATAATGATAGCCACCACAGTGGTCCCAATCATAAATGTCCCATTTTCCATTCCATTTGGGTTCGGGCGGGCCAACGGTATCCGGACTAAGTTGCACCAAGCCAAAAGGAGCTGTGGCTCCGGGAAAAGTATGACCATGCCAACCCGTGCCGACAATCGGTCGCACCTGACCGGCAAAACGCCCCAAGGCCGGGGTATTACCAATTGCATTGGCAACTCTGCCAGTGTTAGTGAAGCCTGATTCCGAAGCACAACCGCTCATCAGCGAGCTGACGGCGGCTGCTCCCGCCGCTGTCATACAAGCCTTGAGAAAATCACGCCGTGGAAGATTAATGATACTCTGCTGTGTCATGGGTTATTCCTTAAGTAAAAATACTTTACCAAAAATTACACCTATAGAATCATATAGCTACCTGGTGTTGAATGGATCGCCAATGATAGCTGCTGCAAAACTCATGCGTTATTTCTATCCAACACTTAGTCCATCGCGCTGTAGCGTAAGCGATAGACATTTGGTCATACTAATTTCTACTATGCGCTTCACGATACAATACGTCAAGCTGCGAGGGCGTGACATCGACATAATCCGGCCCCAGCGTTTTAAGCAGCCGGTATAGACGGTGCGGCCCCATAAACCAATTACAGATAAAGACATTCATAAATCGCGGGTGTTTCTTGCCCAGATGGTTGCGGATTTGTTGGGCCAGGTACGGTATTTCCCGGGCTTCATTCCTGGTCCAATTGGTGCCGGAACGAAATACTACCTGTCCGCTGGGCAACTGATAGGTGATTCGGTGATAGCCCTTTTCTCCCGCATAACCGTAATCCGGCATCATAAATCTTACCTGCGGTAATGCCGCCGCAATTTTGGCGATGGTCGGCACATCTAATTTTTTGCGCCCCCAGGCTTGCATAGGTCGCAGGGTTTTCATATCCATGCGCTGCATGTAGCGCCAAGTCCAACGGTAAAAATACCGAAAGGCCGCGTTTGGGTTACGTAATCTGGTCGCCCATTCTGTGGGCCGGATGTAACCAAGACCGGAAACATCCGCCAAAAATTCATCCTTCGGCCCGGCATGTTGGTAATACCATTGCGCCAAGGTTGGTGCTACATCAATAAGTGTTGGCCCCATACCCCAGCCCAGCGCGAATTTGCCATGATACGGACTGTTAAACCACCTTCGGAAAAAGTCCTGCCAGGTATCCAGGTTGTCGCCGTCGGATATGGTGATCGATATATAAAACTTGGAGCGATTCAGCTTCGGCGGCGGCGCAAATTGTTGCTTCAGCGATTTCATCCGTACGCCGCTGAACACCGAAAAATTATGAACATCATCGCTGACCACCGTAACTTTGCCAAATTGTGATCCCAGTTTCACACCCCCGCCTTCCCCCAACCCGATGCCGACACCATGCCACCAGAAACCGCGCACCACGCCACCCAGCGGCGTGGCGGCGAAAAGTTTTTCCAGTTGCCGTTTTTCGCCGGCCATGTCCGCACCGGGTTCGCTCTGTGCATTGCGGCCGGTGACCCAGAACGTTATTCCGCGGGCCGCAATAATTTGATCGGCCGCACCATCACCGAGAATCTTCGGGTCCAGACATAAAAACAAATAAGGATTCATGTGCGGCGCCAATTTCGTCCGCAGGTAACGCAGCGCCGCGACGTCATTTTTGAACTTGCCACGCAAATCCACCTTGATCGGCAGATGCAATTGTCTCGCCAGCTGCGGCGTGGCTACCACCAGATTATCCAGCGTCGCCACATCCACCGCCACATCCGGGGAATCAAACACCTTGGGGTTCGGAATCACGGCTCCATGGATGGAATGACGGAATATTTTAACCAGGGACAGCGGCTTTTTTATTTCAATCGGTTTGCCTGTGGCCCCCTGCTTTTCCATCTGCTTGAGCCAGAATATATCATCCGGTCCCCATACCAGATATATACGCGGCTGGGTGCGGTTGACGATGCCCTGCAGCGTGACCAGCAGCCGCTGCTGGTTTGCAGAAAGTTTACTAATGTTGGCTACGTACAAATGCCGGGCCGGTGGCGGCATTTTGGGCTGAAATGTCGGGTAAGGGCGGGCCACCTTGGGCAACACCAAGTTGCTTAAAGGCGGATCCGTCAGGTCGGTCAATTTGAAAGAGGTAATCTTAGCGCTGGTGCCATTGACCCCAATCGCCACCTGGGTAATCCCAGTCGGATTATTTGTGCCGTTATTTCCGCCGTAAACCCAGACCCCTTTCTGCACGCCATTGTAATACTCTTTCGCTACCCAATGGGCCTTCGTGGTATTGAGTACAATTTCCGCGGTCTCGCCCAATACTTTTGGTGAAAACGTCCAATTGTGGGTGGCACCCGGGCCAAAAAAACCTTGCACCATATATGTGGGATGCTTTTGGAATCCGGAAAACTGAGAAAACATCCAAGGTCCATAACCTTTGAAAAATGGCGGAATCCCGGACTTGGTATTGCCGCTGATAAAACCCATGGCCACAAAACCATCACGGGAATTATTGCCGGCAATATAAGCTCTCGGAAACATCCTGGCTGTAAGCGTATAAATATGGCCTGGTACTGGACGGAAATTAAGCCCCGCGACTTCCAAGGCTCCATAGCCATTAATATCGTAGGAGCCAGTGATGGTACCATTGGCCTTCCAAAACGGATGAAAATTTGCTCTGCCCTCCGGTTTCCCCTTGCCGGTGTCATTGTGACCGCTGCTGAAGGTTTTAGTCCACGTCGGACTGGCGCCGTGATCCACCTGCGGCGCCCGACCCGTCAGCGATTGGCCCGCGCTGCCGCTGAAGTTATCCTGATAAATGGTGATCGTGCCGGCGAAAATTGGACTCGTTAGCTCTATCAGTACTGTGATCGCGGAAAAAAACACACTACAATGTGAAAAACGAGAAGTAACGTGATATGAATTTCTCTTCATTTAGAAATTCTCCAAATTCTATCTTGTCGTCATCGTACAGAGTTTAAGGCCACATGTCATGCGTGTGTCGCCATGAATCTAAACAAACCTTTTACGTTTTCACCAAGAGTTCCACCCCCGCTGATTTCAGGCCATCGGCCATGGCCCGCACGCGGATAATGCCGCCGGTATCATTCGCCCGGGCCAATATCATGCACAGGCCATTGAAAGCGCTGCGAAAATTGGCCACATTAGGCTCCAGACACGCGGGGTTCCCATTGCCTACGCCCGCGTTGACACCCGCGCCGGTAACTCGGAATCGAACTTTATTATTGGCTGTCGGCACAATTCGCCCCGCGGAGTCCACCACCGCAAGTGAAATCGGTACGGTATCCTGACCATCCGCCCGCAGTACATACCGGTCCGGCATAAGTAGAAGTGCCGCCGGCTGGCCCGTGGTTTCAATGCGATGAACCGCGGCCAAGGTGCCATGATTGTAGCCACAGGCTTCAATATGCCCTGCCTGGTAGGGCACATCCCATTGCACATGCCTGAAACGCGGCATTTGTTTGCGGCCATAACTGGTGCCGTTGACCCGTAATTCGATTTCATTGCAATTGCCGTAGCACCACACGTGGATGGTTTGGCCTTCATGTCCCGGCCAGTTCCAATGCGGAAAAATATGAACCAGGGGTTTATCTCCCCACCAGGCCTTGTAATACATGGCAACATCTTTGGGAAAGCCGCACATATCCAGCAGACCGAAATGAGAATTAATCGAAGGCCAGCCGCACGGTGACGGTTCGCCGCGATAATCAAAGCCGGTCCAGACAAATCCACCGGCGATAAAGGGCCGTACCGCTACAGGCTGCCAGGAATTTTCTGGATCACCATGATAGGCGCTGACATGGCCTGCCGGAATATCCGTGGTGTAAATGCCCCGGTCACTGGTGTTGCTGCCAATTTCACTTCCGAACATCTTCAGGTGCGGATAGGCCTGGTGAAACTGGTCATAATGATGGGGAGCATAATTACAACCCTGCAAATCTTCTACCGCTTCAATACCGCGTAATTTTTCGAGGTTGGCACGCGCGTCCCATCCGCTCTGGGGGGCTCCGGACCAGTTACCGTTCATGGCGCAGGTAATTGGTCGTGTGCGATCATATTGATGCACAGACTTCATGAGTGCCGCGAAAACTTTCTTCCCGTAAGCGGTATTCTGGACTTTGTATTCTTCATTGCACAGCGACCACATGATGACGCTGGGATGGTTGCGGTCACGCAAAATCATTTCATCCACATGCCACATGTTTTCATAAGGGGCGTCTAACGGAGTTTTCGGGGTAAAGTCGTCGCTGAGGCGTCGATTTTCATCCATCACCAGCACGCCAAGCTCGTCGCAGGCATCATAATAGGCTGGAGCCATCATATTATGGGAGCAACGCACCGCATTGCAGCCTATTTCTTTAAGCTTACGCACGCGCCAATACCAGAGGCTGTCCGGTGCCCCGATGCCTACGCCCACAAAATCCTGATGGTTGCAGGTGCCTTTAAGTTCCACATGTTCTTCATTAAGGAAAAAACCATTTTTCGCATCATAGCGCAAGGTCCGAATGCCAAAACGCTGCCGATGAAAATCCACCCGTACACCGCCGCAAAATACTTGCGTGGTCACCGCATAAATATGGCGATGGGTCAAAGACCAAAGCGACACACTGGGCAGTCGGGCCACCTGGGTTAATTCAGTAGTTTGGCCCGCGGATACTTTCAGTTCATTGGACAATGAGGCAACCAGACGCCCCTGTGGGTCGGTTATTCCGGAAATCACGGTACAGGTCTGTGGCTTGGAAGATTCATTGACTATGCTGGTCTGAATGGTTAAATCAGCGGATGGATTGTTTCGTACATTGTGCACGTCGCTGACCACGTACACGCCCCAGGGCTTCACATGTATCGGGTCGGCAATATTTAGCCAGACATGTCGGTAAATGCCGCCGCCCTCATACCACCAGCCTTCAAATTCAGTTGGATCCACATACACCGCCAGTACGTTATTTCCACCAAAATTGGCAACCTTGGAAATATCCAGGCTAAATGGGGTGTACCCGCCGCGATGCCGTCCCAGAAAATGGCCGTTGATATAAACATGCGCATCGCGGTATACCCCCTCAAAATCCAGCCAGACTGATTTACCGCTATCCGATGCCGCTAAAGAAAAATGCTTGCGATACCAGGCGGGATACACCGGCAGAAAACCGTGACTTTTACTGGCCTTCGGATTATATGGGCCTTCCACGATATAATCGTGGGGTAACTGCACCACCCGCCAGGTGGAATCATCGAAATTTACGGCCGCCTGGAGAACATCCGTAACCATGGCCGCAGGGGTATGGGCGGCGGGTTTGGCGAGGAGGGCTTGAAACCGCCAATTGGCGTCCAGCAGTTCATGCCGCCGTGGGCCGGTAGCCGATGTGGTTAGACCAACAGATTGTCCATTCGCCGGCGCTGTCACATGCGCCAGTGATGCGGAAGCGGCCACCGCCAGGCCTGTTTTAATTAATTCTCGGCGTCGCAACATAAAAGCACCTCCGATCAGAAACTCGTGTTGTCTTTTCCAGCCTTGCGGCTACTAATGGATGATGGCCGGGGAAGGCTGTAAATACCTTCAGCTCCGTGCCGGCGTTTTATCAATCATCGGTTATAGAAGGTGTGCCAACCTTAAGCATAATTGCGCTATGCATGGGCACCTCCGCCTTGAATGCGGACTGTTTTTCAAGGTCTTTGCGCTTCCACAAATCACGCACGAGCTGCTTGCTGCGTAATACACCAGTTCCGCGCACCAGTACTGGGTCCAGCATGTCCCAGGATGGAATCGTTACTTTTCCCGGAGTAAGCCCCAGATTAAAAACCGCTACCGCCACCGTGCCATCCCATAAAGGCCGGGCCCAGACTTCAATGGCTCCCTGGCGATCGACACGTTGCGCCTGTACTCCAAGCTCATCCTGGTTTACAGCCAGAACTTCCGTGTTGGTCATCAGATCAATCGTGAATTTATTGAGTTTTTCCAGATCGCATCCCAACAGCAGCGGAGCCGCCAGCATGCACCACAGCGTAATATGCGTGAGTTGTTCATGTGGGGTAAGTTTAGTCCAATGCAAAGGACCGTCTTCAAAACTTCCGTAACCCACCACCAGCATATCCGGATCATTCCAGTGGCTCGGCCCGGCGAAAGGAAACAACATGCCATCGCTGTTGAAGCCATTGCTGGTCATGGCGGCCCAGGAATCATTTATGTCACCGCTGATACGATAGCTATTACCCCACACCGGAGGTTTTCCGCCCCAGGTCCAGACGTGGCCCATGCCATACTGACACAGGCTGAAAAATATATCACGTCCTGATTTGCGCAGCGCTTCTCCCATTTCCCGGTACGGTTTGATGAATTGCTCCAAATCCGGATGCGCCGGTACTTCATTGCCATAACTGCACCAGTCATATTTCAGGTAATCCACACCCCACCGGGCGTAGGTTTGGGCATCTTGTACAACATGCCCAAAACTGCCGGTATGGCCGCCGCAGGTGGTCGGGCCGGGAGATGAATACAGGCCGAACCGCAGGCCTTTGCTGTGAACATAATCCACGATTTTTTTCATATCACCAAATTTATCCGTGGTTTTAATTTCTCCATCGGCGGCACGGCCGTTTTGCCAACCATCATCTATATTTATATACATAAATCCTTTGGCCGCCAGACCGCTTTTCACCATGGCGTCAGCGGCGGCACAAGTGCGTTTGGCGTCGTTGTCCATACCATAGGCGTTCCACGAATTCCATCCCATTTGCGGTGTCAGAGCCAGTTTATGTTCGCCCGCTACCAGTCGCAGCGTGCGCTGCGCAGTACCCAGGCGGTTTTTGGCGGTAAGCCGGACCTTGTATTCCCCGGCCTGATTTATTTTCCCGGTAATCAAACCGCGATCATCCATCGCTAATCCATCCGGCAACCCGGTGGCGGTGATGGTAACAGGGGCTTTTCCCGTGTAGGGTACTTTGAAGAGGAAATCATGTCCGGGCGTGGCGCCAACTATCCGTGGGCCGTGAAATTCCGGCGTTGCCGAATCGCCACTGGCAATTTCCGGATAGTCATTGGCTCCCGGATAAGGCGGAATCGCTACGGGGCGGGCGACGGCTCCCGGCACCAATGTAATAATAGGATCAAGCCAATCGGCGTGATCCCAGTCAATGCCATTGGCGCCTGGTTTCACCAGAAGCATTAATTCCTTCGCACCACGCAAATTCACACTGATTTCCCGTGCCGGTTCTCCCACCCGCATTATCGGTGTGCGTGCTTTAACCTTACCATCCACCAGCACTTCAAAAATCACGGCGCCTTGTTGCGTAGCCTCATCATCCAAACCCACTTTAGCGGTGAAGTTAGCCGCCGCCTTTTTCAGGTTAATGCGAAAAATGCTTTCCGCGTGCGTGCCAATTCCGTGTTGATAGGTCTTGCCGCCGACGCTTAATGTATTGCCGCCGACACTTTTATTTTTACTCGGATTTCCCCACCCCTGGGTCATCAGGCTCAAATCGAGGTCTTCTACCCGGACGATTTTGCCTGTTGTCGCAGCCTCCGCCGAACCGTTACCCATGGCGCCGATCATGGTTATTCCTGCTGTCGCTGCCATCATTTTCACCATTGCACGCCTCTGATACCGTTGGGTCTGAGTTTGAGCCATGATTATATTTCTCCATTTGGTAAAATACTTGGATACACTTTTATCCGTCTCCGGTACCGACATGGTACCGGATTGATGTTTTATTGTTAATACCTTACCGAGCCGGTGATGCACTGTCTACGAACTAAAATTTTCCATCGGTCCACCGCGTTCCGCGCAGGCTTGCAGCAGCGCCATGGGCACGCCAATATCACCAATGGATATCTGCCCCAGATAGCGGATGGCTTCCGGTGAATCAAACCCCTTTTTCATCCCGCAAAAACTCACCGTATGCGCGGCCTGTACCGCGATTCCCAGTGGCTTACCGGCATCGCAATCCAAACCCGATGGAATATCCACGCTGATCACGCGCTGTTCGGAAGCATTGAGATCGGCGATCAGCTGTCGCACCAACCCGTCCAAGGGTCGATTCAATCCAGTGCCGAATATGGCATCAATCACCGCATCGCCGACATGGTTCTGTTCCAGCCACTGCGACAAGGCTTGCGTATTTTGCGGTAATACCTGAAGCGGAAGATTCATATTCCGGACGATGTGAAGTTGCTTTTGCGCTGCGCCCTTGAATTTATTTTCCTCTGTAGTCAACACGATCCGCACCGCATGGCCCCGATTAGCCAGATGTCGCGCCGCTACCAATCCGTCGCCGCCGTTATTCCCCGCTCCGACCAGAATCAATATCGCGGAACCTTCCAGCGTGTAGGCACGGGTAATATCGGCCACCTGCCGGCCAGCATTTTCCATCAACGCCTCCATTGGAATACCAAATTGCTCCACCGCCCGCCGATCCACTTCCGTTAGACCGGCACGGGAAAACCATAGCATCGGCTGGTCGCCAATGGCCGCAGGTTTCTGTTCCATATATTCACCATGTTTCCATATCTCGCTGGCATTTGTCATTGTGTCAATGATATCGTGGTCACGCCGACCGTTACATCAGCATAACATTGTACGCCAGTGTCTCGAAAAATGCCCGGCACCGGCGCGCCGTTCATGCGAAGAATATTGACGCATTGTTCCTGGGCAGTCGTCTTACTATAATGCATTTTGTAATGTGTCCAGGTGTAACCCGCTGGTGCAGCGGCTGAGGACCAGATGGAATTTGATAAGAGGTATGCCTTGAAATTACAGAACAAAGTGGCCATGGTTACCGGTGCCGCCAGAGGCATTGGTCAGAGTATTGCCTTGCGGCTCTCTCAGGAGGGTGCCGCTATTGTGGTAGATTATGTTGGTAAACCCGGAACCGCCGATACCACTTTAAAGGCCATTAAATCTGCCGGTGGACAAGCTCTGGCGGTCGCCGCGGATGTCGGGAATCCGCAGCAGGTGCAGGCCCTGGTGGATGAAACGGTAAAGAACTTTGGCCACCTGGATATTCTGGTCAATAACGCCGGCATTGAATTCAAACACCCTTTTGTTGAATTTCCGCTGGAACAATTTCAGAAAATCATTTCCGTAAATCTGATCGGCCCCTTTGTGTGCGCTCAAATTGCGGCGCGGCAGATGATTCAGCAGGGCACAGGCGGGCGGATTATCAATATTTCATCCGTGCACGAAGATTTGCCCATGCCCACCAATGCTCCATATTGTGCTACCAAGGGCGGCCTGCGGATGCTTACCCGTACCATTGCTGTGGAACTCGCGCCCCACAAAATCACCGTAAATAATATCGGCCCCGGGGCTGTTTTTACCCCTATTGATGCGGATGTGGAGGCCAACAAAGCCTTGGAAGACACTCTGATGGCGGAAATTCCGTTGGGGCGATGGGGCAAGCCGGAAGAGGTGGCTTCTTTGGCCGCGTTTCTGGCATCGGATGAAGCAGCTTATTGTACCGGCTCGACCTTCTTTATCGATGGCGGCATGTTACGTCAGTCTGGCAGTTTATAGCGTTTCTCATTGTGTCATCGGTAACTGTTCACAGCCCGTAACCGTTCACGGGTAAAATAGAAAAATCAGCCGGGATATGCCGCTTTTCATCGCGAATACTGCCACCACGGATAACACGAATGAAATGGATAGAAATGGAAGGTACCCGTTTAGTATCCCGGAAAAACACAGTGTATCCGTAATATCGGTGCCATCCGTGGTTCCAACAAATATTCACAACGAGGTAGGGGAGGTACACGGAGGAGAATTTCAGTGAATAAGGCACAAATCCATAAGGATATAGCAATGATTTAATCCTTGCT
>JAMDCX010000106.1 GCA_023489375.1 Planctomycetota bacterium
GACATGACAAGCAAGGATTAAATCATTGCTATACCCTTATGGATTTGTGCCTTATTCACTGAAATTCTCCTCCGTGTACCTCCCCTACCTCCTTGTGAATGTTTGTTGGAACCACGGATGGCACCGATATTACGGATACACTGTGCTTTTCCGGGATACTAAACGGGTACCTTCCATTTCTATCCATTTCATTCGTGTTATCCGTGGTGGCAGTATTCGCGATGAAAAGCGGCATATCCCGGCTGATTTTTCTATTTTACCCGTGAACGGTTACCGAATAATGAATAGAATGTAGAAGTTAGGAGTTAGGACGGGGGACGAAGGTGCAAGCCGGCACATGTATGTGCCGCGGAGAATAAATGGTGACGTATTATGACGATACAACAATCCAGAATCCAGAAGTCCGTGGCAGGGGCATCCTGCGCGTGAATTCTCATGGGCAAAATGCCCATGCCACAATATTACTCATTATTTATTGCGCGGTGGTAGCGTAACGTCTCATTAAGACCGCCAGGCTATCTCATTATTCGTAACCGTTCACGGACAAAAGTGGCGAAATTATGAAAAAAACGCCACTTTTTACCTCGCGTTCCCTGTTTATCGTGATTTTTACGTCTTATAAAGTCCAGACTCCACATTATTTCTTTGATTTTTGGCGTTTTTTGGCCCGTGAACGGTTACCATTATTCATTATTCCTTACTCATTGCGGCGCGGCCAAGAGCGGGCGATGTTGGTGGCCGGACTATGAACGGTTATTGAACTTTTTACCATCCCGGCCTGAACCGGTATAGTCCCGCAACGAAAAGCAGCCGCTTTGAATGGTTCTTGAATCGCCATGCGGCCTCGATCCCTTGCTGCCACCAGCACCACCAGTGGAGCCACGTATGCACAGTTTTCTGGCGTCAAACATGAGAGTCAGACGGGCAGTCAACGGCTGGGCAATCATCTTTACAATGGCTTCCCCGGCGGCGGCAGCCATTTCCTCCAGAGGCTGATGCACAGATGATAAATTGATTGATGGACTGGCAGAGATAGGATGATCGCACAATCCCATCAACGCAATCTGGTCTGGTATGGTAATACCTCTTGACTCCAAGGCCTCCATAATCTGCCGTCCCAGTAAATCATTGGAAGCCAGAATCGCATCGGGCGGATATTCTTTCTCGGCTGTCAGCATATCGGCAATTTTCTCGCCAATGGTTACCCCGGATGAAACGTGAATAATCCGACCCATAAATCCAGTACAATGTTTCAGTTTTCTGGCAAAGACTTCAAACGCGGTGACGCGCGCACGGCTTTGCGACAAATGCTCCGTTACTACGGTACCCGGATTGATAAACCATATTTTCCGATGTCCAAGGCTAAACAGGTATTCCGCCGCGAGCTTAACCGCCTGGCCTTCATTCCAGACCACGTAACTGAAAGAATGATTTTGCGTTGGAGTTTCGCCGAAGAACAAAACGGGGGTGCCTTTTTCCTGGGTGCTGCGCAACAGCGGCAAATTTTCCGCCATAGGCGCAGCCAAGATAAGTCCATCCACCTGTCGACCCACCAGTGATAGAATTTCGCGATGTTGCCGCTGGGGATTCCACGAATCTCTGGCAATCAAAGGAACATATCCATGTGAATCTAGAACACTATCAAGCCCCTGCATAACCCGTTGGGCCCAGTCAGCATAAAAATCGGGAAAGATAATGCCCACCGTTTCGGTACGCTGCCTGCGCAGAGCCTGCGCCACCTGATTGGGCACATACGCCAGCGTCTGCGCGGCCTTTAATATCAAGGCCCGTTTTTGTGCACTGACCTTATTCGCCAGCGGGCCGTTGCTTAGCACAAATGATGCCGCCGTGGGAGATACACCCGCATGTCGGGCGACATCCGCCAGCGTGATCACTGATTTATCTTTGTATTTTTTATTCATATCAAATCTATAGTGTCAGTGTCACTAAATAGTTCCCTATATTACTAATGTAATTCGATTTTATTGACAATATAAGTTATTTTCCATGACATGAAAAGTATTACGTAACCGCTCCCAGCCCGGCCACCAATAACTCCCGCCACGCGGCTGCGCCGCAATGAGTAATGAATAATGAGGCGGCCTGGCGGCCTTAATGAAACGTTGTGCTGCGCTACACTTAAATGTACAGGAGTCGCCATGGTTTTCTGATCATTGTCTTTACCACAGAGGAACCTGAGGAACGCAGAAGTTTTAATTATGAATCCTCCGATGTCCTGCGTTACCGCTGTTGTGTAATTTCGTCGCCTTATACTCTTGCACCACCGGCCAAGCCGGTGGCTATGTGATTTTCGCTTTCGACGTTGCCCACTATATTCAGTACTTATAATATTGATCATTGCTCGTTGTTTATCATACGTTACCCTATAATCGTCGGCGCGATCCGCGGTCGCAGCTTTATGAAGCATGACGGTGGTATAAACCCACCAGCTCGCTATAATATTTTACTCCTAACTCCTATTCATTATTCATTACTCATTGTTTATTATTCCCTTGCATTATGATTTTTCACGGTTATGGCTCCGCGAACGGTTACAAACGCCACACACGTGGAAAGTATCTTCAATGCAGTAGAATCTCGACAGAATCTGTTAGGTGCCTTACAATAGATTCATGCGATTACATAACCTGTATTTATGGACTTGGAAATACGCGGGGAGAAGCAAGACATGAGTACAACCACGATCGCGGATCACGACTTTTCACCATGGAAGCCGCGCTCTAATCCCTGGTTTATCGCTATCGCCGTCATGCTGGGAACTTTTATGGAGGTGCTGGACACTTCCATTGCCAATGTCGCGTTACCGCACATTGCCGGCAGCATGGCCATTACGCCGGATCAGGCCACCTGGATTTTGACCAGTTATCTCATTTCCAATGCTATTGTATTGACCTGCACCGGCTGGTTGAGCCGAACGTTTGGGCGCAAACGGTTTCTCCTGACTTGTATTGTTATATTTACCACGGCCTCCATGGTTTGCGGGTTGGCAACGAATATTGGAATGTTGATTGTGGCGCGTGTTATTCAAGGGATGGGGGGAGGTGCCTTGCAACCCAGCGCCCAGGCAATTTTGCTGGAGAGTTTCCCATATGCCAAACGCGGTAAAGCCATGGCCTTCTACAGCTTTGGGGTTATTTTTGCGCCTGTAATCGGGCCAACGCTTGGCGGCTGGATAACGGATAGCTTTACCTGGCGTTGGATATTTTTTATTAACCTGCCCGTGGGGATTCTGGCGCTGGCCTTGATCAGTGCCCTGGTGGAAGACCCGCCTTATATCAAAAATGCCCGTAAAACACGCCTGGATTTTGTGGGCTTGGCCCTGCTTTCATTATGGGTTGGCACGCTGCAGGTGGTGTTGGATAAAGGACAACAGGCGGATTGGCTGGGGGCGGTGTGGGTACGGTGGTTCGTGGCGATTTCTCTTTTGGGATTCCTCGCTTTTGTGGCCTGGGAGCTTACCAGTGATAATCCATTAGTCGATTTACGAGTGCTGAAAAATAGAAACTTTTTGGCGGGAACCACAATTGTTTTTGTTATTGGTATCGTGCTTTATGCCACCACGGCGCTGTTACCTCTGTTTTTGCAGACATTGTTGAATTATTCCGCGCTGCAAAGTGGTTTAGCGGTAAGCCCACGCGGTCTTGGCTCCATTGCGGCCATCCTTATTGTGGGCAACATGATGAATATTCTGGATCGGCGTTTTCTCATGACGGCCGGGTTGCTGTTGTTGGCCTATTCCAGTTTTCAATTGGGCCAGCTGGACCTGGACATCGCCATGTTCAGCGTCACCTGGTGTATCATTATTAACGGATTCTCCACCCCCATGCTCTTTATTCCTTTGACCACCAGTGCCGTGGGCACTTTGAAAAACGAGCAGATCGGCAATGCCACGAGCATTTACAATCTGATGCGCAACATCGGCGGTTCTTTTGGGATTTCCATTACCACCACCCTGCTTAGCCGCGTAAGTCAGGGCAGTCAGAATTTTCTCGTACAGCGAATTACACCGCTTAATTTACAGTTTGCAGATAAAACGGCAAGTTTGCGAAACTTGATGCGCCATCAGGGGACTCCGGCTTTAGCGAGCCAGAGGGTCATGGATTTGATCTACCACAATGTCCTGCAACAGGCGGGAGCGCTTTCCTTTATTTACAACTTCCGGCTATTAGCGGTCCTTTGCGTTTGCTGTGTGCCGCTGCTTTTCATGTTCAAATTGCCGACTATCAAACCTCATGACAAACCAGCATTGGCGGCAGCGGAAGCTTAACTTATAATGATTAAATACAATTTTACCACAACGGCAGGACGACACGATGGTATAAACAACGAGCAACGAGCAACGAACGACGAACAAAATAACCGTTGTAATTCCGGCGTTTTTAAGTGTAGCGCAGCGCAACATCTCATTAAAGCCGTAAGGTTGTCTCATGATTCATTACTCATTAAGGCGCGGTCGCAGGGCGGGCGATGCTGGTGCTCAGGGGCCATACATGTTGTCAGTACGGGCGACCTATACCACGCGGCACGGGTGTGCCATCAATCAGAACCGGAACGGAATAAGGGTGTCAGCTGCAAGACAAAAATTTTTAATGCGCTTTACATTTGAAGATTGGCCTTGTAGAAAGTGGGCATGATTATAGCTTCTTCGCAGCAGGTTATTCTTCGACATCTGTGGTTTAACGGCCCGTTAAGCCGGTCGGAGCTGCACCACCTTACCGGCATGACTCCCAACGCGGTAGGCACTGAAGTTATTCAACTGCAGCGGCTGGGACTGGTGAAAGAACTGGCCCCAAAGTTATCCAGTGGCGGGCGCCCGCAGATTCCATTAATTCTGGACCCCTCCGCGCGGCGCATACTGGGACTTTCCATTGAGCCAGGGCAGGTGGAAGTGGCGGAACTGGGACTTAACGGCCAATTAACCCTGGCTCCCATCGCCAAATCCATCAACCAGGAAAGCCGATTGGTTGCGGCGGCCACGCATCTGGCCAAGGAGCACTGCGTTCGTCGAACCTTGCTGGCGGCGGTATCGGTAACCGGACTAATCGATCATGCCAGCGGCAACATTTTATTAAGTTCCTCCGCGCCGCATCATAGCCCTCTCGATACGTCGATATTGCGGAAAGAGCTTGATGATGTTGAGCTGATTATCGCCAATGATCTGCATGCCGCCGCCGGGCGCTGGGCCGTAACACACCGTTCTGAACTCCAGGAAGATACCCTGCTGATCGCTTTTGACGATGGGCGCATCGGATCGGTCATGGTGATCAATGGGCGGCCCAATCACGGATGTATTATGGGGGCCAATGAATTGGGACACACGCGGTTTCCGGTGCCAACAGACCGTTGTTTTTGCGGCGAAATCGGATGCCTGGAAAGAATTTTCAGCCGGGCCTTTCTCGGTCCGACCGTCGCGGAAACGGATTTCACTCAACGCCTGGAAACACTCGATACGCAGGATGCACGACTTATGGAAATGCTGGATTTGCTGGTCATGGCGTTCTCCAATGCCGTCAACTTTGTCCGCCCCGCGCGGTTGGTCTTGGCCAGCCGCTTTATGGGCGGCAACGTCTTTGCAGATTGGCTTACCGGCCGCCTGCGGCAATCGATCTTGCCACAGTTATCCGAGCGTGTCACCATTGATGCGTGGAATATCAAGCTGGCAGGTTCCGCGGAATCAGCCGCATGGCTGGGACTGGCCAGTTTGTTATTTGAATCCTGGAAGATATATTCATCCGCAGCGACAATGGTGCAGAATCCACCTATTGTGTGAACCGGTTTTTAATCTACGTACGCGGCGTCGAAGCTTTGTCCCCAGATTCTCCCGGAGTTTTCTGAAAATGTCCCCACGCCAGAAAAAAAATGATAATCGCGGTAGTGGCCGCGCCGGATAATTGTACCATCCAATCCATCCACCCTTGCGGTCTGGCCAGGTAATGTACACTAAGGTAAAGCGTAGCCATGGCCGTCAATATGGCCAACACCCAGCTGAAAGCATTACCTATCCATCGTCTGCGATCTATCATCCTGAACCTCCGGACCAGTCAATCAACCTGCCGAGTCATTATTTAGTTTAATGATAATACCGCAGCAATTGCAACCGCATTAACAGCAATGCCGTATCCAACTGGGTATCAAACTCCCGTTGCGGCGGCACCTTAAACGCGAAGGGGCTGGGCTTTTTCCCGGCCTTACCGGGGGTCGGCAGGAGGTCTTCATTCAACCATGTGGCCTGCAATTCCTGTAATTGCAACGGTGAAAACCATACCGTTACATTTGGTTTTACACCCCATACCCGGGCATAGGGTAGTCTCTGGATACACTCCCCATCAGGAAGGTAATAATACTGTTCGGTAAGCTTGAATTCCGCGGTATGATGTTCTCCAATGGGAATAACATTTTGCACACAACCCTTGCCGTAGGTACGATGGCCAACCAGCAGCGCCCGGTGATGGTCGCGCATGGCTCCACTGAAAATTTCCGAGGCGCTGGCACTATCCTGATTCACGATGAGAATCACCGGTACATTGGGCGGCACCAGGGGCGAACCTTGCGCCGACCAGGCTTCCGGCGGCGCGGTACGTCCGCGTGTGGACAGAATCGTCCCTTGATTGAGGAACATATCACACATGCGCACGGCAGTATCCAGATAGCCACCTGGATTGTAGCGTAAATCGATAATCACCCCATGCAGATGTTCCCGCAGCAGCCGCTTGAGAACTTTATTCAACTGCCAGGCCGTATCGGCCTGAAATTGTGTCACCCGTATATACGCAATGCCCGCATGGGGCGCTATCATAAATTTCCATTTTCCGGTCGCCGGATTGCGGGCAAAACCTTTAATGGAACGGACATGAATAATGGCCCGTTTCAAGTGGAAAATCAGTAACTTGGGGTTGGTTCCGCGGCGAATCCCCAAAACCACTTTTGTGCCCGGTGGCCCCATGATCTTGCGGACTACGGTATTGAGGCCCAACCCCAGCATGTTCTGGCCGTTAACCGTCACAATCACATCCCCAGCCTGAATTCCCGCCCGATAGGCGGGTGTACCATCAAGGGGGGAGATGACCTGAAGCAGGCCATTGTCCATACGTATTTCTATGCCCACACCGCCAAACTGTCCTTCCATTTCTTTGTTAAAACTCTGCACCTCACTGGGCCAGAAAGGCATGGTAAATTTATCGGTTTTCTCCATGCACCCATCAATAAATTCCTTGATCAGTACGGGGCGTGGAATTTTAACCGTGTTCTCATCCGCGGTAACCAGAGAACTCCAAAGTCGAATCATTCCCAGTGTATCCAGGCGGCGACTGGAGGTAGTGCGTTTGAGAAGCCGGTCAATGGACGCGGCAAATCGGATGCGCCGGGCAGTATTTTTCAAGCCGGGAAAAGTATCCGCCAGCATCGGTGTATTGAGCATCAATTGCACCGTGTCCAAACCACCGGTCAACAGGGTGTTATAGGTGATCGGCAAAACCCAATCATGTTCGGTAAGTTCCAGGGCCTCAACAAGCATATCCTGATGAATACCTTTCACCGTATGCTTCCAGTGGGAATATATTGGGGTCTGATTCTGCTGCTCATTTTTAATTTTGGCTTTGGGTGCGGTGGACGGCTTTTTGAAGGCATGATCCTTGGCTAATTGGCGCTGCATGGCGAAGAATTTCCGGGGTACATACGTGGCCAGCAACATGGTACGACGCACCACGCGCTGCAAATCGCGATGATACTTGCGTGAAATGCGGTACATCCCATTAAGCTGATTATACAATTGCAGGGATTCCAACCAGCGATGCTGCCGGTCATATTGTGCCGCTTTAACGGCGATGTCCGCGGTGAGTGCCTGCACCCAATGTTGCTTTTTGAACGTATTTTTATGTGTCGAAAATCCATAAGCGGTCAACATGTACTCAAAAGCGGGTATGAGATTTTTCGCGCGGTAATCCTTCTGCCCTATGGTCATCCATTTATAATATAGTTTTTTGTTTTCCGCCCGCGCTTTGGTCATAGTGGCCACATATTGCTTTCGCCAGCGGTTGATCAGGGCCACATCCGAAGTAGTTGGGGCCGGCGGGGATAATTTCGCCAGTGCCGTGAGGTTCTGCGCATGCACCAGTGCGCTTACCTTCATGGCATACGTCTCCGCGGATGTGGCGGAGATGAGATTTACATTGTCTATGCCGACTGCGGCCTGGGTTTTATCCGCGGCCGCTCCAATCAACAGTACCAGCATGGCCAAGGCCAGAAGACCCGGTAACATCTGAAAATTAAAACCCCAGGGGCCTTTTAAATTATCATGGCGTTGGCGCATGAAGATCACCTGATATAGAACCGTAAAAAACCCGCGGAGTTTCAATTTTCCGCACAGGCAAAGTTACCGGCGACAGGGTTGTAACACCTGTCAGCATAAGCCGCCGGAAACCGCATATTAACTATACGTTATAATTCCGGTCAAGAGCGACAAATTGTAAGCCAGCAGTACAACACCGCTGAAATATCCGCCAAAGTCGTTTTGGGATTTCAGTTTCAGCTCCATATCCCCTATAATAAAAAAGCAGTGGCCATCGGAATGGGCTTTACCCTGCGATTCGCCACGGCAGGGTATATTATGTAGTATCCACTGCTGGCATGGTTTAATCCGGAGTTTTTCCATGAGTCAATCACCGCCGCCAACGGTTGTTTATCAGACTGTAACAACTAAGCATCCAGTATGGAAAGCCTTTCTTATTTTACTTTTGCTGCTGTCACTTGCCGCCAATGCGGCATTATTGATGGCGTTGACCGGCGCACTATCCATCCGCGGTGGATGGCGGCCGGCGAATCAATTGGAAAAACGCGTTATCCGTCAGGGTAGTGCGGACCAGATCGCATTGGTGCACATCACCGGCCTGGTGGATGGTTCGATGGTCAAGTCCGTCACGCAACAATTGCGTGCTATCGACCATGATACCACTATTAAAGCAGTGGTTCTGCGGGTAGATTCTCCGGGCGGAGGGGTTACGGATTCTGATGAAATTTATCACGCACTGCAAAAATTGCGTTCTGATGGAAAGTCTCTCGTCGTCAGCATGGGTTCTCTGGATGCCAGCGGTGGATATTATATCTCCATGGCGGGACAGGAACTTTTTGCCGAGCCTACCACTATTGTCGGCAGTATTGGCGTGATGATGCCGGGATTCCAAATCACCGATTTGATGCGGAAAATTGGTATTCAACCTGAATTCCTCACCAGTTCGGCGGCAGTATGGAAGGAAGCGGGATCGCCTTTTTCCGATTATACGCCGGCAGTCAAGACTTACCTTATTGATATGCTCAATATCGACGCGGCACGATTTATCAATATTGTAAAAACGTCCCGGTCCACACATCTTAAAGTGCCAATCAGTCAGGTCGCCAATGGAAAAATCTGGGCCGCATCAGCAGCCCTTAAACTCGGCCTGGTGGATCATATCGGCTATTTATCGGCGGCTTATCATGCGGCGGCCAAACTGGCTGGAATCTACAATCCCACTGTAGTAGAGTTCCACAAGCCTCCCAGTCTGCTGGATCTGATCAGCAGCCAATCGGCGGCGGCTAAACCTGAAATGCAGCTTAGTCCGCATCTGCTTTATGATCTGGTCAAACCAAGGGTTGAATATTTATATCTCCAGTAAATGGAGCAAGGCCAGAAATTCCATATTGCCGGATTGACCTAAAATCGGGCTGGACACGAGACCCTCAATAGACCATCCGAGGTTCTGAATATCCGTGATCACGCGGGCAAGTTCCTGGCGGGATTGGGCGGCGGTAAGAACGCCACGCTGTTTGCCGGCTACCTCGGATTCATAGTGGGGCTTGATCAGTGTGATTACGCAACCTCCGGATTTAAGCAAGATACGGGCGGAAGGAAGAATTTTAGTCTGGCGTGTCCAGCCGGTGTCAATGGTAACTACATCTACCGGTTCCGGCAGTTGGACATGCATGGCATTATGCCGTTCCATCACCACGACGCGCGGGTCCCTGCGCAAAGTCCATGCCAGCACACCATATCCGGTGTCGACGGCATACACCCGTTGCGCGCCGCGCTGCAGCAAACAATCTACAAATCCACCGACATTACTACCCAGATCGGCGGCAATCCAGCCGGTTACATCCAGGGAAAAAGAGCGCAGAGCCGCGCTTAATTTCACCCCCGCCCGCGATACATAATGCTCATCCGGGGCGGGAATGTCCGGCACTAAAAGCCGCACGGGCAGATCATCCATCATGCCCCGGCTTTAAGTTTGTTGAAATGACGCATCATCCGGCTCTTGCGGCGGGCGACGGTATTGCGATGCATTGTTTTTTTAGCAGCCATGCGATCCAGAATTTTAATCGCTTGATTAACCGCACTTTGAGCTTCAGCCACATCTTTCTTCGCCAGAGCTGCGGTAACTTTCTTGACTTCCACACGAACAATTTTTTTTCGGTCGCGGTTGCGCAACCGGAGTTTGGCGTTCTGGCGAACGCGTTTTTGGGCCGAAAGCGAATGTGCCACTGAGTGCTCCTTAGAATACCTTCTAAATATCTACAACTATTGCGCCTGTAAACCAACGGCTCCATAGCCCGGCGGCGCAATGTGCTTAGTATCCCATCAATACCACGTCGATGCAAGCGCTGCCCAACCGATCATAAGGCCTTTCCAATCCGACGTTCATCATGCACGAACAAAAAGCCGCATTCCGAGGTAAAATGATTTGATATGATCATCGATCACTTTTTAGCGACAGGTATAATTCAGGGACTGTGGCTGATATTAACCATCTATTGGCTGGTTCTGGCATTTCATACCAAGAAAACAGTCTATCAACAAAGCTGGGCGGCAAGATTGGGATATGTTTTGCCAATCGTTATCGCTTACAATATTCTTTTGCACTGGTCGCGGGCAAACGTTCCACTGTGGCCCATATCGCCCATCCAGCGGGTGATGGGAATTGTGCTGTGCGCCGGCGGCATCGGGTTTGCCATTTGGGCCCGGACAATTTTGGGAACCAATTGGAGCGGCATCGCCACCGTGAAGGAAAAGCATGAATTGATTTGCCGCGGACCATACAGCCTGGTGCGGCACCCGATTTACACGGGCTTGCTGCTGGCGTATGTCGGAACTGCTCTGGCGTTATGGCCAACGGCGGGCAGCGTGATCATGTTGGCGGCTTTAATTTCGGCGGCCTGGATCAAATCCAGGCAGGAAGAGAAGCTCATGCTGCGGCAATTCCCGGATGCCTATGGGGCATATCGGCAAAAGGTCCGTGGTGGCATTTTCCCGCGCTATTCATTTCCGCGCCGCAACTAAGGAACGGGCGCATAATAACTTCCAAATAGTCGTTATGCCGGTTGATGCGCGGATTCCGGAGCACCATCCGTCATAATAGAGGTGGGAAAGTCCGCTTTTATTGCGGACTGGCCCTCCCTCCGAACCGGACGTGCGGATTTACCGCATCCGGCTCTCCGGTTAATGGGCCCCCTTCAGGGACTGACACGCGAGTTGATGGGCCTTGGTCAG
>JAMDCX010000097.1 GCA_023489375.1 Planctomycetota bacterium
GCTGCCGCCGTTGCTGGAGCTTAAGGATGATGTTGAGGCGATGGAAAAACTCGAACGCATGATTGTAACGGTGGAAAAACGATCAAGGTAAACATTTGTTTTCAATTGCGGCATGCAAACACGTATCCTGGATCGGGGTAGGGAAGGCCGGTTGATTCCGGCCTCCCCTGCCGCCAAACCGGACGAGCAGATTTCCCGCATCCGGCTTTCCAGTCAATGGGCCGTCTTCACGGATTGACATGCCAAGCAGTGGGCCACTTCCAGTGCGAAGAGCCCGGCTTGGGCAAACAATGCGTTCGGCCAGCGCTGATGATCTCTGCCGCGGCCCCGACCCCGGCGTTTCTGCCGTTTCCGCAGGATGCTCCGCAGCCGCATTCGTATCCATGGGTCCACCTCACGCCTGGCCCGGTGATCGGCGTGTTTGAAATAGCCGTACCAGCCACGCCGCATGGGATTGACACGCTGGATGATTGTTGACAAACTCACGCCGACATTGCGTTTGGTTTTCAATCGGATTGCGTCCCGCAGTTTCTTCTTGCTTTTGTTCCTCGGCCAGCGCCGGCCCTTATCGAACCGGTAGCCCAGGAATTCAAAGCTTTCCGGTAACCGTTCACGAAGTGATGATCGGACAGACTGAAAGCCTGCACCACAAGGGATTTCTACCCTTTGGGCTATATCAAAACCGCGGTAATTCTGGCCCGTCGACATGACCGTGAACGGTTACACTTTATCTATCAGGCTGAACCATACACCTCCTTGCGCTCCGTATTCCAGAGCTGCCAACAGGCGATCCGTCCAGACTCATGCTGCAGCCCACGCCCAGCGTGCTCGTCGCACTACTTTGACGGGAACCTTTCCAGCTTGCTTACCGCCGGTCCTGCCGGGTACTGCCGCTGGGGATAGTTGCATCGGTCTTTTCTTCACGCTTCCACTTTCCTGCACCCCTTGGCTCCACCGGAATGACCCGGCTTCTTCGCTACTATGGGGGCTCTGACTCCTGCCGGTCCGGTCCGTTTCAACGAACCGCCACTGCCTCCGACAGGTCTCTCTGTTTCATGCACATAACCTTCGGACCATTCCGTCTCCAACCACCTGATGCGTTCCAAGGTCGATTTTGCACGTTACCCCTCATCTCCTTGGACTTCCCTTGCGGGTCTGGGCTTCACCCTTCGATCCCAGGCTCACCACCGCATCCGGCCGAATCGAGTTCACCTGGGCCCCTTAGTCACTGCCCGCATGACGGACTGGTCGTTCACCTCGGATTGCTTTCCACCTTGCCTCGCGGCAACGCGGTTATCTCCAGTTACGGGCCGGAGAACGTTTGCCCGACAGGGACTTGCACCCTGCTGATTGTGTGCACTCACAGACGCACGACCGCGGGCGTCTCGCCCGCCATTGACCCAAGGAGCCGTTGGTATAGCATTGCCAATGGATGCTCTGGGGACAGGTATCGATTGGAATGCCACTATTTCTGGCTGCACCCATTCCATTTTAGCCGCGTGGCCTTGGCCCGCGCGTTAACTCTGCAAAATCTCGCCCCCGCCCCAAAATATGGCCGCACCCACATGAACGGTTATCCTCTGCCTGGCTTGACGCATGGTGGCGGTCCGAACATACTGGCACAATGAAACGCAGGAGTAATCGAATGCAATCCAAAAACAGCAAGTCATTAACGCGGCGATATTTTCTGGGGGCGGCGGGGGCCGCTATGGCGACATCCGGCTGCAGCCGGCCGGAAACACGTCAAGCCCCATCCACCGCAGAAAAACGCAGCCGCCAGATATTGGCCACCATGAACATGACCTATACTCTTAAGCTCAATCGGGCTAACCCGCATGAGTTACACGAAATCTGGGATGATGCGCATGTTCTGGCGGCCTTGCAGGGGTTGGCTAATCGCGACCATGCCACAATCTATCAGTTTTTCATCGGCGGAGATACCGGAACCATCGACCACTTCTGGTGGAACTGGATGCGGGGGCGGAATAACTGGCTAAGCCAAGCGGCCATAAAGCCGTCCCAGACATTGCGTGATTTGATCATGAAATATCGGCACTTGGTACGGGGACTGGTGGTATATGATCAACATGTTCCCTCCACCTCCAATGTGGCTTCTACTGTGGCCGGTGTGGAGGATTTGTTGCCCATTCGCTTTGATAAATCGAGCCGCTCCTTATTTTACTGGCTCACCAGTGCTCCAAACGGGCCGAAGTTTCCGGTCAAGGTTTGGCTGATCCATCCGGATGGCTCGCCACTGTTTACGGGACAGGGAATAATCCCGGGCACCACCACACCCTCTACCCAAAGCGCCAAATGTGACGCCTATATCTGGGCCAAAGAACTTTATCTGGATACTGGGCGGTGCAATGGCGCCTACATGGGCTATTATATTGACGCTTATTGGCTGCAGAAACCCTCCGGTTATATTCCCAACCACACCCTTAGCAATCATGATTATTTCATTGCGCACCGTGGCTTCTTTTTTGATCTGGCCCCCTGGGCAGATGAAGTTCCGATTGACGATCCAACGCAGCCGTTAGGGACCGATCAACGTACGTTGCGTGCTATTTTACGCTCCGCCTGGAATCAATCGCACGGGAAAAAAATGATCCACATCGGCGGATTTCCACCCTGGGACAAAAAATACACCCGGTATCCCGGGGCTGGCGGCAAACACGGCGGCGTGGCAACAGAATGGGAATATGCCTACATTGTGTCCTGTTTCAACGGGTACATGGATGCCGATGCGCTGGGATTGGGGTGTATGGCCAATGCCTCGCTCTATCAGCACTATCCGCTTAAAACCAGTTACCCGCAACAGCTGCCGACACAACAGCACCTGCAACAGCGGCAATTTATCAACGCACAAGGCTATGTCGCCGATAAATCTTATGTGACTATTTATGTCGGCGATTATGATTCCGCCGCCTGGCTTTATCAGATGCTGCCGACCATGTGGACGGATCCGGCGCGCGGATCCATACCGCTGGGGTGGGCTTTTGATCCGAATCTTTCGGATCGTTTTGCCCCGGGCATGGTCTATGCGCGGGATAATAAAACTCCCAACGATCACTTTATCACGGGTGATTCTGGAGCCGGATATTTGAATCCCGGCGCGCTGCAAACCCCGCGTAAGTTTTCCGGTTTGCCTTCCGGAATCGATACCTGGAAAGCGCATTGCCAAAAGTACTACCGTTTATGGGATGTTAAACTCACCGGATTTATCATTGATGGCGATGCGCCGGCCATGAATGGGCAGGTGAAAGCGGCATACTCGCAATTTTCCCCGGATGGCATGGTGCCGCAGAAAATTCCACCGCAGGGAATTTTTGACGGCATGCCATTTCTCCGTATGGGAAATCTTCCCGGCAATGGTAATTCACCGGCGGATGCGGCCAAGTTTATTCTTCAGGAGACTACCGCTAAAGGAGCACAATTCAGAATTTATCGCACGGTGCTGAAAACACCGACGTGGCATAAGGAACTTTTTGAGATATTAAAAAAATCTCCACAAGGTCGGCGTATAGAAATTGTGGAACCTTATTCGCTGATGTTATTGCTCAAATCCTTCTATGCAGGATAGCCTTAGTCGGCCGAACTGCCCGGATCTGGCGTGTTCTATTTAGAACCGAGAACGCTGCAATACGTTCCGCCATGGCGTAATGTTTCTCCCGGACATCGCCATCTGGAAGTATGTTCTTGGTCCGTAAAATTGTGCCTTTTAGGCGCAAGATATTTCTGGGATGCCATAATTTCGTTGTAATTATTCACATGGGGTTAAGGAGTCGTTCGGACAGGACTTATTTACACCCGCACATGGCCATTGCCCGTAACAATATATTTATACGTACATAAATCGGCTGCACCCATCGGACCGCGGGCATGGAGTTTGTCAGTGCTGATGCCGATTTCCGCGCCTAATCCATATTCAAAACCGTCGGCCCAACGGGTAGAGGCATTCACCATGACACTGGCGGAGTCCACATTCTGGACAAATTTATGGGCGGCATTAATGTCGCGGGTGATAATGGCATCGGTGTGTTGTGAACCATATTGCGTTATGTGGGCAATGGCTTCATCAATTGAATTGACCTGCTTAATGGCTACGATCAAATCCAGAAATTCAGCGCCCCAGTCCGATTCCACCGCCAATTTGGCGTTCTGCAAAAGCCCCTGGCTGCGCGCATCGGCGCGCATTTCCACTTTCGCTGCGCGAAATTTGGCGGCCAGACGCGGCAGAACCCGGGCGGAAATGTCTTTATGCACCAGAATACATTCGGCGGTATTACACACCGCACAGCCGTCTACCTTGGCACTGTAAGCCACGTTCACCGCCATATCCGCATCGGCATCTTTATCAATATAAACATGGCAGACACCCTTGTAGTGCTTGATAACTGGAATGGTGGCCTGATCCACCACCGCGCGAATCAGTGCTTCACCACCGCGTGGAATCACCAAATCCACCAGCCCTTCCGCGGTAACCAGTACCCCCACCGCGGCGCGATCCGTGGTGGCGATAAGTTGCACCGCGTTGGGATCTATCTGCGCCGCCAGCAGGGATTCGCGAATGATCTTAGCTATAGCCTGATTGCTCCGGATAGATTCCTTGCCGCCGCGCAGGATGCAGGCATTTCCGCTTTTGAGACACAACGCGGCCGCATCACTGGTAACATTGGGTCGGCTTTCATAGATAATGGCAATAACTCCGATGGGCACGCGGCGTTTTTCAATGCGCAAGCCATTGGGGCGGTCATAAGCCGCAAGGGTTTGGCCGACGGGATCGGTTTGCCCGGCGATTTCCCGTATGCTCGTGGCCATGGCCTGCAATTTATTTTCGGTTATAGTGAGCCGGGAAATCATGGGCAAGGCCAGACCTTCCTGTTTGGCTTGGCGCAGGTCCGCGGCATTAGCTTCCAGAAGTTCGCTTTGATGGGCCATAAGGCCATCAGCAAGGCGCCATAATGCGGCATTGCGGGCCAAGCCGTTCAAAACGGCCAGCTGCCGGGCCGCCTGTCGGGCTTGCCGAGCCATCTGAAGAATATCTCTGGAGATATCGGCTATATCTTCCCTGGCGGCGGGCGTCCCACCGTTTTGCATATCCGTAGTCGTTGAGTTTTGCATCACAACTCCATGGTGTCGTTAACCAGCGTTTATTTTAGCATATTGACAGTTTGGAAGTTAGTACAGGCAAGTATGACACCATCGGTTGGGTGCGGCCATATTTTTTGGCAAAATACCTCACAACCGCCACCAGTTTACATTTTTGAGAAGTATCCCAGTGCACTGTAGCGCCTATAAATCAGCTTTGACGGCAGGCCAAGGGGACCTGGGCGCGAAGCCAGGAAGGTGTATTGATGAATACTATCACGACGAGCGACAAAGCCCACAGAACCTTGGCCCCCGCCGGCTGGTTGGCCGGAAACGGGCCATCTGCTGCGTCGTAGCGGCTCAAGGGGTCTTATAGCCCCGGTTTTCGCCGCTCTCTCCTTGCATCTGGCCCGTTTCCAGCCAATCAAAGTTAATTTATAGGCGCTACAGAGCACTAAGATCGCGGGCGCCTCGCCTGCCGTTGCACCTCAAAAGGCTATTGGCCCAGCAGTTCCCCGTTCACACCCTTGGGTATACCGCCGGAAACGATGCCTTTTCAGATATGGCTGTCATTGTAATCCACAAAAAAGGCCCGGCTGAAACTTGCAGTCGGGCCTTTTTATGATTTTTAACCAAATACAACCAAGGCTGTTATTTGGTTGAATAATTACTGCCGGTGGAGGCTTTTACTACCGCTTGTGCGGCGGCCAATCGGGCAATGGGTACCCGGTACGGCGAGCAACTGACATAATTCAAGCCGACCCGATGGCAGAATTCCACAGAAGCCGGATCCCCACCATGCTCCCCACAGATGCCGACCTTCAAGTCGCCGCGTGTACCGCGCCCTTTATCAATGGCGATCTTAATAAGCTGGCCGACCCCTTCCTGATCCAGCGAGTTAAACGGATCCTTGGGCAGAATTTCCAGTTCCACATATTTGGGTACGAAGGAGGCCACATCATCGCGTGAAAAACCGAAGGTCATTTGCGTGAGGTCATTGGTGCCGAAGCTGAAAAACTCTGCTTCTTTGGCAATCTGGTCGGCGGTGATGGCGGCACGCGGCAATTCAATCATGGTGCCGACCTTATAATCAACTTTTCCTCCGGATTTGGAGAAAACCTCGTCCGCCACAGCCCGCACGCGTGGCAAAAGAAATTCCAGTTCCTTGACGGTATTGACAATCGGGATCATGATTTCCGGGTAAACCTTTATACCCTTCTTACCGACTTCTACCGCCGCCATAAAAATCGCCCGCACCTGCATTTCCAGAATTTCCGGGAAGATCACTGCAAGGCGGCAGCCGCGGAAACCCAGCATCGGGTTGGATTCATGGAGTTCCGTAACACGACGCTTAATACGATCGAGAGACACTTTCATCTCCCGCGCCATTTGCCGCTGGTTTTTCTCTTCATGCGGTAAAAATTCGTGCAAGGGCGGATCCAGCAGGCGAATAGTGACCGGCAATCCATCCATGGCCTTGAAAATACCGATGAAATCTTTTTTCTGATAAGGTAAAAGTTTTTTCAGAGCGGCACGGCGGTCTTTTTCATTATCCGCCAGAATCATTTCCCGCACCGCGATGATACGATCCCCCTCAAAGAACATGTGCTCGGTGCGGCACAGGCCGATGCCCTGGGCACCGAATTCGCGGGCCACCTTGGCATCATTGGGCGTATCGGCATTGGTCCGGACCTGCAATTGGCGAATGGAATCCGCCCAGGACATTAATTTTGCAAAATCACCGGAAACGGTCGGCTTCACCGTAGGTACTGCGCCTGCGAACACCATTCCGGTGGAACCATCAATGGAAATCGTGTCTTTACGGGTAAATTTACGGGTTTTACCAGTGGCACTCTTAATGGATACAGTTCCTGCTTTGGCGTCAATATCCAGTTCACCGCAACCCGCAACGCATGGTTTGCCCATACCCCGGGCCACCACGGCCGCATGACTGGTCATACCGCCGGTGCTGGTGAGAATGCCGACCGCCGTCTGCATGCCGCCAATATCTTCCGGCGAAGTTTCTTTACGAACCAGCACCACTTTTTCACCATCTTTGCAGCGATTTTCCGCTTCTTCCGCAGTGAAAGCCGGTTTTCCAACCCCAGCTCCGGGCGACGCGGGCAACCCCTTGGCGATCTGATCGCGTGTGGCTTTCGGATCAAACGATGGGTGCAGCAACTGGTCCAAACTTATAGGATCCACTCGCAATACCGCGGTATTCTGATCGATCAGACCTTCCGCCACCATTTCCACCGCCACGCGAACCGCCGCTTGCGCGGTACGCTTGCCGTTGCGGGTTTGCAGCATGTAGAAACGATTATGCTCTACCGTGAATTCCATATCCTGCACATCTTTGAAATGTTTTTCCAGGATATCCTTGACCCGCAGCAATTCGGCGTATGCATCGGGCAGCGTATCGCCCATGCGGGCAATGGGTTGGGGGGTACGGATGCCAGCCACCACATCTTCGCCCTGGGCATTAATCAGAAATTCGCCGTAAAATACATTTTCTCCAGTAGATGGATCACGGGTAAAACATACACCGGTAGCACAATCTTCGCCCATATTGCCGAAGACCATGGCCTGGACGTTGACGGCCGTGCCGTTGAGACCGGAAATTTCATTAATCTGACGGTATTTGATGGCCCGTGGACTCATCCATGATTGAAATACCGCCTTGACTGATTTAAGAATTTGTTCACGCGGACTGGTGGGAAATTTTTCTTTGGTATGCTTTTCATAGACTTTTAAATACCGCGTGCAGACTTCTTTCAGCCCCTCTACATCCAGATCAGTATCCAGCCTGGCTTTGCGTTTCTTTTTTACGGCATCCAGTTCATGTTCAAAGTGGGCATGATCCACCCCCATGACGGTATCGCCGAACATGTTGATCAGCCGCCGCCACGCATCCCATGCAAACCGGGGATTGCCGCAGGATTTTGAAAAAGGTTCAATCATAGGCTCGGTCAGGCCGATGTTCAGCACCGTATCCATCATGCCCGGCATGGAAACTGCGGCACCACTGCGACAGGAAACCAGCAGCGGATTGACCGGGTCGCCGAGCTTTTTGCCCAATGCGGCTTCCAGCTGCCTGATATTGTCATCAATCTGCTGTTCCAGTCCCTCCGGGAATTTTTCGCCGTTTTTATAATACGCCGCACAGCACTCTGTGCTGATGGTAAAGCCCGGAGGCACCGGTAGACCAATGTTGGTCATTTCCGCCAAATTGGCACCCTTGCCGCCCAGCAGAACCTTGTCTTTGGCGCTGCCTTCCGCTTTGCCGTTGCCGAAGAAATATGTCAACTTATCAACCATTGTGAATGATACCTCCAAAAAATAACCGGTGAAAATAACAAAATCCGCCAACAATCGCCGAGCCGGTGCGGCGAATACGGAAAGAGTTACAGTATAAAGCGTAAGCGTGGGTCGTCAAATCAATATTTTAGCCATAAGCCGAAAAGGGCGTTGGTTGCCTTCAGAATTGACGGTTTGCTTCACATATCGTAACCGTTCTCAGCCCGGTTACCCAAATCGCCCGCCCCTGGCTGCACCGTAATGAGTAATATTATGGCATGGGTATTTTGCCCATGAGAGTTCATGGTCAGAATGCCCGTGCTGCGGACTTCTGAATTCCGTATTCTTAAACATATTCATAAGTCACGATTTATTCTCCGCGGCACATAAATGTGCCGGCTAACATATCTCGCATCCCCAGCAACATGTAACTTATAAGGAATGGGACCGTAATAACTTCCCGATTAGCATTATCATTGAATACTCCACCACCGGCAAAGCCGGTGGCTATATGACGGATGGTGCTCTGGAATCCGCGCACTAACCGGCGCAACGACTATTTGGAAGTTATTATGCGTTAGTTCCTAACCTGTAACCTCCGTGGTTCGTTGTGTCGCTGTGGCGTAATGGATAGCGTCATCCGCGGCCACAAGTAAAACGTTAAAAATATGGATTATCATCAATACCCAGGCTCACGCAGTATTCAGTAAGAATGGTGTCTTGGCCCCCCCCAAAAGACCGCATCTATTGATAACCATGACGCCGACTTTCATTGCGGCATGAAAGTTTGATATAATCTGATATGTTATTGGTGTTTGGCATAGTGCCGACGTGTAATCAGGATGATGAATTATTCCAATTTACAAGCATGGATGGCAGCCCAAGCATGTTTAAAATTATTACTTGTCTGATCGTATTTTTTTTTATAGCCGCATTAGTGTTTATAATTCGGCAAAAAAGACTGGACCTTACCAGCCAGTCCGCACAGATATCCGCACAAATCGCCCGAAAGCGGCAGATACTGTGGGATCAACAGACGAAAATCGCCGCGGAAACCAATCCTCAAACATTGCTGTTGAAACTCCGGACGCAGCGGGCCGCATCGGCTACAACCCAGGCAGCGGCTAAACACGGTGGCATTATGATTTACGCCACGCCGGTGTTTAAAGGATATTGATTGGATCCCGGGATCGACCAGACGTAAAGAAAAAACCACCGCTCGGATACAGGTGTAATAAAAGATGGCGGAAAAAAGTAATAACCCAATACGATCGTTGCAAAGAGTGGATCGTCTGTCTACCGTGGTGCTGTTCGTTTCCGCGGCGCTGTTGATTGGATTGTCGGGGCGGGTGTTGTGGCTCCAAACGCATGTCACCCGCGCCGATACTGGTAGTCTGCAATCACAACATGACGTCCGTGTGACGCTTATGGCGCGTCGCGCCTCGATTTACACCGCCGATTCCACATTGATCGCCGGAAGCGTGCGCATTTACAACATGTTTGCCGATCCCGGTTATATCTTTGATCCACAAGGCAACCTTAACGCCCTGGCCGGCGCACCATTGGCGGCCTCCCGCCAAATCATGGCCCAAGCCGTGGGGCGACTTCTCAATGAAAATCCGCAGGATTTTTTAGCCTGGCTTAAAAGTCGGCTGTATTATGCCAATGGCAGCCTGCGGCGTTTCATCTGGCTGAAACGTGGCGCCGACCATACTTTTCACCATCGTTTTGAAACCATCAAACGCGCTTTGATCCTTCGCTCCCGCCAGGCGCTACGCGATCATCATCCCAATTTGGCGCAGGAATATTTTCATGCTCTGGATGGAATCGGTTTTATTCTTTCCACACGTCGCGTTTATCCGCTGGGAAATTTTGCCGGGCAGGTTATCGGCTTTGCCAACTCCAAAGATGGTCTTAACGGCCTTGAAGAACAATTAAATTCTCTGCTGGTGGGGCGCAACGGTCAGGCGGTTTATGTGAAAGATGCCGCGGCACGGGCGCTGTGGATCAAGAAAAAAGGTTACCGCCTGCCCAGCGACGGTATGCGGGTCTGGTTGACATTGGATACCACCATTCAGCAGATTGCCCAGTATGAACTGGACAAAGCCGGCAAAGCCTTTAAAGATCGCAGCGCCGTAGCCATTGTGATGAATCCATGGAATGGAGACATCCTGGCCATGGCCAATTATCCACCTCTTAATCCCAATACCTGGGAGAAAACACCGGAAAATTTCTGGCGGAATCGCGCGGTAACGGACCCTTATGAACCTGGTTCCGTGTTCAAACCTTTTAATCTTTCCTGGGCACTGAAAAATCATGTCGTTACGTTAAATACTGTTTTTGACACCTATAATGGCCGATACCGCGATCCCACCGGCCGGCTTATTAAAGATGTTGGAGGCTGGCCGAAACTGACTGTGGAAAATATTCTGGTGTATTCCAGTAATATTGGCATGACACAGATTGGCTGGAAGATGGGTATTCCCATGGAATATCAGGCGATTCATGCGTTTGGCTTCGGACGAATGACCGGCTGTATTTTGCCGGGCGAATCCCCCGGCATCGTGCGCCCGGAACCCCAATGGACTAAAGGAATGGAGACCAGTGTGTCCTTCGGCTACGGTATTGCCGTTACGCCGTTGCAACTTTGCCGCGGTTTGTGCGCTATCGCCAACGGTGGTTGGCTGCCGACGCCGCAGATTATCAAAGCTGTGGAAGTGAGTCCCGGAAAACTGGAAACCTGGTCCCAGATCGCCGGACCACAAAAATGGGAAAAAATTGTTCCACGGACTATTGAAAAAGAGGTGCGTATGGCCATGGAGCAGGTTATGGTTCGCGGAACCGGTCAATATGCCATTTCTCCACTGTACCGGTTGTTTGGAAAAACCGGTACGGCTAATCTGGCCGTTGCCGGTCAGGATGGCTATCACGCCCATCAATATAATGCCACCTTCATCGCCGGCGGCCCGCTGCCGGTGCCACGCCTGGTGTGTGTGGTATCGGCACACGAGCCGGACCCGCATCTGGGGCATTATGGTGGTACGGTCGCCGGCCCGGCCTGTTCCAAAATTCTTACGCGTGCCCTGCAATATCTTCAAGTGCCGCCCGATCAAGGACCAAA
>JAMDCX010000086.1 GCA_023489375.1 Planctomycetota bacterium
GGCTAAATTATCTTGTGAATCCGTCGTCCCCAATCGCAAAAGCTTTTTACCATGACCATTGCTACAGAGGACACAACGTCGGGATGGAATTTCACAATGAGGCAACGGAGGAAAAAGAGGTTTATAGGGGGGGTTATCCATACTCCGTTCCCTCCGCTACCTCTTTGTGAGTCCCCACGTCCTCGCCAATCCCGCGGCCAGCAGGTTGGCCGGCTAAACGCATAATCCGTAATCCCCCATCACCCGCCTCCGTTACCTCCGCTACCTCTTTGTGAATACACGTCGTGTCTTAGTGCCTTCGTGACGAACATCCCCCCATCGCCTCTGTGCCCTCTGTGATCTCTGTGCCCTCTGTGCCCTCTGTGCCCTCTGTGATCTCTGTGGCTACATCATCTTTGTTCGTTGTTCGTTGATTATCTTCCCCTCTTCCGCGCCCGCCATTTCGTGCCGCAGCGCGTGTGCTATCAACTGCGAGCGCGTCAGGCCGTGGGTTTTCGCAAAATGATCCGTCCTGGCCAAAAGCTGCTGTTCGACCGTGATATTAATACGATACGCGCCCTTGCCAACCTTCGGCCTGCCTGGTTTTGCGGCCTTACGGTGCAGCGCCATGTCGGCCGCGTCCAGCGGTTTGGATTTGTCCGCCACAAATTCTTTATCGAACGCCCGCGTGGCGTCGGCCAGCTCCGTCGAGTTCATTTCCCAATATTTTCTGTTCATTTGTGGCTCCTGCGATAACGCCGCTTCTCCGCTTCAGTTAGCGGGCGGGCGTGGATGATAAAAATCTCCGCGTCCGGATCAAAGACATAAATGACCTGGCAATAGACACCATCCGCAGTCTGACCGATAACCAGATATTTCCCGTCACCGATCTTGCGCGGGTAGGGCCGCCGAGCGGTACTGACCACGAATTCCGTATCCCGCGGCTCAACACCATGGGCGGCGATGTGGTCCATGTTCCAATTGTTCCAGCGAAATCCATAGCGCTTCATTATATGATACACACTTAATTAAGCCAAACGCAGGGCGGTGCGAGGAAGCCTTGCGCATTGGGCATTTAGCATCTGTAATCTGCAAGGCGGCGATAACCGCAACAGCTTTTTACGATGACGATTGCCACAGAGGACACAGAGTTCACAGAGAATAACGTGATATAGTTACATTTAGGGGCCGCGCAAAAATAACTTCGCACTTTCCAGCGGGTTCTTTTGGCCGCGGGCTTCGTTGTTCGCTCCTTACAGACCCGCGGGCGGGGTATGCGACATATCCGGTGGGATAAACCCACCGGCTCGCATTTATTATCCCCTGTAACATGTAACCCGTAATCCCCCATCACCACCCTCCGTTACCTCCGCTACCTCTTTGTGAATACACGTTGTGTCTTTGTGCCTTTGTGATGAACATCCCCATCCGTTGTTTCCTCCGCGCCTCTGTGATCTCTGTGATCTCTGTGGCTAAATTATCTTGTGAAACCGTCGTCCCCAATCGCAAAAGCTTTTTACCATGACCATTGCCACAGAGGACACAACGTTGGGATGGAATTTCACAATGAGGCAACGGAGGAAAAAGAGGTTTATAGAGGGGTTATCCATACGCCGTTCCCTCCGCTACCTCTTTGTGAGTCCCCACGTCACTTCTTGGCGTTCCATCGTCGTGTCTTGGTGCCTTTGTGGTGAATGTATTTCTCTGTGAACTCTGTGGCGGTTGAACCGGGCTGCCGAGTTAAATTACGTCGGCAAAGCGGCTTTCCATCTGTTTGAACAACACCAGGCCGATGATGAATACCAGCACCGAACATACGGCACTCCATGCTACTGCGCCAATGGCGAGATTACTTCCGCCCACCAGTGCCCAGCGGAATGTGGAAAGAATGCCGATGAGCGGATTGGCGCAGTAATACGGATATACCCACATCATATGGAAATGTTCCAGTTTCAGTTTTACCCAGGAGAGCGGAAAGATCACCGTGCTGGCGTACATGAGCATCTGCATGAAAACCGGCAGAATGTACTGGATGTCGCGGTAACTTACGGCCAGGGCCGAACAGATCATGCCGATGCCGAGGCCGAAGAGAATGGGAATCAGCATAAAAAACGGCAGCAGCAGAGCATGGGGAAACGGATTAAGGTGATAGATTAAAAGCAGGATCGCCATGACACCGCAGGAACAGGCGAAATCCACCAGAACCGAAACACTGGACGCCAGCGGCAGGATAATACGCGGGAAGTAAACCTTGGAAACCAGGTTGGCGTTAGAGACCATGACGGTGCTGGAGCGGGTGACGATATTGGCAAACAGGTTCCAGCCCAGCATGGCGGCGAATGTCAGCGCGGGGTAGGGCGCTTTTTCAGTTTTGTTCATGCCGGCGAGAATGCCGATGGCGGTGAAGATCATGGTAGCCAGCAGGGGCTGGAGCACCACCCAGGCGATGCCCAGGAAAGTCTGTTTATAACGAAGCTTGAGATCGCGGCCAGCGAGGCTGAACAGGAGATCACGGAAGTACCACACTTCCGCGAGATCTACCAGATGCCATGCCGATCCGGGCCGCAAAACCAGGTGCGGCACAGGCGATGGCGGGCTTTCAGCCGAGGGGCTATGACCGCTGATTAAAGTATCAGCCATCTCCGAGTTGGCCGCACTTACCGGCGGGTTCACCGGAACAACATCTGTTTTTTGATAAACGGATTCAGACATGGTTTAAAACCTTGAATCTGGAATGACGAAGGAAAAGATTTACCACGACGACACGATGACACATTACGATAAATTCACAGGGCGGTAGCGGAGGTAACCGGAGGACTAAGAAACAACGAACAACGAACAACGAACAACAAAGAACGGGAGGGATGATCCACAGATTACGCAGATTTCACAGATTACGGGTTTAGCGGGCCAGCCTGCTGGCCCTGTAACGGCTGGAGACAGTGAGAACCTTGTCCTCTGTAACCTGGAATCATGGACGATGGGGAGATTTAACACAACGACATAACGACGAATGTCGCTGATAACACGGACAATATCTGCGGGTGTCGCAACCGTGTTGCACTGCCAGGAGCAATGCCGTCCGAATCTCTGTTTCCAGCAGGCCTATGCGAATTTTCCCGATCACGTCCCATGCCGCCATTGTTTTGTTGCCGCAAAAATATTCACTTTAGCCGCCGCAGCAAGGCTTGGTAATGCTGACGGGTGCCGGCCGGCACTTGTGCGGAATTTACGGTCTGGGGGACGATTTTTCTAAATACATCGGAGGCCCGTTTCATGTCCCCGGCGCGAACTAGAATGCGTACCAGATCGATCTTCCATTCCACTGCAGCAGGTTCCAGATTAATTGCCGACTGGATCGATTTTAACGCGGCTTTCATATCTCCAATGCGCGACTGTACCAAAGCCAGTGTATCCCAATAAGCGGCGACAGCTGGCTTAGCTTTTACCGCCGCCTGGGCCAGAGACAAGGCTTCAGTCAAGTCCGGATGCGTTTCCCGCACCAATAACATGGCCAGATTGTTTTGCGCCATTGGCAGATGGGCATTGAGTTTCAAGGCGTTCTGATAATTGGCAATCGCGGGAACTGTTTCGCCGGCGGATAACTGTACGGTGGCCAACTCCGAAAGCACTGTGGAGCGTTGCAATGCGGACAGCGTTTGGGTATTCAGCAAGTTGACCAGCTGCGTTGCAGCCAGATGAAGATATGCGTTGTTGCCAACACGCTGGCCCAAAGTCCACCAGCCTTGCGCAATTTGCAATTTTTCAGCCGTCGCCGTGGCGGACGTGGCGGCGGCAACCCGATGGAGCCACAGCGCGGCGGTGGCGGCCGGTAATTCGTGTCCGGCAATATCGACAGCAAATTGCCGCCAATTGGGGTATTGCGCTATCAGAGGCAGCAGCACCGCTTTAAGTTCAACCAGGTTATGCAGAGCAATTTGCGATTGCAGGTAGGCGGCAATGATGCCGGGATCATGGGAGGGGTCTTTCAGCGCCGCGGCCATATAAGGCCGCAGAGTGCGTACGGCCGCCTCCGGCTCAGAAAGATTCAAATAAGCCACAGCTTCCAGAACTTTAGCGGAGGTGGAATACGTCGGGCTGCGTTTGGCCCAGCTTTGCGTAGCGCTTAGAGCCTGCGACCAATGGTGCGCGGCGGCAAAGGCCACGGCGGCAAGCCGGGCGGGGGTAACGGCAGCGGGGAACATTCGCACCGCACCAAGTGCAACAATAGCGCCCTGGTCGGGATGGCCTGCAGTAATCAGAAATTGAGCGGCGGCATTTTGTAAGGCAGCAAAATGCGGATGTTGCCGGGCCAGGCCCGCCAGCTGTGCCGCAAAATTCGCCAGTTTGGGTTTGGCGGCCACCGCAGAGCCAACAATTTGCACCACACTCTGGGCACCGGCCAGCGGTGGAGTGGAAAGCAATGACATCGCCAGAGGGCGAAGAAGGGCGTTGTGAAGTAACGGGTTTATCGTGCCAAGATTATTTTGGATAAACTCCAGCGTTTTATCATCCGGTAGCGCGGCTGCGGCGGAGCGGACGGTTTTTTTGACGGCCTGTACATTCCCCAGGCGCATTTCCAAAGCCAGCAGGCGATACCAGATCATCTGAACTTTGGGTGCAGCGGCGGCAGCGGCCTGGTAAGCGGCAAGGGCCTTTTTCGCATTACCGGCATTAGCATAAAAATCGCCATAAATAATATTTATAACGCCTGCGGAAAGCTGCAGGCTTTTGAGTCCGGAGAGAATTTGCAACGCTTTGGCGGTTTGCCCCTGCCGCGCATAAAACTCACTGGCGGCGGCAATGACCGCGGCGTTGGGTTTTTTCAGCAGCTGGCGATACAACCGTTGCGCGGAGATATTGCGACCCTCCCGCTGATACAATTGAGCCAGGATCAGATCATCACCGGGAGTGGATTTACCGGCACCTTGTGCACGGCGCAACAAGGCAATGGCTTTGTCGACCTGCCCATCGGCGACAAATAATGCCACGGCCTGGCGCTGTTGGGCAGGTGTAGCGGCGGTAGAATTGGCTACCTGTTGAAGATATTGGCGGGCGTGTTCGCTATCCCCTTCACTCTGGTATAATTGCGCAAGTTGCAAAGCCACGCCGGCATTTTGCGGCGCCAGAGCGGCGGCTACCCGAAGCTGGCTGATGGCGTCAACCTTGTCGGAATTTTTCAGATCAATTTGTGCCAGCAATAAGTGCGGCAGCAGCACATCGGGCGAGGTGCGAATAGTCTGGTCCAGAAGTTTTAGCGCCGCCAGAAGGTCTTTTTTACCGGTGCTGTAATTAATCAGCCAGCCGGCTTTGGCCATTTTCCACGAGAATCCATTTTTGCCGATAATGGATTGCAGACGAACAAAGGTATTTAGAATGAAATGACGATCGGTTTGCAGGCTCGGCACGGACAGCGCCAGCCACTGGGCATGGGCGTTATCCGCATTCGCCGCCGCCGCTATTTTCCAGGCTTTTGCGGCAGCGGCATTTTGGGTGGCGGCAAAATACTCTGCCATGGCCAAATCCCATTCCGGAGCATAAGCGCCGGAAGTTTGGCGGTGTGATTGTAAAAAGTCCAGAGCCTTTTGAGGCTCTTTAGCCTGCAGATATCGTCCGGCATACGCCAGAGCCAGGCGCGGACGCAGGCCATAAAGTTTTTGGATCGCCGCCAGAATAGTTTGTCCCAGGCCTAATTTATTTTGCCGGTTCAGAGCATAAAGATTCAGGAGTGTGGAGAACCGGCGTGGAGGATGGGCAGAAAGCTCAGCGGTAATAAGGCGTTGCGCCGCAGTGATTTGTTTTAAGACCACCAGACCACGAATTTGCTCCGCCAGGAGAATCGGTTTTCCGGGAAATTGGTGTTCTAAACGAACAATAGATTTAAGAAGTGCTTCCACCCGGTCGGGCTGGTTGATGGGCGTAGTAATGGCCCGCAGACGGATGCGGTTTATATGTACCTGCCGATCATCAGGAGCCAGCGTGGTGGCGCGTTTTATAAGCACATTAGCGGCCTGCAGGTGTCCGGTCCGGGCTAAGACCATCGCCAGATTTAACAATGGCTCCGGCCAGGTGGGAGCCAGGCGCGCGGCCATTTTCCATTCGATCAGCGCAAGTTCCGTTTCGCCCACGTGTTGATATCCGTCGGCCAGCAGATCAACAAAATAGGGTTGGCCGGGAAACGTAGCAACGGCCGTGCGGAGCACTTTCATCCGCGTTAAATCCGACACCTTTGGATGCAACCGCAAATTCAAAACCGCGTTCCATTGTCCAGCCACCGGCGATTTAATTGATTTCAGCACTTTAAGAATCTGTGCCGCACGGTGCGAATGGCCCAGGCGAATGAGCGAACGGGCACGATACGCCAAAAGCAGCGGATGAACCAGGGACTTGGTAGCGGTAAGTTGCAGCACCTGGTTGTCATGCCCCTGCTGATAAAGGCGATCACACAGGGCTTCCAAAATTGGAACGGCGGCGCCTCGATGCACAGCCTGTTCCAGCACCAGCGTAGCTGGGGTATATAGTTGCAGTGAATCGAGCTGCCGGGTCAGGGGGAGAATCAGGCTGGGATATTGCGTGATATTGACATTCGCAGCCGCCTGCAGCGCGAGGCTTTTGGCTCGCTGCGGGTGTTGGGTCAAAGTGGCGGCGGCACTGGTAAGCACCTGATAAACCGGATCGGCGGGCGCTTTATTGAGGAATTGTTCTGCCCAGCTGGTCAGCGTGGCCGCCGGCAATTGCTGCTGATAGAGCATATCCAAAGCCAGTAAACCGTTCTGGATACGGGTGGGTGCCAATTGGAAAGCTTTTCCGGCGGCAGCGAAGGCGCGCTTAAATTTTCTTAACCGTCCATAGGCCAGAGATTCAGATTCCAGCGCCGGCAAGTTATTGGGATTTTTAGTTAGCATCCGCCGGGCCAGCGTAACACATTCCACATTGTAATTCAGTTCGGCCAGTAATTTCACGAGCTTCTGCTGATAGTAGAGATCGTCAGGCTTTTGATAAAGAATCTGCTTAAGGACCGAGGCGGCCTGATAAAGATTTCTGCCACCCGGCAGCGGCACTTTCATGCTGGCGGCGGCGTAACCTTCCAGAGAGGGCAGGTCGGTGGGGTCTTGCCCCAGAAAAGCGCCCAGATCATTAAGCGCCAATTCATATTTTTTCGCTTTTACCGCCGCCAGCCCCTGGGCGCGGAGCTGCAGGAAGTGTTCATGAATACGATGTTTGCGATACATCACCACCGCTCCACCCAGCAGAATCAAGACCAGGAAGCCAACGGCGAGTATCAACAGGCGGCGTTTCATCCGTTGTCGTGAATTCATAATTTTCTCCTCATTATGGGAACCGCAGCCATGGAAGCCGGTGATGCATCGGGTAATATACAGCTATTGGGATCCGCCCCGGCGGCGACGTTACCACGGCCAATCCAGAGAGGCCGTGTATGAATATTAAGCGTAGACATATCAAAACCTGTAAGGCCACGTACACGATACGCCAAACGGGTAATACTGGGAATAGCCGCTTCCGGATCAGACCAATCCCGTGTCAACGCCTGAAGATATTCCAGTGCCTGGCGACCATGATCCGCATACGCCAGCCCTGGAACTTTGAGTGAAGCATAATCGGGATACCGCCGACGGAGGCTCATCCATTGATTTTCCACAGTACTGATGGTCCGCCAGAATTCCGCAATAGGTCGATGTGTGGTCAGGGCCAGACGTGCGGCAGGTGCAACTGTTGATGAATAATGATGAACCATCAGCTTTTCCGGAGGTACTTGTGTTGGGTCATGGGGCGTTGAGCGTGGGAGCTTCTTTTCAGCCGCGGAGTGATGCCGTGGCGGTGGATTCAAGCCAATGAGGTACATAGCCCGTGGCATCCAGAACAAGCGATCCAGAACGTAACGCAGGTGCAAGCGGAACAAGCGTCCTGGTGAAATAAGCAAAAACACGCGGGCTTCGGGAGACAGCGGGGCAGTGGAACCGGATCGCACGATCGCAACTTCTCTGGAGAGCCAAAATAAATCATGCAATGCAGACGGGGAATATCCCCATACCGTCAACGCGTCGGCCGAGGTATTGGCATGACTATCCATATCCGATTCCGCGGGAGGTATCATTTATCCTCTTCATCCTGGGTATTGGCGGATGCGGCCACGGCCAGGGCTAAAGGCCCCAGGGGAGCCAGCGGCTTAAGTCGCTCGGCATCCAGTTGCAGGGTCAACGCATTATCCGCAGCCGGCGGCGCGCTGGCAAAACTTTCCAGTGAAGTACTATACGACTGCCGGTGCATATCACGTTCGGTGGCGCGATTGAAAACCACGCCTTCGAGATGGGCGCCAACGGAAGCGAGATAATCGGCGGCGTGACCGGCCAGATTGCGACTTTCACCACGAGCCACAACCATCAGCACGCCATCCGCCTGGCTGGCCAGAAGCGCGGATTCCAGTGATCCCAATACCGGGCCGGTATCCACGAGCACAGAATCATATCGTTCCTTGGCATGGGCCAGCAAAGCGCGAATGGAGGCCGGTGACATACGGGCACCATGATGCGCTTTGGCCCGCCCCAGCGGCAAGACATCCAGATTAGGAATTTTGGTGTGAACCACACATTCATCCAATGGTTTGCCGGCTACAGCATCCATAAGTCCGCGTTTGCTTAAGCGTTGCAGTTGCAGGGCTTTGTCCAGCATTTCCTGGTCAATATAGCCCATTTTCAGCAGTTCCGAACCGATGGGACGTTTGGATTCTCCGGCTGCGGCTAAAGCCTCTTTGAGTTGTTCGCGGGTGATCATTTTGTGCTTAACCAGAACATCGCCAAGGCGTTGACTGCGGAGAATGCCCATACGATCGGTTAACTGCCCCCCCACCACGTCGGCATCAATAAGTAAGGTTTTCATTCCCGAGGCGGCATACGATAAGCCCAGGGCCAGGATCATGCTGGTTTTGCCGGTGCCGGCCGTGGGGCTGGTGATAACCAGAGCCTGCGAAGAGTCCATATTGGGACGCACCTGGAGCAAGCCGCGGATGCGGTGGATGCTGCGGGCTCCAACGGCCAGTTCCAGTGCCGTGGCGGCACCATTGGAGGGTAATTGCGGCACGGCGCCCAAAATCCGGTAAGAATGCAAAGGAGTAATTTGCATATCACCCACGGTGCGCAGCCGGCCATGCAAAAATCCCCACAGCAGAATCACACCGAAACCCAGAACGATGCCGCCAAGTCCTGCGGCGGCGGTGGCAGCCAACCGCAAATGGCGTGATTGGGTGGTTGGCGCCGCCGGAAAATTACCGGTGCTTTCAACCCGGATGCGGCCCCCCGTCGCGGATTCCATATTGATGGCATCCATACGGGATTTGATGGTATGTAATTGCCGGCGCAGGTCCTGGCTTTGAGTCTGGAGATTTTGCACCTTGGCGTAGAGACTGCCCAGCGCCAGGGTCTGCGCCTTGACGGATTCATATAAAATGCGCAATTGATGCTCCCGCGCCTGCAGCAAGGCCAGCGACATGGGGCCCCCCGGGGTCGTGGGAGCAAGTGACGGCCCTTTACCCGCAAGGCTGGCCCGATAGGACCTTATTTCATCACGCAGGGCATCAAGGCTGGATTGCAGCGTTACAATGCGTTGATTGTTGGGGCCCAGACCTGCCAGCTCCAATTCTTTGATGGATTTTTTCAGCGCCAGAGCCTGAAGCTCAAATTGCGCGATCTGCGGGTCATATTCCGGAGCCAATGCGGCCAGGGCGGATTTCGCCGCGGTTTTTTTTCCACCGGACCGGGGTGTGGGACCGGAACCAGCCTTGGCCAGAGCGATACGGGCTTCCTGCCACTGCGTGTCGAGTTCGTTCATCAGTCCGAGTTTATAATTGTAAATGGTGCCCAAACCATCAGCGCCGTACTGGCTGGATAGCGCAGCGATCTGATCCTGATCGCTTTGCAGTTCATTTTGTAAAACCGTCTGGCGATCACGCAAGGCGTTGATTTGCAAACTTTGGGTGGCGGAATCGCCATGACTGTAAAGCTGCCGATAGGCATCTATGACGGCATTAGCGCCGATTTGCGCCACCACCGGATCCCGACTGGTAAAGGTGACATAAATCAATTCATTGCCGGACTTATGGGTAACGGCTAATTCGGATGCAAATTGAGCTTTGGCGGCGGCGTCCATACCACGATGTAACGCCTGCCACTTGGGATTCTGCATGGCCAGATCAATGGTTCGTGAACTTTCAATCAGGGCCGTCTGCGAATTGATGTAGGCGCTGAACATGGGCATAGCTTCGTTTTGTGAAGTCGTGTACAAAATACGCGGCAGGTATGGCAGAATACGCACCAAGCCGGCGCTTTTATATGTAAGCTGGACATTTTTGTACGACACGACGGCACCGGCAATCGCCAGCACCAGGCCCAGGAGAATGGCCCAAGGATAGCGCCCCGTCAACAACCGGTGAATTAACAACAGAGGATTATTCATCGGCTCGGATGAATCCACAAAGGGTCCGGGCCCCGGAACCATTGAAGATCGAGCTAAATCCGGCGTATACGCCACCGGTTCATTTGGCGGAATCATAAGACACTCCGTGTAAAATTGCGGTAATGAGTTTCCAATTGGCTCCGACCAGATCATGAAATACCCGCAGACGATCAGCCGGAAGCATATTGCCGGGCAGGGTCAATTCCACCTGCGCGGCCCCAAAAACCCGTTCATTAAAACTTCCGGAATCGTGCAGAAATTCACGCTCGGTGGCCAGAAATTTATCATCCGGCATTACAAAAAAATCATCGACATAAATATGTGATTCCGTATCAAAAGCCCCACGATGAAATTTATATTCCATGCCCTGAATGGGCCGTTTTTGAATCACCCAGGTCATGGGGGTGGATCGATTCAGAACCCAGCCATTACCAGGATAGCAATTCGGTGGATAATGGCCGGAAAGATTGCGGGTATCGGAACAATCAATAACCATCAGAGTGGCCTGCTCGCCGGTTTTGGTATTGACGAAACTGCGGCACAGGTCCACATTGGGTTGCAACAGATGAACCGCGGATTGTGGCAGCGGCACATTGCGGCCATGCCAGTAACCAAAAACTTTCGGCATTTGCGCCGCCAGCGCCTGGACATGGGTGAGATATTGTCCAGCCTGCGGCGGTGGCTTTTCAAAATAGGAGCGCCCGGCAATCGCTGCCAGCAAAATCACACAGACGCAGGCCGGTACCCAGGCCAGCAGTTGGGAGCGATGCCTTGATGTTGGGTAATACTTCAGCATAGATTCAACCCATGAAACAGCCACACCTTCGTGTCAGAGCACTAGATTCGGCCTGTTGATGGCACGTAACATCAGGCGATGGTCGCGAATACGATTGTTGCCATAAAAGCAGGCTTCACAGCAACCGCAGCACCCTGGATACCTCACTGATAAGCTAAACC
>JAMDCX010000071.1 GCA_023489375.1 Planctomycetota bacterium
ATAACCTCTACAATTTTGAAGTAAAGGCATCCCGGTATGGTTTACGGGATATAGGTATGCCAGTAATGCTGTTTGCCAAACCTCAAGGTGCGGCTGATAATGCTGAGGCACGCGAGCGTTAAAAATGCAAGGTCAATCGATGACAGACTTCGAGGAAATGTTCAAGAAACTGACGGGCTATGAACCGTTGCGCTGGCAGAACGAGTTGGCGGCAGCATCAATCTGCCGTGATCGACTGATTCGGATTCCCACCGGGTTGGGCAAGACCGCGGGTGTCTTGGCGGCATGGGCTTTTCATCGGCTTCATCGCTCTGATAACCAGTGGCCTCGGCGCTTGGTCTGGTGCCTGCCCATGCGGGTGTTGGTAGAACAGACCTATGATATTGCACATCGGTTGGCCGAGTTGATCACCGAAGAACATCGGCCAGCCGTTCACATCGTCATGGGCGGGGAAGAAACTGATGAATGGTTCCTTTACCCAGAGCGTCCAGCGATCATCGTCGGTACACAGGATATGCTGCTGTCCCGGGCGCTGAACCGTGGGTATGCCAGCGCTCGAGCGCGATGGCCGATGGAATTTGGGCTACTCAATCATGATGCACTCTGGGTCATGGATGAAGTGCAGTTAATGGATGTAGGATTGGCAACTTCGGCTCAACTTCAGGCTTATCGCGAACAAGATTGCGGAAAGGGATTTCGCCCCTGCCACACGTGGTGGATGAGCGCGACATTACAGCCCAAATGGCTGTGCAGCGTAGACACCAAAGAGTTTCACGAAGCATGGGTTAAAAATCCCTGTACAGTTCCACCCGCGCAGAGGGACGGCGGGCTGTGGAAGAATACCAAGGCGGCCACGACTGCTACATTTAAGCTGGATGACCATCAAGGCTATGCCAAGCGAATTCTCGAAGAACATGGCAAGCTAACTGACGGCGCGTTCGGCAAGATTACGCTCGTTGTTTGCAATACAGTTGATCGGGCGTGCCATACGTTTGACGCACTTCAGAAAGCAGGTCGAACCGACGGACTGGAACTTGTCCATAGCCGATATAGACCTGCCGAACGTGAACGGTGGAGACGGAAATTCTTGGCGAAGGAATTCTGCAAGATCGGCGTAGATCGCATCATCGTGGCAACACAAGTTGTTGAAGCTGGTGTTGACATATCTGCGGGATGTCTCATTACCGAGTTGGCTCCCTGGCCCAGCCTCGTTCAACGTTTCGGTCGCTGTGCGCGATACGGCGGAAGCGGTAGCGTGCTCGTGGTGGATCGAGGTCGTGACCAAAAGCAGACAGCACCTTACCAGCCAGAAGAAATGGAAATTGCATGGGAGACTATTCAGAAACTTAACAATGTCGGCATAGCCGCTCTCGAGTCCTATGAAGAAAGCCTCAGTTCTGAAACGCGGGAACAACTCTATCCGTATTCCCCGGCCCATCTGCTGCTTCGGAAAGAATTCGACGAACTCTTCGACACCACTGCTGATCTGACCGGAGCGGATTTGGATATCAGCCGGTTCATCCGCTCTGGCGACGAACGTGACTTGCAGGTATTTTGGATTGACATTGAGAAAGACGAAAAAGGCAGACCGCGAAAGAAACCACCCGAAGACTACCAGCCGCATCGCCGGGAACTTTGTGCTGTGCCATTCCTTAAAGCACGCGACTGGCTGTGTGGTGAAGGAACCAAGACCCGTCGCAACTCCCGACTTCGCAACGGAATCCGGGCGTGGATATGGGATTGGATCGATGGAGAATGGAAAGTTGCGACGCGCGAAACCCTGATTCCGGGCCGGGTTGTGTGTGTTTCCGCAGACTCCGGAGGATATACCACAGATCGCGGTTTCAATCCGGGTTCGACAGAACTGGTTACGACCGTTTCGTCGCCAACGATTCCTGAAGAGATTAAGGCACTCAATAACGCAGATAGCCAGCAAAACAAGGAAATTTCCGGTAACTGCTGGAAAACCATTGCCTGCCATACCAGTGAGGTGGCAGACGCGGTCGGAAATATCGCGACCAAGTTGTGCCTTTCCGAAAAGTTTCAGAATGTTCTCAAACTCGCAACACAATGGCATGACTGGGGTAAGGCCCATCCTGCTTTTCAAGGATCAATGCGCGGAAACGGCAAGAGCAGACGCCCTGATCGCTTAGACCTTGCCAAGGCACCTAAAGAATGCTGGCCGAAGAAGTACAGATATCACTATCTTGACGATTCCGAAACCCGCCCGGCATTTCGTCATGAGCTTGCCAGCGCGTTGGGGCTCTTCATGATTCTCCGGGATTACGCGCCTCAGCATTTAGCGTTGTTGGGACCTTGGATCGAAGTGCTGGAAAAACTTGGCAAGACGCCTATTTCCCAGGCGGCATTGCCCGCGCCACCACCACTGGTTCAACAGGTCATCAATTGTTCGGCGGAAGCATTCAATCTGGTCGCCTACCTGATTGTCAGCCATCACGGCAAAGTTCGCGTTGCGTTACATGCGGCTCCGCAGGACCAGGATTATGACGATAAGGACGGCTGCGGCCTTCCAATTCGCGGCATTCGTGAAGGGGATCGATTGCCGTCGGTTGTGCTTGCTCTGAATGAACCACCTGTTCCGGAAGTCACACTTACGCTTGCACCCGCTGCTCTCGGACTTTCGGAAAAAACCGGGGGCAGTTGGCGTGAGCGGTCATTGAGTTTGATTGGGCGTTATGGTCCGGGTGGACTGGCGTTTCTCGAAGCCGTTCTGCGTGCCGCCGATGTGCGAGCCTCGCGATTGCCCACCAATGATCCTCTTATAGCGTCGGAGGCCCGTGCATGACCATGCATTTACACATCCTTAAAGGCTGTGCGCCGGTTCCACTGGCAAACTACTTGAAGGCACTGGGGATTCTCCGGCTGGTCAGCGAACAGGCCGACGACCAGGCCCGCAGTTGGTGGAATGGTGAGCAATTCTGCCTGTTGACAAAACTGTCCAAAGAGGAGTTGGAAGCGTTCTTCCTGGAGAAATACGAGCCGACGCCATTGGTGTCGCCGTGGAATAAAGGATCTGGATTCTTCAAAGCGAGCGATCCGGGCCTCATACCACTTGAGAAATCCCAGGCGGATCGATTCGGCCGGTTTCGACAAGGAATTGTTGCGTCTCGGAAATTGTCAGATGATGTCGGGAGTGCTGATGCAGTGGTCCGCTCAATTAAAGCCAGGACGAAAACCAACAAGAGTTTTCAAACTGAAGAGCAACGCCAATTGCTCAAAAAGAGCGAGACGTTCCTCGATTGCCTTGCACAAATCAAGAAAGAACTTGAGAAACCGGGTTTATCAGGTGAGGAGAAGGCCAAACTTGATGCCAATTATTTGGTCGTCGACTCCCTAGGAAAGGAACCAGAAAAAAAACAGACGAAGGCCGAGGCTGACAAACTCAAAAATAGCGCCGGGTACAAACAGCTGCTGGCGCTGGCGGATCGTCGATTCAAGAAATTGAAAGAGACATTAATACTCAACTGCCTGCGAATTTGGCGAGGCCCCCACGCGGAATGGCTGTCAGCGGCGGTGGTACTCGACGAAAGTGGAAATCCAGAATGGCCTTCATTATTGGGAACGGGTGGAAATGACGGCAATCTCGACTTCACCAATAACTTTATGCAGCAATTGGTTGAACTCTTCAACACAAATACAGAGCACGGTGATCCACGGCGATCTGCCGCTATATTGCTGGACAACAGCATCTGGGGAGAGCCTGCCAATATGCTTACCGCATCGGCGATAGGCCAATACCAGCCAGGTGCAGCGGGCGGTGCGAATAGTTCAACGGGCTTTGACGGCGGAAATCTGGTTAATCCCTGGGACTTTGTCCTCATGATGGAAGGTACAATTATCTTTACTTCACAGGCAACCCGTCGGCTCGCCCCTGCCGCCGTCGCACATGCCAGTGTTCCCTTCGCCGTCAGCTCGCTCGCCGCCGGTTTTGCGACGCCTGGCTTAGAAAAAGCGCAGCGAGGCGAACAGTGGATGCCACTCTGGGATCAGCCTGCTATCTTACGCGATATTTCCGCAATGTTTGGCGAAGGGCGCGTTCAGCTCGGTCGTCAGACTGCTCATCGTCCGGTGGATGTCGCACGCTCAATCAGCCGTCTCGGCGTTGCTCGTGGCATCGGATCATTCGTACGCTATGGCTATCTTGAGCGCAACGGACAATCCACCCTAGCAGTACCGCTTGGACGTGTTGCAGTTAGGGAAAATCCGCGCGCTTACTTGATCGATGACTTGGCTGGTTGGATGAATAACCTTGCACGCCAGGCACGTGATAAGAACGCCCCCAACCGCCTCATCCACGCTGAACGCTGCCTCGCCGATGCCGTCTTCACCGCGCTCACTCTTGATTACACCGCGGAGCGATGGCAGGCAATTCTTCTTGCCGCCGCTGATGTCGAATCGCTTCAGGCCTCCGGCACAGCGTTTGAGGCTGGACCGATCCCACTGCTGCGGCCACAGTGGATCGCGTCCGTCAATGACGGCAGCCCGGAGGTACGGCTCGCCCTGGCGCTTGGCAGCGCGTTTGCTGAATGCAAAAACAACCATCACCCCAGTGATTCGATTCGTCATCACTGGCTTCCGCTCGAACCAGGTGCCCGCAAGTTCAAGCTTTCCGATAAACGCCTGTTCAACGATCCTCGTGTCGTCGCAACAGGTCGTGACCCAATTCGCGACCTTGTTGCTATAATCGAGCGACGTCTTATCGAAGCCAGTATGGACGGCCAGCGGCGGTCGCGCCTGTGTGCCATGCCGGGATGTGCAGCCCGGCTGGACGATCTTGCGGCATTCCTTGCCGGACAGCTCGACATCGATCTGATCGTCGGCCTCGCGCGGACTTTCATGGCGATTAAGTGGAATCAGTGGGAGCGGAAATATGCGCCCAGTGCGCAACGTAAAACGACTCCCGCCGACGTCGAAAACGCTGCAATTTCAAAAGGATCACTGACATCTCCATCACCCGACGAAACCTGGCTCGCGCTACGCCTATGTGTGTTACCGTTTCCGCTGGATGAATCGCACGATATTCCCGCCGACGAAAGAATCGTGCGTCTTCTTATGGCCGGCGACGCCACACGGGCAATTGAAATTGCTCGCAGGCGTTTGATCGCTGTGGGCATCCGCCCGCCATTCCAAGCAGGGACGGTCAATGCAGAAACCGCCAAACATTGGGCTGCCGCCATGACTTTCCCCATCAGCCAATACACGGCCCGGTGTGTCGCCGGCCGACTTGATACCCGTCTTAAACTACAGAAAGGAACGTCCCATGCCTGAAACAAATTCCGATCCAATCAGTCAACTCAAGGGAGCAACACGGCTGCTCATGACCATTCCACTCAAGCCGCTCCAGGGTGACCGGTTCCAACCCACCGGATTTCCCAGCCTCGGTGCCGCCACCTACCAGACGAGGGATGGTACGAAGCTGCTCGTCGAAAGCGCACAAAGCATGGCTAATCGACTCGAGATGACCTGTTGGGATACGGCAACAAACAAGCCGATTGCGGATCTTGACGGTATTAGCCATATTACAGTGAATAGCGGTGATAGATTCCTGACGGATTCGATGCTTGAGGCGCATAGACTCAACAGTGCTTATATTGAACGAAGCTCCGGCGACTTCTTTAAAAAGACGCTCGTCGAGGCCATCGGCACAGATAAGTCAAGGCCAGTTGATCGTCAAAAATTCGTCGGGGCGCTCTTCAAATACGATCTTGGCTCTTTGATACATGGCGTATTTCTTGAATCGTTGGATGGAAGACTGCGAATTCCTCGAGCGCTGTCATCATTTATCGAAGCGTCCAACATTCAGGTGGCGGCATCTGGTGGGGCAAAGGTTGACCGTGTTATGGCAGAGAAAGACGAGGAAGGGAAAAAGACAGCCAAATCCGGCTTCGGAAACATACCTTTCTCCCGCGATGAATTTGTAGCCGATAAGATCGAGCTGTTCGTCAATCTTGACCTTGCCCAGATTCGCGGCTATGGCCTCGGTGAGAAAATTGAACGATTGCTCATCCTGCTGTCTCTTTTCAAAGTGCGCAAGCTCATCGATGGCGACCTGCGGCTGCGAACAGCGTGCGATCTTGAACCAGAATCACGTGAGATCAAGGCAACCAAACCGAAAGACTTTGCCCTTCCTTCGCTTGAAATCCTTGCTGCGGCCCTCAAAAAGATAATTGCGGATGACGATGTGAAAAAGCTGATGACAATCACAACCGTCATTTTCAACGATGAGTTGAAGAAGGCGAAAGAGTCAAAGCAATCGTCAAACGATAACGACCAAGACGCCATAGAATCTGGCGACGACACTAACGAAGAAAACAATGAGTAGGAGCCTGCCATGCCTACAATGAAATTGTACTTCCCCGGCGGGCGATACCATGCAACGCCTTGGGGGCATCACGTCAATGAAGGCCTGATCGAGTGGCCGCCCAGTCCGTGGCGGTTACTCCGGGCGCTTATAGCTTGTGGATTCACAACCCGGCACTGGATAGAAATTCCACCAATGGCGTGTTCGCTTATTGAAAAGCTCGCACTGGTCTTTCCATCCTACAAGTTGCCGGAGATTACCGTTGCTCACACCCGGCATTATATGCCGTACATTGAGGGAAAAGATCAGAAGACTACACTCGTCTTGGATACATTCGCCAAACATTGGCGAGGCGAGGCCGATCACATGCTCATTCACTGGCCGTGCGTACTCACGAGTGACGAAACCGCACTCCTTGCGACGCTTACACACAACCTCAGCTATCTTGGTAGGAGCGAAAGCTGGGTGGAGGCAGAACTCATCCCTGATGCTTCAATTTCACTTGAAACATTTGACGCGATTCCATGCCAACACGACGGGCAGCACGATCAACGACAGGAGCAGGTATCCTTGATGGCGCCCATCCCTGCAAACTACTATATATCCTGGCGAAAAGAGCAAGTTGATGATGCAGGCGCAAATCTCGGATTACAAAGAGGTAAATCAAAAACCAGTGAAAAACTATTGAGAAAACAAGTCGAACTCAAAAAATCATTGCCGCTCAACCTTATTGCCTGCCTCACGCAAGATACCGCTTGCTGGAAAGGTTACGGCTGGAGCCATCCGCCTGGCTCGCAGAAGGTGCTCTATTGGAGGCCAAGCCAACCGATGCGCGTAACCGCTCCCAGACGCATTGGACATCCTGAGCTTCCAGCGGTGAAAATGATGCTTCTGGCGCTGACCACACCCAGTGGAAACAAGTCGGCACTTCCGTCAATCACCCGTACTTTGCCGCGGGCCGAGTTAATACACAAAGCGCTTATTTCCAAACTTGGCAATGGCCATCGCGTAAATTGTCCCGAATTGACGGGCAAGGATGAACACGACAAACCACTTCAGAATGCCCACCGGCATGCTCACATTCTTCCGCTCGATATTGACAGAGATCGACGTATCGATCATGTACTTATTTTTGCTCCACTTGGTCTGTCAGGCGAGGCCCAGCATGCCATCTCCAGCCTGCGGCGCACATGGATGAAAGGCGGCACCAACGAACTGCAATTGGCAATCGTTGGTAAGGGAGATATGAATGATCTATCTAGAATCTCTACTCGGATTGGTCCAGTTATTTCATGCCTGATCGGCCCATCTAAAATATGGACCAGTTTAACCCCGTTCGTTCCACCACGTTTTCTTAAAAAAACCGGATGCCGCAATGACCTCATAGATCAGGTTCGCACCGAACTCACATCGCGCGGCTTACCGAATGCGGCGGTCAACATCCTGCCTCTCGATACCGCCGATACTAGATATCTCCGCCATTTTGTTCGTCGCCGTCAGCGGGGTAACCTTCCACCACAGGATGCCTGTTTTGCCCTGCAAATCAGCTTCTGTCAGTCCGTCGCCGGCCCCATTTCGCTCGGTTACGCATCGCACTTCGGTATGGGCTTGTTTGTCGGGACAAATCCGCCGTGCACGCCCGCCTGATATTCACCTCCCCCGTTCCCGGCCCGATAATTATCGGTGCCGGGCGGCATTGCGGGTTTGGACTTTGTGCGGCGGTGGATGCATCCATGACGCGCGAATCACCAACGGCATAAATGCCCGCACCGCGAATTAATTTCCCGCACCGCAGGCGGATGCGGCTAAACGGAAAATTGGGTTGGGGGGAATGGGTTTTACAGGTCGCGGGATACCCGATTTCCGGTATTTTGTATTTGCGATGTACTTTCCCGCACCGCGAATTAATTCCCGCACCGCAGGCGGATGCGGCTAAACGGGAATTTGATCACATGGAGGGTGTATGATTGTTGCCTATCATTCCATTTTTTGCGCTTATGGTTTCTGGTTGCCCAACGATCCGCGTGGATCATGGTCGGATTTTGTCGGGGCGTGGGAATTATTCATTGCCGCCGGGCCGGCCACGTATTGCGGCGCCCGGCATTCTGTCGCCGGCGCTGACCATGATCGCGAGGTTCGAAACACGGCCAAGGCCTCGCTTCTGCATTCTCCCATGCGTTTTGATCCCCGGCAAATTCAATCCATTGCCACCGGTTTTGCCTGCGCGTGCTCCGAGGCGGATTTCCACATTCTGGCCTGCGCCATCATGCCTGACCATGTTCATGTTGTGATACGCCGACATCCACGTGATATTGAAATGATCGTCGGCCACCTCCGAAGTCGTGCCACTAAACAATTGGGGCACGATGCAATTCGCCCGGATCAACCCATCTGGGCAAAAAAGAGTTGGAATCGTTATCTGGATTCACCGGATCTGCCAAACGCAATTGCCTATGTTAATAACAATCCGCGCCGCGCCGGTTTGCCAGCGCAATGCTGGCCATTTGTCGAACCCCTCGGTTAGCCGCATCCGCCTGCGGTGCGGGACACCTTTGTGGGTTGGGTTTGCTGGCGGCTGTGAATGGGCAATGATTTCGGCGAATTACCGGCGGCATGGTGCCCACGGCGTGCGCTGATGTGGGGGAATTGTGGATTTGAGATTTCAGATTTGAGATTTCACTTTTTGAATTTGTGATTTCACGCTTCAACTCTCGAATTTCTAAGCTCAAATCTCAAATTTGAAATTCTCCAGATACCTTGTTCATTATCGGTCTTTGCATTCCCATAATTACCAATAATTTGCCTTTTTATCAACTCATGTTCTATTATTGATATGGATACGCATCATCCGTCTCTTTCAGTATCCGGCATGGCATTCGCGCGTTTACTGATACTGGGAGATACTTGGATGATGTTCTGCGGAATCGTTTCTGCACAGGAGGTTGAGACATGGACGAATATTTATGGCCGGCACGGCATGTTGCGGAATATGCCTATTGTCCGCGTCTGTTTTATCTCATGGAAGTTGAGGGTGTTTATTATCCCAATGCGGATACTGAAAAAGGCAAAGCCGTCCATAAGCGTGTGGACAAACCCAGTGCGGTGAATAATGGACACAGTGCCAGTACCAATGATGAAACCATGGAAAGCGACAATTCGCCGCCGGATCCGGATAAACCGCAATCAGTGCGCAGCCTGGCCTTAACCAGCCAGAAGCTGGGGTTAACGGCAACGCTGGACCTTGCGGAAATCAGCGGCCAGATGGCCGTGCCCGTGGAATACCGCAAAGGCCGGCCGCAATATGCCACTTCTCCCCCACCACCGGATGATCCCGGCGAGTCGGAATCTGGAACTTCTGTGCCGGCCAGCCCATGGCCTACCGATCGCGTGCAGGCTGGGTTGCAGGCGATTTTATTGGAAGAAGCCGGGTATGAAGTGCCGCGGGTTACACTTTATTACGCCGCCGAGCGTCGTCGCATTGAACTACCCGTTCTGGATGATTTACGCCGAGAGGCCATGGCAACGTTGCAGGCCGCCCGTGCCTGCGCCGATGGCCCGCGTCCAGCCCCGCTGGTTAATGATTCAAAATGCCCGCGCTGCTCTCTGCAGCCTTTTTGCCTGCCGGACGAAGTTAATTTTGAACGCAACAAGGCCATCAGTCCACGCAAACTCTGGCCACCGCGGGATGACGCCATACATCTTGTGGCGCAACGCGATGGCGTGCATATCGGTGTACGCGGCATGTCACTGCGGCTTACAGATAAAGATGGCAAACTCGTAAGGGAAATTCCACTGGCCAACTTGGAATCACTGGGTGTACTGGGTGGAGTGCAGGTTTCAACACAGGCTCTGACCGCCCTGGCCGGACAAAATATTCCCGTGGCCTTTTTATCTTCCGCAGGTCGGCTTATTACCATGACTGATCCCATGAACCCGGTCAGTGCCTTGATCCGGGAGGCTCAGGTGCGGAAGTTTGGTGAATCAGCCTCCGCACTGGAACTATCGCGAACTCTTGTGGCTGCCAAAATCAGCAACCAGCGCACCATTCTGATGCGTAATCGTAAAGACCTCGATCCGCGAGTCGCTGAAAATATGATGACGTTGGGCGAACAGGTGAAGACATGCGTCGGCGTGGAGAGTTTGCTGGGGCTGGAAGGGCAGGCTGCGGCCATTTATTTCGCCAACTTCAGCGGAATATTTACGCCGCCATTTTCAGAGATGTTTCAGGCCAATGGCCGCCAGCGCCGCCCGCCACCGGATCCGATTAATGCCGTACTTTCCTGGGGATACACCATGCTGGTGCATGAATGCGTGACCGCGTTGCGGCTGGCCGGACTGGAACCGATGCTGGGCGCGTATCATAAACCCCGCCCCGGAAAGCCCGCTCTGGCATTGGATTTGATGGAACCTTTTCGGCCGTTGATTGCGGATTCCATTGCGATATCCACGTTTAATCGCGGAGAGTTAACGGAGGGGCATTTTTTACAAACAACGGCAGGCTGTTCCTTAACGGATGCGGGACGGGGCGCGTTTTTTAGCGCCTGGGGCCGGCGGATGGATACGGAGGTGACACACCCGGTATTTGAATATCGCTTGAGTTATCGGCGCATGATGATGCTCCAGGCACGAATGATTGCCGCCTGGCTGGTTGGCGATATCACGACGCTTTCATTTTTAACAACGCGGTGAGGAGAACCAAATGCGACGATGTTATTTAGTGTGTTATGATATTTCAGATCCAAAACGTTGGCGACGGATTTTCCGGGCCATGAAAGGTTACGGCGAACATTGGCAGTATTCGGTGTTTTTCTGTATGTTGAAAGAAATAGACCGCGTGCGAATGCAAAGCGAATTAGAAACAGAATTGAACCTGAAAGCAGATCAATGTATTATCATTGATCTGGGAGCCGATGAAGAAATAGCGCGTGAAGCGGTGACGGTAATTGGAGAAAGTTTGCCCAAGGCCCAGACGGGTGTGGTAGTCGTGTAGGCCAGTGGGTAT
>JAMDCX010000016.1 GCA_023489375.1 Planctomycetota bacterium
CTAGGCCATATACCCGTGGTGTTAACCGCCAGTGTTCCATATCTCGATGAACCACCTCGGCCGTCAGTTTCGTCAGAAATCCGGACATTTTAACTTTGGTATGACATACTGGCGTATCGTGCAGGCTAACATGACCGATGCACCCATCTTCTAACGGCTACTGAACAGTGCACCCCTAAGCGACCAGTATGACACGCCATACTGGCAATCCTGTAAAAATGTGGGATACTAATAAATCCTGTTATGGATGACGGCCTTGGAGCTGGTGTTGCAGGATATTACAGTTTCGGTTTATTGGTCAACTCATGGACAGCGGAAAATCAGATTGTACGAAACTCATCTGGCTTAAAAACAAAATAATAATTGGTGCAATGTTAAGCGCAAAGCGGCTTAACCATCCTTCCGGACCGCTGCAGACTGGCCGATGGAAAAAACCAATCTCCGCCACGGCTATTATGGAAGGAATTGTTGCCCATGGATGACGAGATATACATTGGACTGGACCTCGGCGGGACTAATATTAAAGTCGGGGTGCTGAACAGCTCCGGCAAACTTCTGTCCAAAGTCAGCGTACCGACACAGCGCGGTCCGGAGGTGGTAATCGCCAATATGATCAGCGCGGCCCGGAAGGCGGTGGATCATGCGGGAGTGGACCTCAACGCCATTGCGGCCGTGGGTATTGCGTCCCCCGGTTCGCTGGATATTGACGCGGGCATGGTTCTACATTGCGCCAATCTTCCAGGTTGGGACAACGTTCCCCTGCGGAACCGCATTGCGGAGGCTTTGGGTGCACCGGCGATTCTGGAAAATGACGCGCGGGCGGCGGCTTATGGGGAGTTTTTTGCTGGGGCGGGCCGTCGTTCGCACGTCCGCAATCTGATTATGATCACTCTGGGTACCGGAGTAGGCGGCGGCATTATAATAGATGGTCGGCTGGTGCATGGCCAGAAAAACATGGCGGGTGAATTGGGCCACTCGATTGTCGTGCCGGACGGACTATTATGCGGTTGCGGCCAGAAAGGCTGTCTGGAAATGTATGCTTCCGCCAGTCGTGTGGGACAGCGCGCGGTGCAGGCGCTACAAGATTCACAGAAGCCTTCGACTTTACGCGGCGTTCTAAAAACGTCCGGGGAATTAACCGCCCGGGATGTGGAAGAGCACGCCCGGCACGGTGATGAATTGGCCTGGGATATCTGGAATCAAACATGCCGCTATCTGGCGCTGGCCTGCATTACCGCTGTGCATTGGCTGGACCCAGAGATGATTGTATTTGGCGGCGGCATGGCGGCGGCGGGAGATTTTCTCCTACAACCGGTGCGCCATCACTTTACGGCAAACTATTGGAAATTAGAGCCTCCAGAGCTTACCATTCGCATCTCAGAACTCGGTAATGACGCGGGCATCACCGGGGCCGCCGCATTGGCGTGTGCCTTGTTGCGGCCCTATGCTGATAACAAAGGAATACGCAATGCCGGAAAATGAAAAAGTGCTGGCGGTTATATCGGTACAGGGACGGGATCAGAAGGGGGTTGTGGCAAAATTCGCCACTTATGTGGCTGGACACGGTATCAACATTGAAGATATGGAACAGCGGGTGATCCGCGGCGTATTTGTCATGGATATGCTTGTGGATCTTCATGACATGACCATCGCACTGGATACACTGATTACGGGCCTGCTGGAATTAGGGCGACAGATTGGTATGGAAGCGCACGTCACGCTGCGGCAGACCCGTCAAGCCAAACGGGTGGCGGTGCTGGTAAGCAAAGAGCCCCATTGCCTTAAAAAATTACTGGAACTTTACAGATGTAACGAGCTTAACGGACAGATTGTAGCGGTGCTAAGCAACCATCCAATTCTGGAGGATATGGCACACGCCGCGGAATTACCATTTATGTTAACACCTTCCGGCCCCGGAAAAGAGGACCAAAGAAAGCATCAGGCATGGCTGTTGGAAAAACTGCGATATTTAGAACCGGATTTGGTGGTTCTGGCCCGGTATATGCAGATACTTTCACCGGAAATTATTCAGGCCTTCCGCTGGAAGATTATCAACATTCATCCCTCGCTGCTGCCGTATTTTCCGGGAGCCAATCCGTATCGCCAGGCCTTTGAAAGCGGTATGCGCGTTACCGGCTGCACGGCCCATTTTGTCACCGCGGAACTCGATACCGGCCCAATTATTCTGCAGGATGTATTCCATATCAATGTGGGGGTGGATCAGGCGGAGGATGTGCGTGAGCACGGGCTGGAGCTTGAAGCGTTGACTTTAGGCAAGGCGGTCAAATTCTTTCTCAATGAAGAGCTGGTGGTGGTGGAAGATAAAGTGGTTTTCAAACCCGGCATCAGCAGTTTTCACAAGACCCATCCGAATTAAACGTCGGCGGCGGACGGGAAATGCGTCACTGATCCGGATAATCCGGGCTGAATATCTGCCGCCAACGCGTGGTCTGCAGATTGGCTGGTGACGGGTTTTTGGCCGGCACAATCACGGGCTGGCCGGCATTAGTCCAAGTGTCAACCCAACTCATGGTTTGACAGTGGCCATCCAAAAAGGCGACGTTAAACTTTCCGGCGTGGATGGTGGTGTTGATATTTAAGGTGTTGTTCGTGCCGCCATTGGGATTGCCACTATAGCCGATTTCCTCCGCCGCATTGGCATTGGTGGTGTTGGCCCAGGTGGCGACATCGGAATATGTTTGCCACCCGGTGGCGTACCCGCCATCACATAATACAATGGACTCGGCTGGATCAGGTACGCTGACGATGGCGTAGGCGTTATAGATCGGAGATTCATAGGTATTTTTGGCCCCAGGTGCACTTTGATAATACTCCGGCTGATTGCTGCTGTTTAGACGATAGGAGCCGGGAAGATTGTTGTATACGGGTGCGGAAGCAATTGGGGCTTGAGGGTAACGCAGCTGCCCGGTGCCAGTTCTGTTATAATCATCCCGCGTATCCGCCGGGTCTTGCAAAACACTGAAATTGACATATTTATCCACCACCAGCACCTGATCCCAGTTCAACGGCTTTACTGGATTTTCAGCATATTGCCAAACTTGCGGCGCACCAAAATACGCGCCATCCGATGTAGTCGTTGCTCCACCGACTCCATAGCCATTATTGGAGCCCTTGACCATGTATCCCTGGTGCTGGCTGGCAAACAGGGTTAAGCCCTGGGCAATCGTCCGTTGATTGGCCAGACAGGCGACCGTTTGCGATTCTGTTCTGGCCGCAGCCAAGGCGGGAATCAGAATGGCTATAAGCAGCACAATAATTGAAATCACCACCAGCAATTCAATAAGCGAAAAAGCCCGCTTAAATATTGCGCTGCGGGATGAAACGATACAATATTTACTGGCCATGAATATTTCCCCTGCGTCAACAGCTGGCCATCATCACCAGACAGCCCGCCACAGAAACCTTACCTCTCTTAATAATATGACACAGCAGGGATAGAAGCAAAGGAAGTTACCGTTCACAGTCCGGCGACCGTGCCGCAATGAGTAATGAATAATGAGACGGCCTGGCGGCCTTAATGAGACGTTGTGCTGCGCTAAACTTAAAATGCAGGAGTCGCATTGGTTTTTTGTTCGTTGTTGTTCACAACCAAGGAAGCGGAGGAACGCAGAGGTAACTGCCCCCAATAACCTGCAACCTCCGTTGGTTCGTCGTGTCGTTGTGGTGGTGGTGGTGAAATTGTTTTGTTTATATTCATTATCTATTAACTCACGGCGACACTATGCCGCCGGCTAAATTATTCCGGTGGGATAAACCCACCGGCTCGCACCTTCGTTTCCCGTCCTGACTCCTAAATTCTAACTCCCATGTTCTACTCATTACTCATTACTCAATATTCATTATTCATTATTCATTGTTTATTATTCACGGTTATGGCCTCGTGAACGGTTACGTTAATTTATAAGCGTAACAGCGCACGAGATACGGGCATCGATTTGAATGTCGCAATTTCTGGCCGCACCCGGTTCATTTCCAGCTTTTTTGAGATCTTATCCGTACTGGATATATATCAGCGCTTACTGAACTGATAGGCTCGGCGGGCGCCGCGCAGACCATATTTTTTGCGTTCTTTCATACGGCTGTCACGGGTGAGGAATCCACCATCCTGCATGGATTTTCGCAGGGTGGCATCATACACCGTCAAGGCCCGCCCCAACCCCTGTAAAATCGCTCCGGACTGGCCGGTATGCCCTCCGCCATGTACATTCACCAGCACATCCATGGTCCCGGCCAGATTGGCCGATACCAGAGGAGCATGGACCATAGTGCGGTCGCGTGTTTCTGTAAAATAGGAATCCAAAGGCCGGTCATTGATAATAAATTTTCCCTGACCTGCCGCCAGACGTACCCGGGCCACGGACTTTTTACGGCGGCCTGTGCCTAAATAATACGTGCGACCGCCGGCGTTAATGATGCCGCGAGGTTTTGTCGTCGGTTCCGCGGGACTGATGGTTTCACTCATTGTATTTGCCTCTTCCTTTGTATTATCCCGTAGTATCGGGATGGGGTATTAAATATTTCCACTTAAAATTTCAGCACTTCCGGACGCTGGGCCGCATGGGGGTGCTTGTCATCCTTGTAGCATTTAAGTTTGGTGAACATTTTCACGCCCATGGTGGTCTTGGGAAGCATCCGGCGGACGGCCAGTTCAAAAACCGTCTCGGGGTGCCGTTGCAGCAAATCTTTCATCGTTTTCACCTTATGACCGCCCGGATAATAACTGTAGTAGTCGTATTCCCGCTGTTCGAGTTTGCGGCCTGAAACCTTAATTTTACCGGTATTAATGACGATGATGTAATCGCCTACATCCACGGTGGGCGTATAGGTAGGCTTATGTTTACCCATCAGACGGGTGGCAATTTTATCAGCCAGTCGCCCCAAGGATTGATCGGCGGCATCCACAATGTACCAGCGGTTATCCGTATGTCCCACACGGGCTAAGGTTGTGCGTCCCGCTGGTTTGGCAATGCGGTGGCGGACGGGAGTTTCAGTCGTTGTCATAATCTACTCAATCTTCAAGCACTAAAGTTATCCGGCGGCGGTTGGGATTTTCACAAACAACCCCGGGCTTCCGCTCATCCCGAAAATATTATTATATAGGTTTTTTCCAGGTACTGTCAACATCACGACAATATGGTTATTTTTTTGGGGGCGGCGCAAATCGCCATATCCCCCACGCTGATGCGGGTGGAAATCCGTGGTCTGGCCGCACGCGATTAATCATGGCTGCCCAATCACGCACTCAGAAGCCATAACTTTCCATCCAAGGCAAATATGGGTGCGGCCAAAAATTGTAGCATTCACATCGAGGCCCGTATCCAGAACATCCACTGGCAATTCTGTACCAACGGTCCCTGGAGGGCTACGGAAGGCGAGAAGGATATTTCTCATATATGTAATCTGGTGGCGGTTGTGAGGCTTTTGCCAAAAAATCTGGCCGCACCCATTTAACTTTGGTTTGACATCGCAACTGTATGTTATTGCAAACTACAATTACAGGACTTAAACTAGCCCTTGCAGGCGTAAGGTTCGCAGAGAGATGACTTGGCTTGTGCAGGGCCATTTTGACTTGGTGCTCTGTCACGCCTATAAATCAGGTGTTGACGGAAGACCAAGGAGAATTGGCGCGAAGTGAAAGGAAAGGTTTATTTGTGAATACTCTCACGACGAGCGACAAAGCTAACAGAACCCTTGGCCTCCGCCGGATGCGTTGGCCGGAAATGGTTTATCTGCGGCGTTGTAGCGGCTCAATGGGACCTTATAGCCCCGGTTTTCACCGCTATTTCATTGCATCTGGCCCATTTCCGGCCAATCAAAGCTATTTTATGGGCGAGATAGAGCACTGGCTTAAGGAATATAGCTGATGCAGGAAACAGTCCAACTTATTCCCATAACGCTTTATTTCTTATGCCTTATGGTGCTGACGGTTTATGGTATACACCGTTATTGGGAAGTTTTTCTTTATTATCGACATTCCAGAAGTGTTCAGATTCCACCAGATCGATTTGCGCCACTGCCGCGTGTTACCATACAGCTTCCGTTGTTTAATGAACGATTTGTGGCAGCGCGAATCATTACCGCGGCGTGTACCATGGATTATCCCATATCCTTGCTGCAAATTCAGGTACTGGATGATTCCACGGATTGTTCCGCTTCCATCGCCCGGTTGACGTGTGAACAATTTCGCCAAAAGGGAATTGATATTCAGTATATTCACCGCATGGATCGCACTGGATTTAAGGCCGGTGCCCTGGAAAATGGATTGCGAACCGCCACCGGTGAATTTATTGCCATTTTCGATGCCGACTTTGTACCGCGTCTGGATATGCTTCACGCGGTTATTCATGAATTTACGGAACCCACCATCGGTTGCGTGCAGACCCGCTGGGAACATCTGAATAGAAATCAATCTCTACTCACGCGGTCCCAGGCCATCTTTCTTGATGGCCATTTTGTTATTGAGCATACCGCCCGCAGTCGCAGTGGCCGGTTTATTAATTTTAATGGCACGGGGGGAGTGTGGAGAAAAGCCGCCATTATGGATGCCGGCGGTTGGCAGCATGACACACTTACGGAGGACATGGACCTTTCCTATCGCGCACAACTCAGGGGCTGGCGGATTAAATATCGGGGCGATGTGGTTTCGCCGGCGGAACTGCCGCCGGAAATTACCGCTTTCAAGCAACAACAACACCGTTGGACCAAAGGCAGCGTTCAGACCGCGATAAAATTATTGCCCACAGTTTTACGCTCATCCTTACCGCTGAAAGTCAAACTAGAGGCTTTTTTCCATTTGACTTCCGGGGTGGTATATCCGTTGGCGGTGATGGTTACCATTTTGTTGTTTCCCGCTTTTTGCTTTGCCGATACCAGTATGTTTTCCGCCCGCGCTCCATGGTTGTGGGCTTTGATGTCCATTCTCTTTACCATTCTGACTTTTTCCGCCGGCACGTTTTATGTGGTTGCGCAGCGGGAAATTAAAGAAAATTATCTGGTCGGGATATTACTGGTTCCCTTCCTTATGGCTATCGGCATGGGGATCAGTCTGGCCAATGCCATCGCGGTCCTGGAAGCATTGTTCGGACATGAGAGCGAATTTCTCCGCACGCCTAAATATGGCGCCGGCGGAAATGATTCCTCGGCGCAATGGAAACTGCGCGCCGGCGCATTCCAATCTCCAACGCAATGGATACCCTTTGCTGAATTGGCCATTGGACTTTATCTTCTGGCCTGTGTGGTCATTGCCTTATGGTTTAACCGTGTGGTGTCGTGTGTACCTTTTATGCTGATTTTCATGTTCGGTTATCTTTATATTGGCGGTTTATCACTCTATCGGCGGAAGGTTTCGCGCCGCCATAACAAAAGTGAACCAGTGCAGATCCTGACCCCCGCAACCGTCGTATAGAAACTGTGTAAGGATAGTAATTGGGTTAATTTGGAGCAAAGTAATGAACACAACAATTAGAATCGGCGTGGCGTCTTTCGTACTTGGTGCGGTACTGACCTCACTGTTGTTATTTTTTCATCCCATGCGTCCATTGGCGGCGAAACCGGCAGCGGCAATTGCCAAGAGCTTCCAACCGGTCTACGTTCACATGGATGGAGCCAATGCGTTTGTTGAATCGGTGGTTGCGGTGCATCCCGGCCAGCCGGTCATTTTTGTAAATGAAGATACCGGGGCACACATGGTGGAAGGGTATAATCCGCTGAACGGCCAACCGAATACCGCCATCAACTCTGGAATGCTCATGGGAACCACCGGCCCCAAGGCGGGCGTGCATACCTATAAAGTCGTGCTTACCAAGCCAGGCATTTACAGTTACTATTGCCCGGTTCATGCTATTCTTGTAAAAATCTATCATCACAGCGTTCAGCCGGCCCATCGACCGGGGGTGCATGGATTTCCCGGAGCCATGGCCGGTGTGATCATTGTCACCACAGACCCCGCGCTCATTGCGCAAAATCCGCCCAGCAGCAAAAAGAAAATTCTCCCGGATTACTTTGGTGGATGAGATTACCGGCGTCGCACATTATTTTTTATGATAAGGCCGGATTTCCACCGTCCAACCCGACCCGGGGGGCGAAAGGTGAAAATGATGATGCCAAGGATGGTTGATGACAACCTTGCTTAATATAGCGGTGGTCGGTGTTCCGTCGGGGGCGATGCGGACAATTTTCATCGGTAACCATGTTTTTGTATCAATCCAGAATTTCACCGCCACAAAAGAAAACGCCTTCTTATCACGGGGAGTAAGCCGCAAGGCCACCGTATCCGGTGGCATGGTTTTATTCGTTGGCAGATAAATGTGAAATTCCTTTTTTACTTCCAAAGGCTGTTGTCCGATGGGAATAGGGATCGGCCCCTGACCAAGCCGCAGGGGATTAAACTTGTGTCCCGGCGGAGCAATCTCAATTTTGCGAAAGATTTTAGCGCTGCCGTTGCGGTCAATGAGCCAGTGTCCATCAAAAACAAGGTCATGATCAGCATGCCGTTTGGCAATGGCCCCATCGACCACCAGCGTGTTGAACCGGATGTCAAACTCGGTTTTTCCTTTGTGGTGCCGATACCAGATATGCCCGATGTTCATATCTTTTTCATCGGTGCGCAAATGATGAACCAGCACGACCAGATGGGCCTGAAAATTATGCAAACTCTGCCCACGGGACTGCAACGCTTTTAGAATCGAGGTGATCCGCATATTGGTCGCGGCAGGTGCGGTTTTATCTTTAGCGGTAGCTGCCGGCCTTGATGCCGCCGGCGTCGCGGCATGTAATCCGCCGCTAGTTATTACCATGATTAGCGCAGCGCAGACCACAAAGTTTCCAATGCCTGCCAGCCGTGAATAGGAAGAGCCTGGGATTCCAGACTTCGTGATTCCATCGCGTCTGCTCACAACAGATAAAATCCATTTCATCCATGGTATCTGTACTTTTATCCCATTATCTCTGCGCCAATTTTGCACCTTCAAACAGAATCTGATTGAGCCTGCGGTGTGCTGTGACAATATGCAACCCCTGGCTAAATAATCAAGGTTATATGTCATTGGTACCAGCACTCCGGTCTACGTCCTGAGGAATTATAGCGTCCAATGGCTATTTGTGCTGTTTGCCTATGTCATGTCCGAGCCGGTTGGTAACCGTTCATAGCTTAGCCATCTTGTGCCTCTTTATGAACCACAAGAACGCAAAGAATTGTGTCAACTTTACCATAACGACACGACGCTCTTGCGTCTGCGTAGTTCAAATGCGGATCACAAAGTTATGAAACATGGATGATGTTGGTGGCCATGCCGTGAACGGTTACATAAAATTAAACATGTGAAGTAAAATATGGTGGATGGCAGTGCAATGTGCTGCCGCAGGGACTTTGGACAAATACCAGGAAAGGGTTGAAATACTTTGACAGCCTGACAAATGGCAGGATCATCTATTCACACAACCATCTGCTGGTGCAACTTTTTTTCCCACGCCTTGGTCGCGTCTAAGACGGGGCACGCAGTAGCGCTGGAGAATATCAGGGAAGATATAGAGTACCTTAAAAGAAAGGCCGGATTGGAACAATGACCGGGACAGCGTCACTTTTTAATGATACTTCCATCGGCGCGATAACCACAGAAGGTATTAAATATGCAGGCTCCAAAATGAAGCTGATTCCACAAATTCTGCAATTGACCAGGATGGTTAACGCGCAGACGGTATTGGATGGTTTCGCCGGCACCACACGTGTTTCGCAGGCCCTGGCCCAAAGCGGGTATCGCGTGTTAGCCAACGATATGGCCGCCTGGTCAGAAATATTTGCAACCTGTTATCTGCTCAACAATAAGCCAAGGGCTTACTATACGGACCTGATTGAACATCTCAACACACTCCAGCCTGTGGATGGCTGGTTCACGGAACACTACGGGGGGCTTCCAAACGGCGGCCGGGCCGCGCAGACGGATGGCCTTAAAAAGCCCTGGCAGATTCACAATACACGAAAGCTTGATGCCATACGCGACGAGATTGACCGTCTGGCTTTGCCCCTGGTGGAAAAAGCGGTTGCCATTACCAGCCTGATTCTGGCCCTTGATCAGGTGGATAACACATTAGGACATTTTGCGTCCTATTTACAGGATTGGTCACCGCGATCTTATAGACAACTTGTATTAAAAGTGCCGAAAGTTTTTCCAGCAACCGAGGATCATGGCGTTTATCGGGGCGATATTTTTGACTTGCTGCCGAATATGGCAGTGGATCTTGCCTATTTCGATCCACCTTACGGATCCAATAACGACAAAATGCCTCCGTCCCGCGTGCGGTATGCCGCTTATTACCACCTCTGGTCCACAGTGTGCCTGAATGATAAGCCGGAGTTATTTGGTAAGGCCGCCCGCAGACGGGACACCTCCGATACCATCGCCGGTTCAGTATTTGAAGATTTTCGGCGTAACGGCTCCAATCGCTTCATTGCAGTTGAAGCGATTGAACGTTTGATCCAAAGCACCAGGTCCCACTGGATTATACTTTCGTATAGTTCCGGAGGACGCGCGACTGCGGATGATCTTATGTCCGCTTTGCAGTTGTCCGGTAAGGTTCTGAAAGTGCTGGAGGTGGACTACAAAAAAAACGTCATGGCGGGCATGAAATGGACTAATGAATGGGTGCGGGATGCGGAAGAGCCTAATCGTGAGTTTCTCTTTTTGATTGAAAAATGAGCTGTTGTCCAATGTTGTAAATTGGCCAAATTGCAACCGTTCATGGATCAATAATGCAAATATGGCAAGTGCATAATGAATATAAACAAACCAATTTTACCACAACGACAGGATCAAGAACGAAAAATGAACAACGAACAACAGTGTGATTTACTACAACAACACAACAACACAACGGGATTACAAGCTACAGGATAGCTAGTGCTCTGTCACGCCTACATATTAGGGTTGATTGGCGGCAAACGCTCCAGATGCAAGAAGCCGCGGTGAAAACTGGGTCCGTTGACCCTTTGAACCGCGGCGACGCCGCAGATGGGGCGTTGACCGCCAACCCCGCTGGGCGGGGGCCAGGAGGCCGTGAGCTTTGGCGCTCGTCGTCAATGTATATTCCAATACACTTTCCTCCTCGCTTCGCGCCCACAACCTCCTGGCCCTCCGTCAACCCTAATT
>JAMDCX010000068.1 GCA_023489375.1 Planctomycetota bacterium
TGTCACCCCTGCGTGGCGTGATTCTAGGCGGTGGTAAACATGCCGTGCATGTTTCCGTTGATGTGGCCGCGGCTTGAGGACATTACCATGTTATGTTCCGTCCAATCTGGCTGTCTTCTGACTTTAGCATACTGGGCGGAAATCGCTTCCGACGGTATATTTTACACGTTGTCAGTGCGGATCCAGTACCGCCTGGCCGGATGTTTTTGTAATTCAGGTTGAAATGAACCCAATGGCCACTGAATCAGTACCGGATAAATCACCCAAGCCTGCGGCCGACTATCGTACGACGCTTAACTTGCCTAAAACCGCCTTTGATATGAAGGCTAACCTTACCCGGCGGGAGCCGGAGATTCTCTCCCGCTGGAAGTCGGAAAATCTCTATCAGCGCATCCGCCGCCGTGCGCACAGCCGCCCCAAGTGGGTGCTGCATGATGGTCCACCCTATGCCAATGGCGATATACACATGGGGCATCTGATCAATAAGGTGCTCAAAGACATGGTGGTAAAATATCGCACCATGCAGGGGCATGATGCGCCTTATGTTCCGGGATGGGACTGTCACGGTCTGCCGATTGAAAGTGCCATCCAGAAAGAACTTGGCCCCAGGATGCGGGAACTTTCCGCATTGGAAATTCGTCGTCATTGTCGCGACTATGCGCTGAAATACGTCAAATTACAGTCCGACTCATTTGAACGTCTGGGAATTCTGGGGCAGTTTGATAAACCTTATCTAACTTTGGATCCCGAATATGAGGCCGGTGTACTTGATGTGCTCGGCAACCTGTTGCAGCGCGATTTGGTATTCCGACAACGCAAACCAGTTCATTGGTGTACGTTCGATCAAACGGCCCTGGCCGAGGCGGAGCTGGAATACTCCAATCGCCGGGACAGTTCCATATTTGTTAAATTCGCGGTGGATTTAAACACCGGCTCATGGCCCGCAACCTGGGGTCCCAAACCTGCCCAGGCCCATTTACTCATCTGGACCACGACACCCTGGACTATCCCGGCGAATCGGGCGGTAGCCGTTCATCCAGATCACCAATATGCCACGGTTACGCTGGATGCCCCGAATCCGCAGATTCTAATTCTGGCGGTTCAAAGGATTCCCGCGGTAATGTCGCAATCCGGAATCACAGAATATAAAGTCTCCACGGCCGTCCGTGGCGCGGAGTTAATTGCCGCCGGTATTGCTTATAAGCACCCACTGGACGTGTCGCGTACGCAAAGCCTTGTTTCCGCAGATTATGTTACGCTGGAGGATGGTACGGGGCTGGTGCATACTGCTCCCGGGCACGGTTCCGAGGATTATCAAACGGGCCGCAAAGCCGGCCTGGAGGTCTATTGTCCGGTGCTCCCGGATGGTCGCTATGATCAGAGCGTCCCCGATTTTCTGCGCGGGCAGAGCATCTGGACGGCCAATGAATTAGTCCTGCAACGACTTGCCGATACCGGACTGCTTTTTCATCGTCAGGAAATTGAACACAGTTATCCCCACTGCTGGCGTTGCCGCAAGCCTACGATTTTACGTGCCACCGAACAATGGTTTGTTCGCGCCGGCGGCAATAGTCCGCTGTTACAGACCGCGAAGAATTTTATTGACTCGGTGCAATGGATTCCGTCCTGGGGTAAAAATCGCATCGCCGGCATGTTGGAAACCCGCCCCGACTGGTGTATCTCACGGCAACGTTCGTGGGGGGTGCCGATACCGGCATTCTTCACCGCTGCGGGGGAAATCCTGCTGACCGCCAAATCCGTCCGGCGCGTGGCCGAATATGTGCGCCAACATGGTGCCGATTGCTGGTTTGACCATTCCCCGGCGGAAATTCTTGGTGCGGATCAATGGGTAGATGCCGCATGGACCGCTGATGGATCCGTCATAAGCGAATATTGTTTTAACACCCGCAACCTGCGCAAGGGTACTGATATTCTTGATGTATGGTTCGAATCCGGCGCGTCGCATCATGCGGTTTTAGAAGGTACACATCCGGATCTCGGTTATCCTGCCGCCATGTATCTTGAAGGCTCTGATCAGCACCGCGGCTGGTTTCAATCTTCACTGCTGGAGGCTGCCGGGTACCGTTCTACGCCGCCGTTTAAAGAGATTCTGACGCATGGCTTTATTGTCGACAGTCAGGGATACAAAATGTCAAAAAGCCAGGGTAATGACATTAAGGTCTCCGACGCGCTGAAGCAAAATGGCGCTGATGTACTGCGTCTGTGGGTGGCCAGTGTGGATTATCAGGATGATATGCCCTGTTCCCGTGAATTGCTGGAGCGCACCGGTGATGCGTATCGTAAAATCCGCAACACTATCCGGTATCTGTTGGGAAATTTATATGATTTTGATTTAGCGCAACACGTCATCGCTCCGGAATCATGCTCCATTGACACCTGGATGCTCGGCCGCCTGGCCGCCATGACCCGTGAAGTTCACGCGGCGTATGATCGATATGAATTTCATAAAGTATTCCGCGCTATATATGATTTTTGTAATGTTGATATCTCGACTATTTACGCTAAGGCCATTAAAGATCGGCTTTATTGTGAATTACCTGACGATCCGCGGCGTCGGGCCTCTCAGAGCGTTTGCGCCAAACTGTTGACCTATCTGGTGGAATTGTGTGCGCCGATTCTCGTGTTTACCGCGGATGAAGTCTGCGGGATCATACGTGAGATGCCCGGCCTGCAGCAGTTGTTTGCTGGTGGCATTCACACCCACCTTTTTTCCGCTTTACCGGAAACCCCCGGTGCGGAATTTCTGGCGCCTTGGGAAATATTTATGCCGCTGGTTCAGGAAGGACTCAAGCAACTCGATACGCTGAAAAAAAATGTCGGCCTGGGAAATCCATTGGATAGTGAAGCCGTCCTTACCGTTCCTCCAAACCATCCGCTGACGGCGTTGATGCCGCGTTATGGCCGGGAAATCGAAGATGTTCTGGGCGCCGGTTTTCATCGCCTCGTGCCTGGGGAAAAATGGGCCATTAGCATGTTGGATACGCGGGAAAAATACCCCAGTTGTGCCCGCTCCTGGAAGCGCCGCCCCGATGTTGGCTACCATTCCGAATATCCGGATTTATCTGCACGGGACGCTGCGGTCGTCAAAGCCCTAACTGCGCGCTTACCCGCCTGAAAAATCTCCATCCGCTTTCGGCTGATTTATGTTGCTGTAAATGAACCCGTTAACCGTTCACAGCCCGGCCACCAACATCACCCGCGATTGGCTACCGTATGAACTGCTGTTGAACCGCCAAGGTGGTATAGTAGAGGCCGCAGCAGCACAATTACTGCTGTGGCCCCCCTCCTCGAACCAAACAGGCGGATTTTCCGCATTCGGCTCTCTCGGTACCTCTCTTCCGTGAAGCTTTATCCCGTTCATTTCCGACGATATGCCTTCACAGCACAGTCTGGTCTCGGCTTGTCCATTATAGAACCGTAATGGCAGGTAAAACCTGCCAGCGGACAAGTGCATGCCTCTTACCAAAACGTGGTACTATTACGACTCCTGCACTTTTAAGTGTAGTTCTACGCAAAGTCTCATTAAGGCCGCCAGGCCGTCTCATTACTCATTATTCATTGCGCCGTGGCCGTCGCGTTGCGCCCGTCCCCTGTAACCTCGTCGCCTTGGCTGTTTAACTGCAGTTCACAAGGTAGCATCCCACTCTGTGGTTTCAGTTGTTACAGAACGCTATGCGTGAACGGTTGCCTCCGGCGGACACAGTTCAATCTGGCTTATTTGCGCGGCGTTGGGATGCAGCGGACTGGCGGAATCACGGATAATCAGACGGAACTTATCCGTGATTACCGGTTCGATGTTCGCGGTGTATTTCCGCCAGCCCTGATAATTGGTGACATCAAATATCACCTGCTCCCGACCCTCGATCCACACCACGCCTTGAAAACTCGTTGGATGATCCAGCGGATCGGCAAAGTCGATGACTACTTTTCCAATTTTCTCCGCCTGCGGCAATTTTACCTGCACCCAATGTGGATGCGGCGTGCTTGCAGAATGCCAGCGATTGGTCGCAAAATTGGCCGGGGTGGCAATAATGCCGTCAATGACTTTGGCGGTGCCGCCGGGTTCAGATGGTAATTCACTATCGGAGGTGGCTATAGCGCCTTTGCGCGCTAAAGCCAGATCATTCGGGCCAACCGTCTCGGCTGAATATGACTCCGGCGTTTTGAGTACCGGGAAGCAGGTAAAAGATTCGTCATTAATCTGCCAGTAGGGAACATATTGATAGTTGGGAACACCCTCAATATAAAAGTGCAGCGGATGGTTTGATACCGGCTTCAGGCGACCGACTAATTCTTCCGCCGTCACCGGAAGCCGAATATCCGATACCACGGCATCCAACTGAACTTGCGTGCTATAGGGAATATTTCTCGCCGATGTCACAGCCTTGGACGAATCATGGTGACCGTTGCCGTTTTCATTCGTGGCCACAACCGCCAGCAGAATCGGTCCGTATTCCAAGCCATAACGCCGCCCCGTCGGTACTTGATCAATGCCCGTGTAAAGGGACAACCGGGGGGCCATCGGCAAAGTGAAGGTGATGGTGTCATCATCCGACCATACGCGATCCAGTGGCTGGTATGTGCCGGGTTGGCCCGTAGCTGCAAGGGTTCCATTGATATGAATCGGCATAGCGGCATCTGCCCATATCGGAATGCGCACGCGAATATTGGTACGCACAGGTGCGGCCATGGACAATCGCATTTTCACTTCCGGCCGGAAAGGAAATTCAGTGTTCATTTCCAATTTCAGTGCTTGCCGGGCGTGCCGCCATTGAATACTGGAATTGGCAAAAAGATTGACATAAAGACCATCCCTGGCCACCGAATAAATATATTCCGGCAACGAGCCAAATTGCCGCGTACCTTGACCTTCGCAGCAGGTATCCACCGCCGTACCTACTTCTTTTCGGCCATTAAGGTTCGTATGGTAACGAATGCCAATGGTACCATCCTGGTTGGCAATCAATACATTATAAAGGGACTTTTCAATTTCATAGGTATATTTTTCCTTTGTAGGAAATAGTTGGTGCAGCCCGTGATTCAGACTGATCCAAAAACTGCTGCCGCAGTTTTCGCCATTCCTCAAGTTGAGAAAAGCGGATTTGGGCGGATAAGCAAAAACTTCACATATAGAAATAGCCCCGCCAATATGCTGCCACTGGGTATGGTAAAGTTCCCAACCGCCTAATACTGCGTCCAGATATTTTTTCTCTCCGGTGGCCCGGTACTGATCCAGATAGGGCGTAATAGATGTTAACAGGTAGCAATGCGGGTGATCGTAAGGATATTGCCAGATCGCGGCGGGGTCGCGTTTGGCCAGCATTTCCAGCCAGTAATTTTCCTGATAATAACGCTGTATGACCTGAATATCCTTTGGCTTGCCAATAGGGGTGAAATAGGTTCTGGTATTGGCAATCATACCCTGCACACCCTGTCCGGCCCGGCGGAGCAATTCCGGCAAGTAGGGGCATTGATCAAACCAGTCATAAAATCCGCGCAGTATGCGAAATGCCGTCTGATTACCCGCGTAGCCCGCTTCCACCAGTCCGTGCGTTACCCAGGAACGTGTATAATTTCCATGTTCACCCGCAAAAATAGTATCTTCAGCATAGGCCATGGCGTAGCCATTGGGTTCCTGACAATCTGCAATGCCCGCGACCACTTCATTAAGCCGTCGGCGCAGTTCCGGATGGTCAATCCAGCGCAAGGTATTGCCTGCTCCCATCAGAAAGCGGCCAGCATTGGAACCAGGCAGACCCGCATCCCATGAGTAATCCGGCGGTAGTCCAGGTGGATTTGGTTTGCCAGCACGCGTGCGGAAATATCGCAGTAGTTCCGGTACGGTGAAGCTGTTAAGCAGATAATCGATATTGTTTTCCATGACGGTCTTAAATAAGCCATCACCAATCTCCACACCTCGCAAGGGTGCCGTAGCCAGAAAAGGCATCGGTCTCCAGTGGTGCGATGGAATGACATTGCCAGGGTTGTCGGTGACGACCCCCTCGCCTTGGGGTCGTGGCTTGCGTGTCAGCGGGGCGACGAAGATTCCGGAAATTGGCCAAGTCGGGGCAAACGGCCCATTGGGCCAAACCTCCGGATATGCCGGCATCGTTGGATAGATCGCACGCAACTGCTCGTATGCCGCCTGATCCGCACCCGCACCGCGTGCCAATGGGGCCGGAGTAATGTCACCGTCCGCAGATGCGTCAAAAATCTCAACGGAATCCACATCGGTAACTCGACAGCCTTGGGCAACATCGCGACCATCAGACCAGACTTCCAACTTTGAAAGCGCAAGACTCCGGCCGGTCAGTAGCGTGGCTGTTACACGTACATAACGCCCGGTTACGCCATCTGCGGAGAATATTGCCACCTTATCACCGGGAGACGGGTAATCGGCCTTGGTGTAGTCGGCGATAATCTGAGACGCATGAAATTGTGCATTGTCCGATGCTTCAATCCGAAATCGCCGCGGAAAACGCTGTGATATAAAACTGAAATCCAGCATTGGCATAAGTTTGACCTGATCAATTTTCCGTGATTGCCCCAAATCCACCTGCACCCACTTGACCACCTTGTCGCTGACCGCAGGTTTAGATTGATAGCCCAGCGGTGTGAGCCGGGCAATGCGCTGAATTCCCATTGATGCCAGGAGGGCGTTCACACTGGGATAAGTGCCGCGAGCGCAAGCTACTCGCGGATTTCTTAAATCGGTCACTGCCGCCACTGCGGATGCGGCGGCCAGGACCTTCAAGAAGTCGCGGCGGCCAAAAAATTCGATTGTATGTTCTACTTTCCGCTCAACACAATATCTGCACATAATACTATCTCCAAGATGAGTTCATTCATAGCCATTCGTTTCCTTCCACCCCAAACTGCTTACATTAAATATACGACGGAAACCATCCGCGGAGTTGTTAATTTGCGCATTGTATGTACCTTTATACGCAGTTAGGCGAATTTTCAACGCGGTGCTTTGCATTGTTTTCCGGACAGAGTAAAGGCAATATGCGCCATCGCCGGAATGGGTTGAGCCAGCCACCGCGACTCGTGTGCATACGAAATCTGAAACCGGCTCACCGCGCCATTCGCCCGTAGCGTAAGCGTGTGCCGACCGGGTGCCACCCCCCGCAGATTGATTGTATAAGCTCGCCGGGATGGAGGAATATGGCGGGCCACCACCTTGCCGTCCAGCCGTAACGTGAAGTTCTGCGGTTGTTTCCCTACACAGGCCCAGCGCACTGGAATACTGCCGCCAGTTATCACAGCGTTGTGATCCGGTGAACCGATCGCCAGGATCGTCGAACTGGGGTGTTTCTGGTGATACAGATGAACAAAGGCCCGCGTCAGGTTTAGGTAATAAAATCCCCAGCCGCCGCAGCCGCGATAACCGCATGCGGTCAGAGATGTTGGTTCGATATCATTGCTCAAAGGAACAGCATAACAGTCCCAGTACACATCGTGCTTGGTTCCAAATCCTTGGCCTATGGGTTGGCCGGCAAATTCATTCCATTGACAGATGGTCAAGAAATGCGGGCGATAGCGTAGGGCGGTGTCGAATTCCCTGATGTATGTAACCCCATTGTCTCTGGCCCGTGCTGTGGCTGCGAGCCAGCCGCCTTTGGGAAAAATGAAAAATGCCGGTGTTATTGTCAACGCTTCACATTTGCCACCGCTAAATGTTGGAATTGGAGACTGCGAACCATCCATCCAAGACCAATAACCGGCATGCGCGAGCGGTGGAGCGATCTGCAGTTGGGTTGCCATCCATCTGACGATGAAATGCTGACAATTGATCGGCGGCTGGTCAACCAATGCACGTGGACCTCCGATGTTTATTATCACGATCAATGGCTTGTTTCGATAATGGAGCCATAAACTGGAAAATAGAGGATTCTGAATATATTTTCGGTAAATCCACGCGATCTCTCCGTTAAGTCCCGTAGTTTTAAATGGTGCCGCCGGGGCATTGTTAAGCCCCAAAAGCAGAGTGACTTCGGGAGTGGTGATTCCCTGCCGCCTCATTTGGACGTAGGTTTTCAATAGTAGGGTGGTTGCGGCGATCCTCTGGGTTACATTCGGTGTTCGCTGGTGCCACTCATTTTTTCCCCAAAGATTGATTGACCAATCAATTATAATATAATTAATTCCCATTTTATCAAACCAAAGGGCTTGTTGGCGGAGAACCGCCGGATTCAAGGAGGAATATTTTCCCATCAGCGGAATCGATTCCGCTGTATTCCATGTTACATTCAGGGGTGTAAACCATGGTTCGTATTCAATACCCACCAGATGCCGCCGATGCGCCGGCACAGTGAAATGACGGGCGAGCACATGTACCTCCACACTATTGGATACAATCGCTCCGGCTGGCAGCAGCTGGCCAACGGGAAAATCTGCCTTTGAGGGTCCCTGAGTGGCCACCTGTATTCGGGCCGTCCCCACATTGGGCAGAGGAATCATAAACTTAACCTGGCCGCGCCGATTGGTCTTTTCAGCAGCTCCCCATTGTTTTCCATTGACATATGGCCATATCACAATACCTGTCACACGCTTGGAAATGTCTGACTTCGAAGGTGTGCATCGGGCGGAAACCACAACAGTTCCACCTTCGCCTATTGAAGTTCGATTGGCCGTTATGTGCATATATCGAGTTCGAAGTTTCACATTGGCTGCTCGTGCAAAACCGACCGTTGCCAGTAGGCCAACCAAGAGTAATCCGATGTGTCGCGTCATCATCATCTTGTAATCCTTTGTTCATTACATCGTCCGTTTGGAACACCATTCACCGGTCCGCCGCTACGAACCTACGAATCATCCGCTAAGTGGATCGAAAAATATTCCACTAAGTACCGTATTGTGCCCACGTACCAAATCGAGACGCAGGCGCACTGATCGCTGACACCGATAGACAAGATACTTTCCCTGTTCATAATCCGTAACCATTCTATCCGGAACCGCCCGATTCAGGCTGTACAGATCAAAAACTTCCACCGCCGTCTGCCGGCCCGCACAATCCCAGTCCACAAAATAAAGCGCCAGCTGGTAGTTGGCGGACTCTTTAACCACTACGTCAACATACATCGTGACATCCGACCAAATGATTCCCCCTTGGAGGCAACCGGCGTTCCGCGGAAAGTCGTTACTGGAATCAGGCGCCGGAGCGCGATGTTCCATGGTTCGGGATACCCAATGTACAACGCGGCAACCGCCTTGCTTGCCGCGCGAGGATTTGACCGATTCAACGTAACCAGGCAGATAACAGCGATTCTTCCCAGAACCGTAGTAACCAAAGAGCACAAAACCATCCCGCCCGTAAACACCGCCCCAATTTCCCCGTGTGGCAATATCCTCCCTCACAAAAGCTAGCGGATACACGATAGGTTCTTTCACCGATGTAGACAGGTTTCCGCTGTATTCCACATTCATGGCGTATGTACCTGAGCCCACGTCGGTCAAATACACAAACGCACTATCTTCACGAGATGCCACGATGCCCGGCACGGCACGGTAGATTCCATCCCACACCACATGCCCGTTAACGGTGATGCGACGGATCTTTCGCCCCGCTTTAGGAACACCAACGCGAGCGACAATGCCTGATGGAATCGTAACGTGGCATACGCCTGACAGTACATTGAATCTTCCCGCAACAATTCCGCGGAGTGTTGGAGCCCAGCCCGCAACCCACGTAAGTGATTTACCCATATTGGGTATAATGTCCACCGTTCTGAAGCCGGGAGATGTCGGCTTAATGCCCGCCACTTCCCGGGTCAGCCAGAAGGCCACGCCGCTGCTCCATGGATGGCATAAACTCGTGTAGCCATTCTGGCTGTTGGGCACTGCGGCATTCCGCCCTACCATGACATTCCAGCTTGGCCGATACACCTCGAAGAATGTGGTGCCACCATAGTTAACCTGGCCGCCCCAGCAGTCATGTATAGTTTGAAGAGCTCCATCAAATTGATGGAGCCGCGCCATTGCCTGTAGAATAAAAAATTGGTTAAACGGCGAATACGACAGCCGGTTCAGCCGATTCATAAAAGCGTGGCGGATAATCGCGTGGCGCTCGGATAAGGTGGCAAAATCGGCATTGATTGCGTCTGAACAGGCATGGACACCGAAGGATTCATACCATTTCGGATCGGTCCTGAGTTCATTGATTTTCTCCTCAGCGATCTGCTCATATTTTTTGGACAAATCCATGCGACCAATGGCTGCGGCGGCACTGGCAAATTCCCGGCAGGTACCAATCACGAGCATGCGATAGGCGTTTTTCGCCTCCTGACATTCAGGGTCCTCGAATCCCGCGCCGAGCCGTTCGTCCCAGCCGTAAAACCCAATCACCGGGTTGGCATAGTTGGCCGCCGCTTGGTCCAACTTGGCCTGCGCATTGGGCAGGTACTTCCTTAGCAAAGCGTCGTCGCCGGTATATTGGTGGTATTCCAACAAGCTCTTCACCCAATACAGGGAGTAACTGGCGATGCCATTGCTATGACTACTGGTACGCTCTAAATTCCGACGGATAAAATCCCAGTTACCAAATGCCACCAGCGCTGCCGCTTGGGCAATGTGGGCATCGCCGGTCCAGGAAATGCGGTCACCGCGATCCATTAGAATCGAACCGAATGAGTGCTTGAGCAGATTGAGTTTGACCGTGTATGCGGCGGTGTACCAAATGCGTGTCAACATTGGATCACTACATGAAAAACCGCCCTGATAATTGGTCGGCTTGATCTGACATACCGCACGGACTGCGGTTATATGCCAGGGTTTGGAAAACCTTCGCACATGGATCCACCCAAACCGTACGCCTTCGTACAACTCGGGGTTCAACTCCAGACGAAAGGTGTTACCATGTTTCACGGGTGCCTTAGTTGTACCGGGAGCGGCGGGCAGCGGCGGCTTATTGAATTCACTGACGCTCATTTGCACCGCCCCGGAACAATCGGGGCTGTCAAACTCCAGCCATCCCGCGCTCTCCACACCAAAATCCACACAGATCGATCCAGCACCTTTGACCAGCACATTGCCGTTTTGGGAAGTTAATGTTGGCAA
>JAMDCX010000023.1 GCA_023489375.1 Planctomycetota bacterium
ACAATTTTCGGTTTGCATTAATGCTTACTACTTCATTTTTGCCGATCATGCGGTTGGCGTGGAGAAGTGAGCAATTCAGGTCCTTATAAAGGAGTTCTGCTATGTTTAATAGCAAAACAAGTATCGTCACATCCGCTGCAGATGGTTGCAGCAAACCGTCGTCCATTCGGCCAATGGACAATTCATACCGCTTCAATATGAAGCAGAAGGAGTCGTTTATGTATTCCAATCGTTCGTCCATTTCGCGTGGTTGTTCTCTGGCGGCGGCGGCCATGGCGGTCGCAGCAATGGGGATGGGTGTTGGTCTATGTGGGCTTGGAACCAACATTGCTTCAGCGACGATTATATACTCTGATAATTTCTCGGGTAGTGCTACTTCTTCGTTGAACGGTCAAACTACCACTACGGGGGGCGGCACATGGAGTGTATATAATGAAAACACTGATGGTACTGGTTGGATGGCGAACGGATCATGTCCCCTTGACCAGGGTAATGAAGGTTCTTTTGCCGTTTTGCCGTTTACGCCCACATCGGGGCTAATTTATGCGGCATCTGCAAGCTTTGCTAATATCAGTTCAACGATAGCTGGTTCACCCTATATGGGGGTATTTTTTGAGATTGGGGGCAACATTGGCTCAATTCAAGATTCGGTTTTTACTGGCGCGGGAGGTTACGGGGGGGACGTTACTTGGATTGCAAATCACAATGTTGGTAGTACTAATGTTTCCGGGGATTCTGGTTATGTGCCTGGTGGCGGCACCTTGTCATTAGTATTAAACACCACTGTTGCCAGTTGGAGTTTGAGTTCATCATATAATGGAATACCAACAGGAGAATCGTATACCTTTACGACTAATCCCGACAATCTTATCGGCGTAGGCCTCATGAGTGGTAACTACCCGACCGGTGGTGGCGCTACTAGCTTTGAACTAACGTCAACCCCAGTTCCGGAAGCAATGTCACTGGAATTGCTCGGTGTAGGAGCATTGGGGCTGGTACTGATCGGACGCAAGCGTGCGATCCGCCGGTGCGTGTAATACGACGTTGACGGCGGGGTGCATTTCGGGCGTGGTCCGATGTGCCCCGCCGATTTTGATACCGTACTGAGTTACGGTGCGAATATACTTTATTGGTCGGGCGCTGTGCCCTGAATATGGAGATTCGTTATGCGTAACAATGATTTATTCCAAGTGGGTCGTAAATCCGCGCACGGTTTTACTGTCGTCGAGTTATTAATTGTAATTTCCATAATTGCTTTGTTAATTGCTCTCTTGTTGCCGGCACTCGCCATGGCGAGACAATCCGCAGACGCGATATCATGTGCGGCGAACTTGAGGTCAATCGGAATACTGAATGCCGAATACGCAGATACTTATGCTGGCATGTTACCGCCAGGGCAAATTTCATATGGCTATGGAGATTATCAGTGGCATTTCCAGGGAATGAATGAGTTAGGCAGCTATTCTTGGACTGAGTTCCTCCTGCAGTTTCAATATCCGAGCACGTTTCCTAACTTTGGGAGTTTCTGTACGAACTATTCTAATTTCGACAAGCCCAATGTTTATTCCATGTATCAAGCTGAATTCCAATGTCCGTCGCATGTGCTTCCAAATATACCTTGGCGTCCTGGTATGGCATTTGCCGCATACGTTCAGAATTATGCGGCGAATCCAAATTTATTTCTTGATGCCGATATCATAAACTATATATGGGGGGCGGCAACGCAGAATGAGCCAAGTACATTGAGCGCGAATATAGTAAGGTCTCCATCTCACTGCATTGAATGTGCTGACGCGGCTCAGGATATACCCGACGGTTCTTCGTATTTCGTTTTTAATGATTATTATGACCCCGCCATCTATGGTTCGTATGAAACACTCCTTGATACAAAAACATTGCCGGCACCACAGGGGAGCACGCCAAATCCGACCGCAATCATTGAGCCGATCAATGAATATGCAGGCAACCAGGATGCGCTTGGAACCAACCTCCATAGTGATGCTTCGTTCAATTGGGATTTTAGTGTGCGCTACCGCCATATGATGACAACTGCACAAGGCAGTGGATACGCAAATGCTGTCTTTGCCGACGGCCATGTTGGAATTATCAAGCAATATGGCTTGCACGTTTACAACTTCTTGCCGCAATCCCAATAATTATATGCATTGTGAATGAGCATTGAGCAACATTGTATACCGTTAAGGCTCTATAGAAAACAACGCGAATAAAAAGAAAGTACAATCATAATGGTCAACTATAATTTAAAATATTTTATAATAAAAGTTTATATCGTTATAATAGGAATAATGCTGTATTTATTTGCCAATGCGGCATGGGCGGCGGCCAGAGTGGTGCTACCGTTGCCTACCCATAATCAATTGACATGGGAAAACGCGGAACTTGGCATTTTCTTTCACTACGATTTGCAAGTAGCCCATCCGCATTACACCATGACCTTTCGTGGTGATCCATTTTTATCACCAACCGTGCCGGATACGGACAGTTGGCTGCGCATGGCGAAGGCTATGGGGGCACGGTACGCCGTTTATGTATGCAAGCATGCAAGCGGATATATGTTCTTCCAGTGCCATGCCTATCCGTTCGGTCTTTCCTACTCAAAATGGGACGATGGAAAAGCTGATATGGTTAGGAGCTTTGTTAACTCGTGCCATAAATACGGTGTTCAACCTGGTCTGTACTGCACGCTGTCCACGAACTATTATTTACACATCTCGCACTGTTTAGTCGATAACGGCAGAGGAGACAATACTACCGCGCAAGCTTCCTATGCACATATCTGTGAAAAGATCGAAACGCGTCTCTGGAGCCATTACGGGCGGCTGTTCTATTGCTGGTTTGATGGTGGCGAGTTGCCAGTAAACAAGGGCGGGCCGAATCTGGTTCCGCTACTTAAAAAATATCAGCCCGATATGGTCTGTTTTCAAGGTCCTTCGGGTGCCCCTGGTGGCCTGACGCGCTGGATAGGAAATGAAGCAGGCGAGGCCCCATATCCGTGCTGGGAAACGGTAGCCAGAGACAACCAGTCCGGAGCAGGTAATCCTCACGGCAAAATATGGGAGCCCGCAGAGGTCGACGTTTCCATTTTGGCTGGGGACCATTGGTTCTGGCATCCCGGCCGCCAAAATCCATTGTTGACGCTGCCTCACCTTATTGACATCTATTATCACTCAATTGGTCGTGGCTGCAATCTCATTATCAACGCACCGATCAATCAATACGGGCGTATTGCGAGGACGATCCGGCGACGCCTGGCGGCATTTGGCCAGGAAATTCGCCATCGGTTTGCCTACCCGTTGGATCAGACATCAGGGCGCGGGAGTAACCTTGTCATGAAATTCCCACAAGCGACTACAATCAACAATGTCATGATCATGGAACGAATCAGCAAGGGACAGCGCGTCCGAAAATACCTCGTCCAAGGACGCATACACGGACGCTGGATGGTACTTTGCCGAGGCAGTTCCATCGGCCACGAACGACTTCAGCAATTCAAACCGATTCTAGTCAGTGCAGTAAGGCTGGTGGTGCTTAAGTCCGTGGCCCCCCCCCTGATTTCTAAGTTCGCAGTGTACAACGTTAATGCCTTCCGAATTAAATCAGAACAAGGATAATAGGTAAGAAGGTCCGGCGTGTAAAACACCTTGCCATGGTACATCTACGCAGGGTGGTGCCCGACGACACATTATGATGGGATAAGATGCGGAAAAGCTCAGGCAGGCTCACGATTAAGGATATTGCTTATGCAAAAGTTAAGATTGGCCATCGTCGCTGGATTCTTAATTATGGCTCTTTTTTCCAGCTTGGTACGCGCTGTGGAAAAACGAGGTCGTTTTTCGGTAGATAATCTCGGCCTGCTCCCACTACCGCGACACGTCACAGCCTATGCCACTAAATGGCAGCTTCCCGCAAAGATCGGCATTACAGCTGACAATCCCGCCGAACGCCATATCGCCAGATTCCTTCAACACTTCTTGAGACATCGGCAAATTGTTGCCGATATTGCCTCCACCGGCATTGGCCAGATTATGCTTTCTACTGGGGCAGCTAATTCAAAGCTTGGCCATGAAGGGTATTTGCTGGACGTTACCAGTCATGGGGCGGTACTCTCCGCTAATACTGGCCACGGATTATTTTATGCTCTGCAAACCTTTGAACAACTATTTAATCCCGCCAAGCCAACGGATAACGCCATTCACGAGGTTTCAATTATGGATTGGCCACGCTACCGCTGGCGTGGAATTATGCTGGATTGCGCCCGATACCGCTTCTCCGTGCGAACCATCAAAAAATTCATCCGTCTGGCCGCTCATTACAAACTTAATATGTTTCACTGGCATCTTTCCGATTTTGAAGGCTGGCGTGTCAAAATTCCCCAGTATCCAAAACTTACTCAAATCGGAGCATACTGGTATAAGAATGGTTACGGCGGCGGCTATTACACCCAAAAGCAAATCAGGGAAATTGTCGCATACGCACACGCTCGCTATATTACCATTGTGCCGGAGATAGATGTTCCCGGCCACTGTAGAGCCGCCATCCAGGCGTATCCTTGGCTAGCCGGCGGCCGCGGACATTCTCCGCTGACGCCGAGCCGTCGAACGTTCCAATTTCTCAAGACCGTCTTCGGCGATTTAGCCAGGCTTTTTCCAGGACCGATTCATATCGGCGGGGATGAAGTCGATGTAAAAGCATGGGCCAAAGATCGCGCCGCTCATAAACTCATGCGACGATACCACTGGAAATCTCTGCAGCAGATTCTATCTTATTTTGAAGTTAAATTAGCCCGCTTTCTGAACGCCAGGGGACACCGTGCTATCATCTGGGACGATCCCAATGTGCCGGTTAAACCATTACCCAGGAATACCATTGTGGAATGCTGGAACAGCTCCACCGTAGTGCCAATTGATGCGAGCGAAGGGCATGACATTATGGTTGCAGAAGCACCTCAACTGTATTTTGATGCACGGCAAGGAGATATAAAATACGAACCGTGGCCGGTTCCATGGTACAGGGTCGTCAACCTGCGAACGACCTATCAGTTTAATCCGTCGGAACTGCTGCCGGTATCCTTACGGTCACGCCTGCTCGGGGCCGAGGCCTGCATGTGGGCAGATGAATGGGCTATACACGAGATTCCCAAGGCCTTTGCAAATCCCCACCTGTTTTATCAGCTATTACCGCGTGAGCTGGCTCTGGCGGAAATCTGCTGGACGCCTAAAAATTTGCAGAATTATAGCAGTTTTGTATCCCGGACATCGCCGCAATATTCCTGGTTGCGGAAACATCATTATTATTTCCGGATGCCACAGCCCAGCTTTCGAGTTTTCTGCGATGGCGGACACACTTCACGCACCCATGACCTGAATCACAATGCCCTCATTGTTAATACAACAAGCAACTTCGCGAATGTACTGGTAAGTGATCCTGTTCCCGAAACCCTCTTTTACTATACACTCAATGGGGCAATTCCTGATGTTCAATCGGTGCGATACAGAAGTCCATTGCATCTCCAAATTATCCCGGGCAAACCTGTGATTGTCCGTGTTGTAGCCATTGATCCATTCGGTCGTACCAGCGCGCCAGCCAAACTGATTCTGAAGTTCAAAAATGAAGCTAAACCATGACCGACGACCTTCCAATATCATCAAAGGGACTCAATCGGCGTGAGTTTCTGTCAGCAACGTTTGCAGTCGGAATATCGGCGTCAATAACGTTGCACGCTGAAAGCCCGCAACCGGAGGACGTAACTCCCATATTGGCGCTAGCCCATCGCGTGATGGGGCCGCGCGCAGCGGAATTAACTTTTGAAAACATCGACGCTCACAACTATCTGGATATATTTGAGGTTCAAAATGCCAGCGGTCGGATCATCTTGCGTGGAAAAAATACTATCGCCCAGGCAGCAGCGCTGAACTACTTCCTTCGCAAAGGCTGTCATTCTCAAATATCCTGGGTTGGAGACCAAGTATATCTACCCGAAAAATTTAGCGTACCGGGCAGGAAAAATCGCCGCAACGTATTGGTGCAATGCCGCTATTTTATTAATTACTACACCTTCAGTTATATCATGGCCTACTGGGATTGGCCTCGCTGGCAGCGTGAGTTGGACTGGATGGCACTGAATGGAATTAATTTGGCGTTGGCTGCGGTGATCGGCCAGGAGTGCATCTGGCAATACGTGATACGCCGCATGGGGCAATCGGAGGAGGAAATCCGACAGTTCATCGCCGGGCCGGCATTTACACCGTGGTGGTTGATGGACAACTTGGAGGGCTGGGGCGGACCGGTCTGGGAAGACTGGCTTGAAAGCCGCCGCCGGCTACAGACACGGATTTTGGCCCGCATGCGGTCTCTGGGCATCCAGCCAGTATTCCAGGGATTCTACGGGATGGTCCCGCCCTCGTTGAAAAAGCATTATCCCAACGGCAGAATCATCAACACAGGTCAATGGTGCATGTTCTCCCGCCCGCCGATGCTTTTGCCGGGGGATACGTTGTTTGATCGCATGGCGGCCATCTGGTATGAGGAACAATACAAACTTTTTGGAGAAGCCCGTTATTTTGGCGGTGATCCATTTCATGAAGGAGTAACACCAGTTGGAGTTGATCTTGAACAGGTCGGCAGAGGCGTAGAATCCGCCATGCAGAATGCCAGGCCCGGTGCCATCTGGGTCATGCAAGGCTGGCAGGAAAATCCACATCAGCGAATGCTGGACGGAACCACTAAGAGCAATACGTTGATCTTGGATATCTGGGACGACGGACCGGATGGAGGATTTTACCACAATCGTAAAAACTGGTCTGGGCATCCGTGGGTCTGGTGCATTATCAGCAATTTCGGAGGCAATCTGTGGAGCTATGGTCGATGGGACCGCATTGCCCAAGGGCCATTTGATGCGCTAAAGAAGGGGCGGATGTGCGGCATCGGTGCAGCGATGGAGGGCACCGTCGATTATCCGACATTTCAACTTCTTTTCGATCTGGCGTGGTACACTGAGAAACCAAACCTGACTAAATGGACCGCCGCCTATGCGGTTCAACGCTACGGAGGACACTGCAAGTCAGCGGTAACAGCATGGGAATTGCTGAAATCGTCAGTCTATAATTCAAAAGTCCCGTGGCAGAGTTCATGCGTGTTCTGTAATTCACCGGATGGGGCATCTTGGAGCAGTTCAATACAAAATTACGCGAAAGCATTTCCCTATGATCGAGGCCAAATGGTTTTAGCGCTACGAAACCTTCTAGATGCCGCAGATCACTTTGAAAAAGTGCCCACATATCAATTTGACATTACAGATATAACCCGGCAGGTCTTGGATAATCTTGGCTTATGGCAATATGGACGGATGATCGCGGCCTTGAAGCAGAAATTGCCAGCGGAATTCGACAAGGAATCGCATTTGTTTCTCAACATGATTCTTGATGAAGATCGGCTGCTCAAAACGCAGGAAGGGTTTCTGCTGGGGCATTGGATCGCTGCTGCCCGGGCGTTTGCTGAAACGACCGGCCCAAGGCAATTGCTGGAAACTGACGCCCGAACCCTTATCACCGTATGGGGGCCTAAGCCGGGGTGGATTGATTATTCCGGCCGTGAGTGGGTCGAAATGCTGAGGAATTTTTATTTTCCACGATGGCAGTTGTGGGTACGGCAACAGCAAAGCATCCTGAAGGGCAACTCTCCACAGACAGTTGACTATTTTGCCTGGGCGCGAGCGCGGACTTACCAACACATTACATTTTCTGCCGTAGCAACCGGCGATTCAATCCGGGAGGCCAGGCGTATTATCAACAAATATAAGTCGATATTCCAGGAGGCAAACCAATGATTATAACCCGAGCACTGCAACAATTCGTCATATTTTTTGCAAGTCAGAGAAATACTATAGCAATCACAGGCCGCTCGTATCCGCAACATTGCAAAACAAGGCTGTGCCAGGAACTGTGCAGATGCTGTCGTGGGATGATTGAATGGTTTACCATTCTGCTCGCGATGGTACTGGCTGCTTGGGCGCCGACAGGGCAGGCAGTCGGAGCCAATCTAAACCTTACGGCTATGCCTTGGCACGCGTACATCGGCGCCGGTTGCTCGGTCAGGACCGCTCCCAGTGATGCAGGTACGAGATCATACATATTTAACTGCAATGGAAAGTCGGAGGCCTTTCCTCATATAAGTTTACAAAATACCGGACCGCGTGATTGGCGTGGCTTCAACCGCCTGTTGCTGAAAATGCGGCTGATAAGCACTGACACGGGGATTCGAGCCGGAGGAGAACACGTTACTGTTTGTCTCTACGATGGAAATTACCGGCATGAAAACCTGCCAGGCGATCCACCAGTGCAGCAGGTAGTAGGCAATTTTAAACTGTGTACCGGCGGATGGCAAACTTTGAAACTAAACTTGAATGGTGTGGCCAGATCGAACGTTCTAGGCATCGATGTATATGTTTACGAAATGCCGTACGCATATCCACACATGTTCGAAGTTCAGATTGCCCAGGCTATATTGACTGGTCCGAATGCCGACCAGATATGCTTTGATTCGCACGTTTTTAGCGTCAACGCTTTGCACGGCGAATCAGGTCGATCAGTGGGCACACTTAAAACGGCCGATGGGCTAGATTTACAGATCGGCTCCATGGGCGGCGTCAGGCGATGGTTAATTAACGGCGCAGCTTTTGGAACCGGACGCAGACAGCCGTCAGGTTTTATGCTTCGCGATGCGGCCGCCGACTCTCCGCCGATCATGGTAGGCGGCAGGGTGGTCGCCAAGGGAAGGCGGATCGTACAGGAGGGTGTGGTGAAAAAGCTGGGACTCAAACTGCATGCCGTTTATACGGTGAAGGGCGATATGATTACCGTACGTGGCAAGGTTACAAACCTGCGAGGAGGAACCCGCGCGGTCACGGTATATTTTGGCATTCCGGTGAATCTCTTGAATTGGCGGTGGGACGAGGGCTTGGAAAAGCCTACACACCCATTTCGATATATCCATGCGATACCGTCGCTGGAGGAAGTAGTCACCGGCTATCCGGTGTGCGCGTTAAGCACAACCGGAGCTGGCTTGGCTATGGGTATCCGGCTCGATCAACCCACAGTTTATCGCTTTGTGATCAATCCTCATCAGCACCTGTTGTATATTGCCTTCAATTTCGCCCTCTTGGATGGGATGCGTTGGAATAAAAAACCTCTGTCATCGGCCCGTTTCAGCTTCATAATCTACCGGTGCAATCCACAGTGGGGCTTGCGCAGTGCCTTGGAACGATATTACCATTTTTTTCCGCAATTCTTCGTCAATCATGTGGCGCGAGGTGGCGGATGGGATTTCCCCTTTGGCCGCGCCCAGGCGAAGCAGACATCGAAGCAGCTTCTCGCCGGTGGATATCGCTTTGATTGGGGCGTTTTCAGAAAGGATGCCAGGTGGAACCATGACCATGGTGCATTGAACCTGCTTTACATCGAACCGGAGTTTCTTCAATTAAGCATGGGTTATTTTCAAAAACCAACGTATCAGGAGGCCATGAATTTCTTTATGGCGTTAATCCATGGTAATAATGACGCATGGGCCAAATTTATGAAGCTCCCCTACACGAAGGGGCACTGCGGTCACTTCTGGTCAAAGCAGTATTCTGGAATGGAATTGCGGTCTTTTCTGACGGCGCTACTCAAGGCCGCCCGTACCTCCGGCATGTACTCTGCAAATGGAAAGCTCATCCTTGGGATCCATACGGCCCCTTGGCTCGGCGAAAACGGCGTTGGAACTATGATCCCATGCGATCTAAATCCAAATATCCCGGATGGCTTAGGAAAATTTGATTATTACCATTGCATGTTACCAAATGCCAGAGCATTTGAGCACACAATGGGCTTTCCCGCGGATGGATTTGCACTGGATTCCTTCGATTCCACCCCGAATGATTACTGCCAAGCACATTTTCAATATTCTAAATTTCCACTTTCGTTCAATCCGCGTACTGATGAGCCAATGATTCCCGCTACTTTCTCCACAGTGCAATGGCTGAAATGGTTAAGCCCCATGTGCCATCAACACCATGAGATATTGATGACCAATATTGACGACCAAAACGTTACGTTCTCGGCACCATACATCGACGTTTTCGCCAATGAAAGCCCTGTGGTAAGTCGTCCTGTGTTGCTGCGTGTCTTGGCGTATCACCGCCCGATCACATATCTGCCCTATAGCAATCAACCCAAAGCGGGAGTTCAATATAATTTACTGTGGGATGATTACCCGGGACGCGGCATCAAGCTGTCTGTCCTGGCGCCGATGGTACCGGTATTAGACAAGCTGTATCAAGCTGGCTGGGAACCGGTGACATGGGCGCATTCTACCTATCCAGCGATCTGTATCGAACGTTATGGCCACGGCGATATCTGTTACCTGAGCCTGTATAATCCCACTGATAATACAGTTCAGGCCCAAATCAATGTGGACTGGAGTCGCTTGGGTATCCAACGCAGCTCTGTCCGCATGATATACCCCAAGAAACAGTATTTATCACAGCACGGCAATGGCTTTGCGATCACAATGCAGTCACGGGAGACGACAGTAGTGTATCTGCGTTAAGTCTTGTGGAAAAACGTCCATGTGAAGGTACAAATCTGGTTCATCCTACTAATCCTTAAACAAGCGAATACGCCGTTGGTGGCCGGATAATTTTTCCCTATTATACCGGCTACGGTGAAGACATGATAGTTTTGCTGTGGCATACTGGTGGTATGATCCGATAATCGTAACCGTTCACGGGCCAAAAAACGCCAAAAATCAAAGAAATAATGTGGAGTCTGGACTTTATAAGACGTAAAAATCACGATAAACAGGTAGCGCGAGGTAAAAAGTGGCGTTTTTTTCATAATTTCGCCACTTATGTCCGTGAACGGTTACTCAGCTAGTTAGGCCTGTATTCCCTGACCAAGGCCCATCAACTCGTGTGTCAGTCCCTGAAGGGGGCCCATTAACCGGAGAGCCGGATGCGGTAAATCCGCACGTCCGGTTCGGAGGGAGGGCCAGTCCGCA
>JAMDCX010000060.1 GCA_023489375.1 Planctomycetota bacterium
GCAACCGAGCAGCACCAACTGGGGATTTGCTGCTGATAATGTAACTTCCGGGTCCGGTAGTGGCACCACAGATTCTGGTGTAGCCGCTTCCGATCAGGCCTTTCTCGTTTACGAGTTGATTGTCGGTTCCAGCACGAAAAGCGTCGACATCAACAACACTCCCACGTCCTTTGGCGTGGGGTATACGATTAACATGTGGGTGAATCCGACGCTGGGTACATCGCTATCAACGACACCGAATGCGAGTTTTGCCGACACTAATGATCCATTTTATCAGTTCAACCAATTTGTGCTGCATGCCGGTTATTCGGGGCCTTTGTTAGATGAATTGCGCATCGGTACAAATTATGCGGATGTTGCACCCATTGCGTCTCCTGTACCAGAGCCAACAACAATTTCACTGCTTGGTATCGGTATTCTTGCTTTAGCAGTCGGGATGAGCCTGCGTAAACGATACTCACTACGCTGATTCGCAACATCCTTACGGCTTCCCTGGGGTCCACGAAGAAATAAGCGGTGTGATTTAAAGCAAGCTCACGTTCCACTAAACGGTATTTTATTGGCGTGAGCTAGAAGAGTTATTCTTTCGCAGGTCTTTGTTCCTGTATGATCCGCTTGTGGGGATCGCATGTGCGATGCCCTATCAGCGCAGGCGGAGTGATTATTGGGAATAATTTAAGGAAGCGTGCATGGTTGTGTTTCCATAGATTGATATTCGGCATTGCCGAATGCTCCGATCGTAATGGTTCAGATTAATAGGATTCAGCTTAATTATTTTCTTCATAACGAAGAGGTTGGTGTTAATGTTTAGTTGTTCGCGTTCTTGGTTGAAATATGGTCATCCATTTTCTTATCGATTCGTTGTGGCACAAGCAGTTTTTATAATAACGCTGGGCATGCTGGTTGGCGAGGGGATAGCCACAGCTGCCTCCGCTCACATAAGAGATGGTGTTATTGTTGACGGCCATGTCCGCTTCACAATTATTACCCCAACACTGATACGGCTTGAATACAGCCAAAATGATAAATTCATTAATGATAGGTCCTATTTTGCGTGGCATCGTCATGTGAAGCCTCCTCAATTCACGACTCAGAAGCATGCGGGAAAATTGATCATTAAAACGTCACGGATGGAACTGGTGTGGCGTGGCGGAGATACCTTTACACCGCAGAACCTTGAAATCCGATTCCGCAACGGAGAAAAAAAGTGGAAAACCTGGACTCCCGGCACCCGACAATCTGGCAATCTCGGCGGGACACTGGGATCGCTTGATGGCTGCAATGGTCCAGAACCATTTCCGAATGGTGTACTTTCCCGGGATGGTTGGTATCTTTACAGAGATAATACATTATTAATAACAGGTGGATCGCATCCATGGATTCGGCCACGTCCTGCTTATGAAACGGCGGACTGGTATTTCTTTGGTTATGGGAAAGATCACTACCACACCGCACTGCGGGATTTAACCGCCATAAGCGGGCGAATACCGATTCCTCCCCGCTATATGCTGGGATCATGGCGATCGCGCTATCACAGCTTTACGGCCAGTCAATTCCGGCAACTGGTATTGGAGTATGATGCCCACCGCATTCCACTGGATGTCATGGTCATGGATATGGGGTGGCATACTACGCCACACTGGGGCTCTTACGATTGGAATCGGAAACTCATACTGCATCCACGGAAATTGCTGGCATGGTTGCACCAACAGGGCCTGCATGTAACGTTGAATCTGCACCCTCAAAGCGGTGTAGGTCCTTGGGATAGCCAATTCAAAAGATTCTGCCACGCGATGGGGCTTAATCCGGCTAGCACGAAGCGGATTCCATTTGATCCAGCCAGCCAAAAATCCATGCGTAATTTTTATAAATTGTTGCTGGATCCGCTGGAACAGCAGGGTGTTGATTTCTGGTGGTTGGATTGGGGCGATCAATATCTGGGTTGGGTTAATGCCCTGGATTTTTGGAATATCGGCAGATCATCGACAGGCCATCGGGGAGCCTCCTTCAGCCGGTGGGGTGGTTGGGGAGATCAACGTTATCCAATTTCATTTTCCGGTGATACCCGATCCCGTTGGAGAGTCTTGAGGTTTGAGGTGCCGTTTGTGGCAACCGGTGGTAACGTTGGTGCGGATTACTGGTCTAATGATATTGGTGGATTTGCGGTCTTTATACCCAGTGCTCAGTTATACGCGCGCTGGATTCAGTTTGGCGCGTTAAGTCCAATATTTCGCACCCACAATGAGGGAAGCTACGGGGATCATCGGCGGCCCTGGTACTATGGTCATCGGACCCTGGTGGCGGCCCGTGTCGGATACGATCTTCGTTCACGCCTTTTTCCCTATATCTATACTTGTGCCTATGAAGGCTGGAAGCACTCCTTGCCGTTAGTACGTCCATTATATTTATCTCACCCTTCAGTAACACAAGCGTATACACACCCGGAGGAATACCAGTTCGGCCCATCACTTCTGGTATCCCCGATTGTTAGCCGCGGAATTGGAAAGGCTTGGCTTGGTGCTGCCGATATGTGGTTTCCACACGGAATATGGTGGAATATTTTGACCCAGGAACGCGTAGATCACTTTGGAGATCGACCGGTATTGGCGTCCGCAAATGAAATTCCCCTTTTTGTGCGCGGTGGCGTACCAATTCCCATGCAGCAGTTTTCTCTTCGCATGGCCGCGAAACCGGCCAATCCGTTGATCGTGTGCGTGTATCCTGGTTCCAGTGGGCAATTTACGCTTTATGAAGATGATGGTTTATCACCAGATTATCTGCATGGAGCGTATGCCTTGACGCCCTTGCATTATGAGAATCTTGGCTCCCAGGGCATTCGGGTTACCGTTGGGCCGACCGTAGGTAGTTATTCCGGCCAACTCCAAAACCGCAAACTTATCATCAGACTGCCCGTAACTACGGTACCCATCCGGGTGCTTGCCAATGGAAAATCCGTTCCCGATACATCTATTGGTATTCCAGGGTACACTTACAATCCAACTACTGTGACTACGACGGTGCGTTTGCCGGATCAATCCATACGTAAAGCAACTGTTGTCGCAGTAACCTTTTCCGGATCATCGGCGGTCCAGACACTGCTACCTGAAGTTGTCAATCGTCTCGCCGTCATTCATAGAGCATTGGCGGGTGCAGGCCAAGAAAGAATCGGATGGAAATTCAAACTGGACCGGGTGCTTTTTCATCTCCAGACGCTGCGTTCAATTGCGGCACAGGTCTTTGGAGTCGCATCCGCTACGACCGTACGCTCAGATCTTGCCAGGGACAACGGCGAGATTGCCGGAATTCAGGGCAGCCTTACACAACGCCACAGTGTACAATCCCAAGCGGCGGAGTTTGCCCTTTCTGACATATTTTTTAATGCAGCAAGAAAGTTACGAGATGCACGAATCGGCGTGCTGGCTCACAACCGACACCGGTACTATAAGACGTACAGCGGTATCAACAACATCGACAAGTACCGAGTTGGCCTGTTACTGCATACCCTTGTTCCAGCATCGGCTGGACAGGCCCATCTTTTGATCAATATTCCGGGGTTTTCACATCGTGATTTCATGTTGCCTGGCAATAAGCGGTCTAGTTTTGTCTTTCTCCCGATTATGCGGGCCAAAAAACACCCACTTTATAACTTCTTGGGAAAAGCAATGCTGCGGATCAGTCCGGAGGTAATCGCCAGCCGCCCTATCCGCTTTTACCGGGAGACACTCGACCAATGGATGATCGTTGGTCCATTTGCGCCCGGAAAGGCACCTCAACTAGGCGACACGCTAATCACTCCTGCTATCTTAGATAAATCCTTTGTCGGTAAAACCGGGAAGACCATTTCCTGGATATCGGCCCAACGTGCAGTCAGACATGTCACGCAGTACAATCAAAAACGGTGGATTAACGTCCACCGGCTGTATCCGGTGAACAATGCCTGCGCTTTGGCGGTAAGCTGGATTAAAGCGCCGGCTCCCATTATTTGTCGGTTAAGCATACGCCACGATGATGGGATCACGTTATGGATGAACCAACGACAACTTTTGAACTTGCCCGGATCCTATGGCATGGCTGATCCGGCCGGTATCGTTCGGGTACATCTCCACGCTGGATGGAATCAGATCGTTGTGCAAACTGATCAGATTAAATGGGCGTGGGGTTTTTCCGTTCGCCTACATGCTCCCGAAGGCGTTGTCTTTGCGCAGGCCGATCAACCGCCTGAACCCGGAAGCGTGGTTGGCCGCATTATTCCGCCACCACAGTCTTCGGCAGAATCTCCAATTGATCTCAGCAAGGGCGCCACCGATTGGGCATATTTTGATTATTTTGCCGGCCAACATAGCACTTTTGAACAGAAGAAGAAAGGACCGCATTCCATTGAACCGGCTAAATTTGCTTCCGGAAGGCAACCTAACACCAGTACAGACAGTCGGGATTATATTAGTTTTTCCGGTGGATCGCCGAATCCAGCGCTGAATTCGCTGCAGAGTTTTGCCTATGTAGCTGGTAATCATAAAGCTATTGAATTTAAGCATCTGCTTCTTGCCAAACACGAAGTTGTGTCTGTCTACCTGACGAGCTTTAACGCCAAAGTTAATTTATCCGCGCAATTGGGTTCAAGGATTTTGTTTCGAAAGCATGGTGTGGTTCTTAGTACATACTGTGATCCACAGAAAGATGGGGATGACACGGGCAGCGGCCACGGTTATGCGATACTTAATCTTGATGTTCATGGCGATATTGGTGATATCCTGATCGTTCGGGCCAGGGTTGATACTCGCGGTGTAAGGCAACAGCAATACGCCAGCGTCGGCTTGCAGGCCGTAAGCGTGAAAGCGAAGGGAAACTAAGTGATACGGATCAATCGGCGGAAATTTATTGGTTGCTCAGCCATTGCGACTGCGCTTGTGACAGGGGAGAGTTTGTGGGCATCTTCGGCTTCTTCAAAAGACGCAAGTCGTAATCGAAGTGTAGAACCAGCTGGGTTGGGAACTGTGATTGGATATCGAATTGAAAGCAACGCGGTTATCTTGGATATTGGCCGAGGCCAACTAATATATCGAGTTCTGTCCGCTGGACTTATCCGAGTCGATTATAATCAAGGAGGGCAAGTAGATCCGCCGACGCCGGTATTAGATCCCTCCGCGCGTTGGCCTGCCATGGTCGGCGTAAAGATCAAACATAACAATGAAACTATTACAATTGAAATGGCTGATTTTTGTCTTAAAATAAAAAAATCTCCCTGTCGTATGACCTTATACGGTTCCAAAGGAGAATTGTTGCTTGAGGAGCCGATTGGCGGAGGTATTTTTATTGATCACTCCAATCCCCGTCTGGGAGGTCTCCGTTTTTCGCATCCATGCGGGCGGCATTTCTACGGAATTAAAGCGTACCCCTCGTTGGGGCCGGATAGTAATGATACCTCGCTATTGCGATGCGGGTCAGGTGGCCATGCTGAGTTATACCAGTGTGATGCGAGTTGGGGTGGTGGCGGCGGAGCACCTTTTGTATGGACAACCCATGGTTATGGTGTATTGGTCGATTCGGACGGTGGTTTTTTCGGCATTAGCGACACTAATCTGAATTTTTCTTATGGATATCCCGGATATCCGATTAAAACCATGTTAAATTCCAAGAGTAAAAGTACTCCCACCGCCGGCTATGCATGGCGAAGCAAATCGATCGCACCGTATCTGTATCCCCGTCCCAATAGCCTGACGTATTTTTTAATGATGGGCAAGCCGGATAAAATCTTTAGCTCTCTTTCCGAGGTTTCCGGACGGGCGGAAATGTTCCCCCGCTGGGCAGCAGGTTTTACTAACAGTCAATGGGGAATCAATCAGTATGAGCTGATTGATATAGTGGATGGCTATCGTGCCCGCGACATTCCCATCGATAATTTTGCCATTGATTTTGACTGGAAGGCATGGGGTGAAAATGATTTTGGAGAATTCAGGTGGAACGAGAAAAAGTTCCCTGCTGCGTTGCTGCCTCCCACTCATCCCGACAATTTGAAAAACATAATGGATCGTCGGGAAATTAAGCTCACGGGGATTATGAAACCACGCATTATCCGCTGTACCATTCCGGGCAAATTGACACCCATGACTGTACAGGCGCTATCGGCATTAAAGGCGGGAGTATGGTATCCAGGCCAGACGCGGATGGTTGATTATGTATACAAGCAATGCGCAGTGCTGATTAATTTTAACTTGCCGTCCGGACGCCGGTGGTATTGGGAACAGACCCGCCGCCATGATGCCATGAATGGTGGTTTAAGCGGATTTTGGAACGATGAGGCAGACGGATTCAATAATTTCTTCTTTATGCACATGCAGCAATCACTCTATGAGGGCGAGCGGAATTTGTCTGATTTGCGAGTATGGTCAATCAACCGCAATTTTTATCTTGGCTCACAACGTTATGGTTATGGTACCTGGTCGGGTGATATACCGCCGGGGTTTAAATCCATGGCCCATCAGGCGCTGCGCATGTTGTCGATGGTTGCGTTGGGACAAGCCAGATGGAGTATGGATGCAGGAAATTGGGGGCCGCCCAGTCCTGAAGAGTATGCACGTTGGCTTCAATTTGCTGCATTTGTTCCCATTTTCAGGGTTCACGCACCACATGATGGCAGCAGGCTTCAGCCTTGGCTTTATGGACTGATGGCACAGGAAATCGCGGTGCATGCAATTCGGTTGCGATATAGTTTCTCACCATATATCTACGCTTTAGATCGTGGGCTTTATGATCATGGCATTGGCATTGTGCGTCCCATGATGATGGCGTTCCCGGATGATCCACACTGTGTGGATCTCATTGATCAGTGGATGTTTGGTCCTTCATTTTTGGTGGCACCGGTTTTGGCGCCAATTGGTAACAAAAAAGGAGCATCTTCGACCCGTACTATATATCTACCTAAAGGGAATTGGATCGACTTTTTTCGCGGTAACCATTATTCAGGAAATCAGAAAATTCTTTATCGCCTCAACACTAATGCGTGGACGGATATACCTTTATTCGTTCGGGAAGGTAGCATAATCCCGACAATTTATCCGGTCGCGTCTCTTGGCAGTAACCCGCCGGAACTCGTTTACCTTGATGTATTTCCCGCCACCAAAGAGACCGCGACCACAGTATATGATGACGATGGGCAGACCTATGCCTATGCACGCGGCAGTTGTTTTCATCAGAAAATAACTGCTTGTGACGACCTAGGTTGCAGCAAAATACAGATTTCTGCTGCAAGTGGGAGTTATGATTCGACAATTCAACATTTCGTTATTCGACTACATGGGCGCGCTGGGACCAGTGTAACGCTTAATGATGAAACACTGCAGTTTGAAGAGAATCCGGATGACCTACCTCGGCTGCAACGTGATACTGGGTGGAGCTTATCCCGTGATGTGTTTGGCGATATGACACTGGTGCGGGTGCCGGCACGGCTCAAGACGACGCAACATCTGACCATCAATCTGCTGGGCCGGAGTGCCGCCATTCCAGATAAGGAAGTATTCCTCGCCCAGAATCTTATCTTATGGGGAACGTCGTTAACGGAGCGGCCGAAATTCGATACCGATGATCAGGAGCACAGTGACCGGGGATTTGTTTCCGGTCTCGACAAACTCGGTGCCGCGGTTACCTGTTATGTGCAGCGTCCGGAATCCGGAGCTTATCGGATGAGTGTTGTCGCCGTCTCTGGCACCGGAACGGCAAGCACCATGAACGTGTACGTAAATGGCCAACACCAAGGACAGTTGATAGTGCCCGTCGGTAATAAACATGGCCAGTGGGTGAATGTATCGAGGCCCATTTCTCTGGTGGCGGGAAATAATATTCTTAGCATTCTTCACGGCCACGATAACTCGGGCAACATGTATATCGACCGAGTAGCGGTGGCATATACGCCGCGAGTTCGTGAGATGAATCTTTGACCATGGCGTGAAAGGACCAAATTATTTGAACCTAAGATTTAAGGATAAAAAGAATGAAACGATTCCTTGCTCTGATCGCGGCGGGTCATGGACGGCATAAAACGCCGGTCGCACCACCGACAGAGCCGGCAGCTATGTGTAAATGGCTGCATTGCCCATTGTGCTTTAGGTTCTTGGTTAGTAAAAACCGCTGATAAATGGAGGATATAGGGAGGGCCGGGGAGATTAAAACCCTCGGCTCTCTTTTCATAGACGGGTGGCTGATAATCGAATACTTTTACTGAATGCCAGGGCTTGTAAAAGTATATACTTGGTGCGGCTAATAAGGGGACAATTGATACAGCACTGTGACCGCAAAACAAGCTTGTTTCTGCACCAAATATGCTCCTTATGATGTATCACCAAGGCCCGCATGGAATATAAGTGGAGTATAATTTCGCCGGATGCAACTGCTGCAGCACAAGGAGATGTCATTTTGTATAAACCTGTGTTCAAACGAAGACAAATATGGGCTTTGCAAACACTCTCGATAGCGTGTTTGTTCGTGGATTGTATCATCGGTGTTGGGATGTGTTTTAGCCGTCCAGTTCATAGACTGCAGGCTGTGGTAGCACCCTATAATGCAGGTGCAATGACTCTGCACACCCGCGGCAGGGAATTGCTGTATGCCAATGGAAAAGTGGCGGTTCTCCACGGCGTTACCATGGCGGCCAAACCGGGCACACCCAATTGGACACATATTCAGCAATCTCTGGCGGTGGCGATCCAAACCTGGCATAGTCAACTGATCGGTTTGCCGCTTTCACAGGATGCCTGGTTTGGAAAATTGCCGAATTCACAGCACGGCGGAGCGAGCTATCGGCATACTATTGATGCTCTGGTGCGATATTGTGCCGATCATCATGTCTATATAGATTTGACCCTGCGATGGACTGATATGGGACGCTGGGGAAAATATATGGGCCGCCATCGCATGCCGGATGGCAATTCTGAATCATTCTGGCGGGCGGCGGCGAGGCGGTATAAACATTATCCCAATGTGCTCCTGGGCTTGTTTGCATCGCCTTATGGTGTGGACTGGCACACGTGGCTGTATGGCGGCGTATGCACAGAGGAAACGGCGTCGCATGTGATAGCCTATCGCGCTGTGGGCATGCAGGAACTTTACAACACCGTGCGGGCGGCAGGGGCGGAAAATGTTGTCGTGGTGCCGGGCTGCCGCCACGGTTATGACCTTTTCGGGGTGATTCATGGTTTTGTCGTGCAGGGTAAAAACATTATGTATGAGACACACATATTTCCATGGATGAAACACTGGCGAAAAGCCTTTGAGCTGGCCGCTGCACACGTACCGGTGCTGGTGGGGGGATGGGGGGGAGGAAAGCACGATCTGGCTTTTGCCACCAGGCTGCTGGCTGTTATGCATGAGGAACAGCTAAGTTGGACCGCCGTATACTTTGGCCAAGGTCCGCCATGGCCGGTTCTGATTCGCAATTGGCAATATCAGCCCACCACATTCGGAAATATGGTGAAAAAACAATTAATAGCGACAGATCGGGGAAGCGTAAAATGAGCATTGCTTCACCAATTGAATCGGTAAATCCATCTGCTAAATTGCGCCGAGGTATATTTGCTGTCATCGTCAATATCCGCGTTTTTGTAACTGACTTGAAAGTGCAGACACTTCGCAGAATGATCGATTTGCCGATGACACTGATGTATACACTATTGAAAATTAGAATGGGTTGGCGTTTAGTGTCGGCTTTGCTGCTGGTTGGATGGTTGGCGGGATATGGACATGCCTCAGCGGCCACCACACCGTCATCACTGCGGATTGTTACCTTGCCATGCCCCTATTCCATCGGCAATATGGCGTTGCACACCCACGGCAATAAACTGCTGAATGTCCAAAACCAGCTGGTGGTTTTGCACGGTGTGGATTTGCCGAGCCTGGAATGGACCAATCGCGGCGATCATATCCACCGGTCTGAGCGGGTGGCCATTACCCAATGGCATTGCCAGATTATCCGTATTCCCACGGCAGTGGAGCGCTGGTTTGGTCGGATGCCGGGGCAGACGCATGGCGGCCGCGTGTATCGGTATATCGTGGATCAGTTGATCCAGTATGCCGCACGGCATCACGTGTATGTGGTGCTGGATTTGCACTGGAATGACATGGACGGGCACACCGTTAACCTGGGCCAACACCGCATGCCCGATCGCAGTTGCGTGTTGTACTGGCGATCCGCGGCGCGGCGATATCGTCATTATCCCAATGTGTTCTTTGATGTGTATAACGAACCGCACGGCGTAAGCTGGATCACCTGGCGGGATGGAGGTATATGCACTGGTGAAACAAAGACCACCGTGGTTACGTACCGCGCGGTGGGCATGCAGCGGCTGTATAATGTTGTGCGCGATGCCGGTGCGGATAATATTGTCATCATCGGCGGCTTAAACTGGGCCTATGATGATTTTGGCATTACGCACGGGTATGCTATCGACGGAAAAAATATTGTGTATGATTGTCATATATATCCAGGTAAGTCGCACTGGAAACACAATTTTGAACTCGCGGCCAGGAGTGTGCCGATGATTTTTGATGAATTCGGCGGCAGCGGTAAGCAGTTAGCGTTTGGCAGGAAGGTCATTGCGTTTGCGGCGGCGCATCATATCAGTTGGTGCGGTTGGTCATTTCATACGCGGGCCGGGCCGGTGCTCATCAGGAATTGGCAATATCAACCATCAGCGTTTGGTGCGCTGATAAAGAAGGCGTTGACAATGACCAAAAATCACTGATCAACGATCAAAGTTCAGGGGCATTCCCTATTACGGCGTGTTGTTCATTAGGCATAGTTCATTGTAAATTATTGTTTTTCGGAGTTTGCAAATGGAAAATAACATCGTGGAATCCAAACCCTTAACGCGGCGTCAGATGCTGCAGGCGGCGGCGGGG
>JAMDCX010000092.1 GCA_023489375.1 Planctomycetota bacterium
GCTCGTCGTGTCGTTGTGTCGTCGTGGTAAATAACCCGTCGTGTCATCGTCGAAACGATATTAAGCAGATTTAATTATAACCGCATAACGGTAACCATAGTTCACATAAGGGACCGTGAACGGTTACCAATATTTTTCATATCCGCCGATATTATTCCGCCAGGAACAGTTACTGACCAGTCTGGCTTGTCGTTTCGGAACTGGTATCTGCGGATGCGGTGGCAAGTGCTGGTGCGGTGGCCGAAGCTGGCGCGGTGGCTGCCGTGGTATTTGCGGCGGCTGGAACATCAGCAGGTTTTTCACGCACTACCCAAACTTTGATCTGGCATTTCAAATCGCCAGCCAATTGCACAGTAACCTGGAATGTATCAATACGCCGCAGTGGTTCCTCAAGCCGCACTTCGTCCGCTTGTACCAAGTGACCGAGTTTTTGCAATTCCTCGGCAATATCGCGCCGGGAAACCGAGCCAAACAAATGTCCTTCGTCGTTGGAAGCCCGGGCTATGGTGATTTCCAGACCCTCCAGAGTTTGTACCAGTTTTTCCTTTTGCTCACGCAGCAGTTTAAGCTTGGCTTCATATTCTTTTCGCGCGGCTTCGTATCGCTTGATGTTGCCCTCCGTGGGAGTTACCGCCAATTGTCGCGGCAGGAGATAATTACGGGCAAATCCGTCGCGTACATTGACTACTTCGCCAACGGTGCCAATTTTTTCAAGCGTGTCGGTTAATAATACTTTCATCGGATACCTCAATGTATTACAAAACTCAAAATCACTTCATTCACTGAACCGCTATTCGGGTTCCGGTCAAAATGGAATGTCATCATCCCGAATAGGCGGCTCTTCAGATTCAGCCGCCGGATGCGGCGGAACATCGGTTGCCGCGGGCCGCGCAGCGGGCGTCGGTCGGATAGCCGCTCTATTAGCCGGTTTGTCTGACGGATCGCCGCCTTCATCCGGACTGGTGGCTTCAGCACCGCTACCAGCGGGGCGGCTGTCAATAAATTGAAAGTTCTCAATAATGACCCGCATTTTACTGCGTTTGGCACCATCCTGAGCTTCCCATTGATCCAGCTTCAATCGCCCTTCGATAAAAACCGGACGCCCCTTGTGCAGATATTTGGCCAATGTTTCCGCCGTCCGCGCAAAGGCACTGCAATCCACATAAGTAACCTCCTCGTGTGGTTGTCCATCCTGACCGGTCCAACGGCGATTAACCGCCAGGCCCAAATCACAGACCGGAGTCTGATTGGGCGTATAGCTCAACTTGGGTTCGCGGGTAAGATTACCCATCAGAAACACTTTATTTAAATTAGCCATGACCGCTCCTGATTACACACCTGTCGCGTGAAACACGTAATCATAAAAACAATTCTGATCCCGACATATTATTTGTCGTCGGCTACCTCAATTACCGACACGGTGCCTTCAATGGCATCCACTACCGGTTCCAGTGTCAGCGCCGGCGCCGGCGCCGAATCACGATCCATCCGGCGTGATGTATGGTGTCCAAAGTGATCATCCTGAATTGGCTGCTGCGGCACCATGGCCTCCACATCTTTCAGAGCCAGATGATCGGCCTTAATCACCAGCACCCGTAGAATATTTTCAGATAACTGCGCATCACGTTCGATACCGGCGATCTTCGGTCCTTCGGCCTTAAAAAAGGTCAGCACATATACACCGCGTTTCTGTCCCTTAATAGAATACGCCAGACGACGTTCATCCCATTTTCGTATGTGAAGAATTTCAGCATTAGCCCGGTGCAGAATATGCTCTACCTCCGCCTTTGCCGCCTCCCAGTTACCGCTGGCATAGCCCGCGTTAAGAAGAAACATTGCCTCGTACTGCCGGATATGGGTAGCCATACACGCTCCAATTTACTCCAGGCGGCGAGCAACACTACGCGCGTTGCCATGGGGTTCACCGCCGGACCACGAAAAAATCATCACTCCAAACCCTCGTCGCCGCCGACGTTAAAGCGATTCATCGCTTTAACTACGCCATGCAAAGACCAGTATTGTACCGCATCAGCAGCTTTATTCAAAGCCACCTGTACGACCGCCCATTGTACCGGTGAAAAGGCGGATAACACGTAATCCTCCAGCGGAATCCCGCCCGGGGCATCTACACCCACACGCAATCGGGCATAATCTGTTGCCGCCTGGGCCGTTCCAGCAACAAGCGTCCCAATATGCCGTTGCACATCCGCCAGACCTTTATGCCCTCCGCTGGAACCGCCGGCTCGCAGGCGGATAGTACCACAGGGCAGATGAATATCATCCACCACCACCAGCAAATCCGCAATGCTCAGGCCATGAAAACGTAGAGCGGCACCTACAGATTGTCCGCTGCGATTCATATATGTCGCGGGCTTAAGCAGGAGTATCTTTTCTGGACCGGCCCCAATTGAACAGCATAATCCATCAAATCCCGACTTCCAGCGCTCGCCGGCATTTTGTGCCAGGAGGTCCAGGACCATGAATCCCGCGTTATGGCGCGTGCGGGCATATTCTGCACCTGGATTTCCTAAGCCAGCCACAAGTTTCATGCCGCCCCGCCCGTCCCGGAGAACCGGGACATTTTCCTTTTACAAATACCGGTAAAACATGGTGGAATCAGCACGCCAAACCCAGCACCATAAAACACTCCCAGGCACATACTGCCGCAGTAACCGTTCACGAAGGGGCGACTGGGCAGGCTGGAAGCCTGCACCACAAGGAGTGTCCCCGGCTTTGGGGTACGCTGGGGCTGCCATAACTCTGGCCTGTCGAAATAGCCGTGAACGGTTACCTGCCGCACTTACTTCTTCGCCGGAGCTTCCTTGGCTTCCTTCTTTCCCGCTGGTGCCGCTTTACCGGCCGTCGCCGTGACGCCTTCGGCATCTTCCACCGGTTTCTTGCCGATGACTTCAGGTTCCGCCGGGCCAGCCGTGGCGGCTACCTCCGGTTCAACTTCCTTGACCGCTCGTACCTGACAGAGAATCTGATCGGCAGGGTTCAACAGCCGGACACCCGCCGGCAGCGGAATATCTCCGGCATGAACCAAACCGTGCATTTCCAAGTGTTCCACGCTGAAGCGAATGCGATCAGGAATTTCCAATGGCAGCACTTCCACATCCAGTTCCGCAATTTGAACTTCCAGAATTCCGCCTTCTTTGGCTCCTTTCGGGGTACCGCGAAAATCCACCGGTACTTTAACCCGCACCTTGTGGGTGGGGTCGATGCGCATAAAATCAACATGGGTAATGGCCATCTGCAGATGGTCATATTGCACATCTTGTATCAGTACGTGTTCAATGGCTCCGTGGAGTTTAATATCCACAAGATGGGCACCGGAGTGAACGGCGTGCTCAGCTTCCGTAGCACTCAATTCAATCGGCAGATTCTCTTTGGCTAATCCGTAGACTACGCCGGGAACCTTGCCGCTTTTCCGCAGTTTTTCCGCACCTTTGCCGCCCAACTCGCTGCGCGGGGTTACTTCCAGTGTATGACGCTTATGTTCCGTTGTTGCCACCATGGCCAATACTCCTCAAAAATATTACAGTCTGAAGTTTAGAATTCCTAGTCCTGAAACGCCGTATTATCTTTTTCCGCCGTTCCCACCATTATCAAACAAAATGGATACGGATTCATTAAGATGGATCCGCTTAATCGCTTCACCGAGTAAATCCGCCACCGACAACACCACCAACCGGTCGCGGATCGGTTCCACACGCGGGTTCAGCGGTGTAGTATCGGTGATTACAATTTTGGAAATCGGACTGGCCGCCAGCCGCTCCACGGCGTTACCAGCAAAAATACCGTGCGTGGCGGCAATATGCACCGCCCTGGCTCCATTGTCCATTAAAATACGACTGGCTTCGGCTACGGTTCCGCCGGTAGTAATCATATCATCAAACATCAGGACGGTTTTATCCCGTACATCACCGACAATAGTGGACATGATGACTTTACTGCCGGATTGGCGGCGTTTGTCTATAAAAGCCAGATCGCCACCAAGCACCTCGGCATAATAGCTGGCCGCCTTCAGATTTCCCGGATCGGGGGACACAACGGCAATCCGCCCCAATTCCGAAAGTTGTTTTTTATACCAAGCCACAAATACCGGTGAGGCCAGCAGGTGATCCACCGGTAAATCAAAAAAGCCCTGCACCTGCGCTGCATGGAGATCCATGGCTATGACCCGATCTACTCCCGCCGCCGTTATAATATTCGCCACCATCTTAGCCGTGATCGGCGTTCGGCCCTCACTTTTACGATCCTGCCGGGCATAACCAAAATACGGTACCACGGCCGTAATCCGCATAGCCGACGCCCGCATCAGACAATCCACCCAGATCAATAGTTCAATGAGCGTATCATTAACAGGCTGGCAGGTCGGCTGCACGATAAAACAATCACGGCCGCGCACATCCTCATCGAGTTTAACGATCAACTCCCCATCCGGAAAACTTTCGGTGCGGGCCTGGCCCATGGGAATGCCGATATGATTGCATATATTTTTCGTCAGGCTCGGATTGGCCCGGCCCGCAAAAACCTTCAATTCATGTTGCAGATCATTCATGGATATTCACCCGGAGCTACCTTTATCCGCCTTTGTTAAAACAAAATTCTCCGCCGGCGCGTCATCGCGTTTTTCCGGTGGTGTCTTATGGGCAATCCCAAACAGGAATTTCCGGATTAAAACCAGAATATCCCATGGGCATGACACTTATACCACCCGTTACGCCACGGGAAACCTTCCGCCGCGAGCGATCACCATTCCCGCAGGCACATGGCTGGCCGGAGCAATATATGCTTCCGTCCCCACCCATGTGAACGGCTCAAGCACAGTATCTTCACCGATTTTCGCGCCAAATTCAATCCATGTGTTTTCCGGACTCGCCAGAGTTACTCCGGAATCCATGACTGCACCTTGGATTCGCCGCTGCATGACCCGGTTTACCAGCGCTAATTCTAACCGCGAATTAATACTTAAAACATCCTCTGCGGGCACCGCCGCCAGGGCTGTTACATGCTGACCTTGACCCCGTAAAATAGCCAGCGTATCGGTTAAATAATATTCGCCTTTTTGATTATTGGGTTGAATCTGGTTCAAGGCCTTAAAAAGAGCCTGGCTTTCAAAAAGATAATACGATGGATTGACTTCGCAGATGGCACGCTGGGTCTCTGTGGCATCTTTCTCTTCCACAATCGCCATAATTTCACCGGCCGCATCGCGTACAATACGCCCATAACCCGCCGGATTCTCAATAACACTCGTGGCCAGCGTCATCGCGGCCTGTTTGGCGTGATGTTCTTCCACCAGCCGCGTCAATGTTGCCGCGCGAATCAGCGGCCCATCCCCGGCCAGCACCAGAATATCACCTGTGAAATCCGCCAACGCCTCCCGGCACACCCGCACCGCATGACCAGTGCCTTTTTGCTCCTGTTGATGCACCCACACAATATCGGATTGGCCCGCAAATTCCCGCTTGACCGCTTCCCGGTCATGTCCGACCACCACCACCAGACGCTGAGCCCCGGCTTCTCTCGCCGCATCGAGCACATACGCCAGCATGGCTCGCCCGCATATTTCATGCAGCACTTTTACACGTTGACTTTTCATCCGGGTGGATTTACCCGCCGCGAGAATAATAGCCGCAATAGACATTCAATATCCTGCTTTTATGCCACGAGGCGTCAATTTCTTCGCATAGCGCAAAGAGTTTTGCACTTTTTTCGGCATATTTCCTCAAAACTCTTGTTATCTGTAGTCTTATCCCAACAATGCCGCACGGAACTAGAACCCGGCCCTGGCGCACTTATACCACAGACTACGGTTTAATATTATCGGCTTATATCAACGACTGTTTATTGGCCAGCCATATTGAATTTACGTTACAGTTCCCTTTCCACTTGTTGTACATACTCCTGTTCAGGTGTTGGCTTTTGGCCAACACTGGGGGATCTGGATTCGAACCAGAACAAGCAGAACCAAAATCTGCTGTGCTACCGTTACACCATCCCCCAAAAAGGGTATGCCCGCAATCCATTGGTCGTCGGGGTATGACCCATGGCCAACTTGCCGACCGCGCCGCAAGCTATTCACTTTATCCGAAACCTGTATGACGGGTCAAATTGCAGACGCGAAATTTGTCCTGCGGGGGGATAGATGGCCTCTAAGGAATGGGACCGTAATAACTTCCCGATTGGCATTACCATTGAATACTCCACCACCGGCAAAGCCGGTGGCTATATGACGAATGATGCTCCGGAATCCGCGCATCAACCGGCGTAACGACTATTTGGAAGTTCTTATGCGTAAGTTCCTTAGGAATCGTACAGAAATAACTTGATACAATAATGATTTATGATATAATACCCGGCATGGATACGACCAGCGAAGAAGCGGTACGCGATCGGTTTCGATTTCTGTCACCATGGCTCAATGAGCGTTCGCAGCGGCTGTGGGCGGGTGCCGAGGCAAAAGTGCTGGGCTGGGGCGGTATTCGGACCGTCGCGCGGGCCTCGGGACTGGCGATCAATACGGTGCGACGCGGTTATGCGGAAGTGATGGAATCAAGCCATTCCAGTCCACAACGTATCCGCCGGGAAGGCGGTGGGCGTAAAACCGTGACCGCGAGCCAACCGGAGTTGCTGACCAGCCTGGAAAGCCTGGTCAGTCCGGTCACGCATGGTGATCCCATGCGTCCCTTGCTTTGGACTTGTAAGAGCGTGCGTCATTTATCCGATGAACTCGCCAAGCAGGGATATAGCGTCAGTGCGACCAAAACAGCGCAGTTGCTGCACAGTTTGGGGTATAGCTTGCAGAGTCATCGCAAACGCGACGAAGGCAAGGGCCATCCGGACCGGGATGCCCAGTTTGGCCATATCAATGAACAGGTTATAGCTTTCCAGAGTGCTGGCCAGCCCGTGATAAGCGTAGATACCAAGAAGAAGGAACTGGTAGGGAAATACCGCAACGCCGGGAGGGAATGGCATCCTAAAGGTTCACCCGATGAGGTTAAGGTATACGATTTTGTGGATAAAGCGTTAGGCCGGGCGATTCCGTATGGAGTCTATGATTTGGGGCATAATGAGGGGTGGGTCAGCGTGGGATGTGACCATGATACCGACGAGTTTGCCGTGGAGACCATTCGGCGTTGGTGGCAGACCATGGGGTGGATGCAGTATCCACAGGCCCGGAAGCTGCTTATTACCGCCGATGGTGGCGGGAGCAACAGTTCGCGCGGCAGGTTGTGGAAATGGAGCCTGCAACAACTGAGCAATCAGACGGGATTGGCCGTGTGTGTGTGCCATTTCCCACCGGCCACCAGCAAGTGGAACAAGATAGAGCACCGAATGTTTTGCCATATTACCCAGAACTGGCGTGGGAAAGCCTTGATCAGTCATGAAGTGATTGTAGAACTGATCGCCTCAACAACCACGAAAAAGGGATTGCGGATTAAAGCCCAACGGGATGATGGACATTATGAAAAAGGGAAGATTCCAACCAAGAAGCAGTTGGCGTCGCTACGGCTGATCCGGGATGAATTCCACGGAGACTGGAATTATTCCATCCACCCACAATCGCCATAAATGTATCAAGTTATTTCTGTACGACTCCTTAACACCGCCAAATGGAAGGGCAAAGTAGTTGTCGTGGATTTCTGGGGCACCTGGTGCCCGTGGTGTCTGAAAGAAGCCCCGGATATTTCAAACTTGTATGTCAAGTACCATCGCCATGGCCTGGAGGTAGTTGGCGTCCCCGTTCTTTCAAGTGCAGCTTCTGTTCAAAGTTATCGCAAGGCGCATCCGAAGGAAAGCTGGCCCCAGATTTTTAACCGCAACCCCGGAAACGGTGCCTTGGCGCAAAAACTGGGTATTCGCGGTTTTCCCACCCAGTTTGTCATCGATCGGCATGGGGTGCTGCGACATATTATCGTTGGCTATGCCCCCCGAGTGCTTGCGGCGGACGTCCAGAAGTTATTGCACAATGGGCCGGCCGCTCGCTGATACGGGCATAATCCGATGATTTTCCATGAGAAGTGAACCGCCGGTCTGGCGAGTCGCACCTGGCAGGCTTCTGATCATGCGCTGAGTGATTACGGCTTTGGCGGGTGCCATGCCTATAGCGAGCGCTTAAGCAGTTGTCCCCAATGACGATCATACGGATGTACATGATGCGCGATTTTACCTGTGCGATAGACCGGCAGCCCCGCGTTGGCCCATTGAAAAATTGAGCCTTTTAAATCATACACATGAGTAAAGCCGTCTTTCATCAGCCGGGCGCAATAATCGGATGAACGATACCCCACTGAACAATATGCGACGATGGGTTGATTATGCTCAATGCCGGCCATCGCCTTGCTGACCGGTTCATCCGTGTTGATCCACCGCGCATCATGCAGGTGACTGACGGCATACTCCTGCTTCGCCCGAACGTCCAGCAGAACCGGTGGTGACTTATGCGGATCGGTAAGCTATGTATGCAGCGCCTTCACGGTTAACTGTGGCACCTGCGGGAATGCATTGGCGATCATGCCATCGACTTTTGCCCAGGTCAGCCGGCGGCTGTGCTGGTACCACCGGTACCCGCCGATTCCCGCCAGCACGGCCGCTGCCACAATTGCCGATATCAGGTACTTATTCATAAAGTCCCGGTCCCGGGCGGATGTTCCAGACTGAACTGAAAATAATTCAGTGTAACGGGTGTCCCGCCAGCTAACTTGATCAAACTGTTAACCTGCCCGCGATGATACGTCCCATGATCGAGGCAATGCAGCACCAGTTCGCCCAGGGGCAAGGTGAACGCTTCACCGCGCGTATTGCGATAAGTAATCGCCGATGCCAGTGTTGCATCCGTTTGCGCTGCCAGAAATTCTGAAAAATCCTGGTGTACCCGCGGCCATCGCCTGACCAGGCTTTCACGCGTTGGATAATCACTTGTATCTTCCAGACGCCGCACCTCCAGGTGCTTCCATCGCGACAGCCAAACCCATTGGGCTGCCATGGTGTGCACCAGCAATTTATGCAGCGATCCTGCGGAGAAGCCGCGTTCGGCGTAATATTCCCGTTCGCTGACTGCGGCAGCGGCGGTAAGAACGCGCTGGTCGCCCCAGAACATGAAATCCATCATGCGCAGCACCAGGCTATGACGCCCGTTGACTGATTGAATCGCCATTGCCGTATCCTCCCGGCACGGTCGGCAGCCTTACAGGGAACCCGCCTGCCGCAACATGCCGCCATCAATAAAGAATGTTGAGCCGGTGCAATATGCCGCCTCATCGGATGCCAGGAAGGCCGCCAGCGAAGCAACTTCTTCCGGCTTGCCCCAACGCCCCAATGGGATTTCCGCCATCAAGGCATCCTCCATGGCCTTGTTGGCTTCAACATCTGCGTCAATGGGGGTGAATATGGCACCCGGGCCAATGTTATTGACGGTGATTTTGTGCGGCGCAAGTTCCACGGCGATGGTTCGGGTCAACATGCGTATCCCGCCTTTGGTGGCACAATACGGGGCATTTGTCGGCATGGGTAAATCTTCGTGTACCGAGGAAATATTGATGATCCGTCCGCCTTTGCCCTGTTTAATCATCTGCTTCGCCGCTATTTGGGCACATACAAATGGCCCGATCAAATTGACGGCAATAATTTTCTGAAATTGTTCAACGGGAAATTCGACAAATGGATGTTTGAATTCAATTCCCGCGTTATTCACCAGAATATCCAGGCTGCTGAATGTTTTGACAGCTTCATCCACCATGGCCTGCACCTGCTGCGGATTGCTGACATCCGCGGCAACCGCAATGGCTTTTCCACCCGCGGATTTAATGGCGTTTAACGTGGCATCCGCGGCTCCGGGCTTACCCACATAATCCACGACTATCGCGGCACCTTCTTTGGCCAGTCGAATGGCAATGCCTTGTCCAATTCCTGTAGCTGCCCCGGTGACTATGGCCACTTTGTTCTGCAACTTCATCACATAACCTTTCTAAAAAAACTGCCCCAGCCGCTACCGCCACACCGGCGATGTTTCGCAGCATCTGCTTCATGCCGGATTATAGGGATTGCCGGGCCGGGCAACAATTCAACCGGAATCGGCGGGGCCAGTTTTTGACGCGTTGATTTCTGATATCAGGTTTTGCCCCGTGCCGCGCAATGCCGCCACAAAGTGCCGCCCCAGGCGGAACGGGCCTGTGACCGCTTCTGCAACATCCATGCGATTGTTTGCGAACACAATCAGGCGATGAGCAATCAGTAGTGAATAAAAGGGATTGGACCGCGGAGCTCGCGGATGACGCGGATACGGGGAAAAGCAATTAACAATGACTCCCGGCGATCTGGCGTTGAATCTGGAAGCTGGAACAGACGAAAGATAAAGCCAACCGCAAAGCGGCTGTGTTAAAAGTCAAGCGTTTTTTACGAGATTTAATTGATCCCATTTGATGTTCTCCTTGAGCATGACATTAAGTATAGAAACAAGTTTGCGCATACAGGCAACGATGATAACCTTCGGAAGTTTGCCGGCCTTCTGCAGGCGCTGGGCAAATGTTTTGATGATGGGGTTGCATCGGATCGCGGTTATGGTAGCCATGTAGAGAGCACTTCGCACCGATGCGCGTCCACCGTGAATGGAACGTTTTCCCCGGAATCGTCCGCTGTCGCGATTGAATGGCGCTACCCCGACGAGGGCAGAGATTTGGCGGCGATCGGTCGTGCCCAGCTCGCGGA
>JAMDCX010000083.1 GCA_023489375.1 Planctomycetota bacterium
GATATAGCAATGATTTAATCCTTGCTGGTTATGTCGTTGTGGTGAAATATATGGATCATTGATCTTGGCCACAGAGATCACAGAGGACCCAGAAATTTTTGTTTTTTATAATGGCATAAGGAGGAAGTGGAGGAAAACAGAGGTTTGGCATAGTGTTTATCCATCCTCCCCTTACCTCTGCTACCTCCTTGTGAATATATTGCCTCGTCATGTCGTTGAGTCGTTGTGGTGAATGCCCCGTCGTAACATCGTCGGAATGTTATTGAGCAGATTTAATTATAACCGCGTAACGGTAACCATAGTTCATATATCTGTCCGTGAATGGTTACGATAAATCGTAACCGTTCACGGTCATGTCGACAGGCCAGAATGACTGCATTTTGACATGGCCCAACGGGTGGTAATCCCTTGTGGTGCAGGCTTCCAGTCTGTCCAGTCGCCCCTTCGTGAACGGTTACGGTAATCGTGGCCCTCTGTTATAGCCAACTGTATACTCTTCTCGTTCCGTCCTTACGGTTCAGAAACTGGTTCACAAGATCAAATACTCACAGGCGATGCTGGTGGCCATGCCGTGAACGGTTACCAATTTTCGATTACCCGGCACTGAAAACAGACTGCCGTAAAATCTGGGAAATTTGCCTTATTTACTTGCACACACTCCGCCGCCGAAAAACACGTCCATAGCTTATTATGCACAGTACCATCAAGGGTTTTCTCGCCCCACAATTAAATTTTATGCCCGAAACTCCGGGGTAAAGTCTTTAGGAACGGGCGCATAATAACTTCCAAATAGTCGTTATGCCGGTTGGTGCGCGGATTCCGGAGCACCATCCGTCATATAGCCACCGGCTATGCCGGTGGTGGAGTATTCAATGGTAATGCCAATCGGGAAGTTATTACGGTCCCATTCTTTAACCATAAAAAACAGGTCCCCAAAATGGCTAAAGTCGGGCTAAGACGGTTACCGGTTTTTTACCCGCTATTTACTCTTGGTGAATCCTGCTGTTTCGCTTATAGTGCTGGCACTGGATGGTGTGGAACCGGAGCCTGCGGTGGGCTTTCGGATCAGGCACCTGTTGAAATGGTATTGTTCCTTCTGGAGTTTGTAACATGAATCGTATTCGTCTGTTTACCCCCGGTCCTACCAATGTTCCTGAAGAAGTGCTCCTGGAAATGGCCCGGCCCATATTTCATCACCGCACGCAGGAATACAAAACGCTATTCGCCTCGGTCAATAAACTCCTGCAACAGGTGCTGCAAACCGCCAACCCGGTGGTAACCATTGCCGGCAGTGGTACTGCGGCGTTTGAATGCGCGATGATTAATACCATTCCGCAGGGCGGAAAAGTCTTGAGTCTCTCCAACGGTAAATTTGCCGAGCGGTGGGTCACCATTGCCAAACGCAATAAATGTCAGGTCACAGAACTCAAGGTGGAATATGGCCACGCGGTAACGCCGCAGCAGGTTGCTGACGCTTTGTCCAAAGGCAACTATGACGCTGTCACACTTTGTCATAGCGAAACCAGTACCTGCACGGTGCATGATTTGCAGGCCATTGCCGCGCATGTCCGCAAAACGGAGGCGATTCTTATTGTCGATGGCATCACCAGTGTGGGAGCGATTCCCGTCCGACCCGATGAATGGGGGGTGGATATTCTGGTAACTGGATCGCAAAAAGCGCTGATGCTGCCACCGGGGCTGGGCTTTTTAAGCGTTTCCGAAAAGGCCCGTAAAAAAATTGAAACCATCAGCCAGCCGAATTTGTATCTAAGCCTGCCGCACTATCTTAAGAGCCTGTCGGAAAATGATGTGCCCTGGACGCCGGCGGTAACGCTGGTTCGCGGCTTACATAAATCACTTGAAATGATCACCCAGGAAGGTCTGGAAAATGTCTGGAAGCGCACCGCCGCTCTGGCCCGGGCGACCCGTAGCGCCGCTACAGCGCTGGGGTTAAAAGTATTTTCCAGCAGCCCGGCCGACTCTGTGACCGGGATACACTATCCGGCGGGCTTTGATGATAAGACCTTCCGCGGGGCTGTGCGTAAGCAGTTCAATATTCACCTTGCCGCCGGGCAGGGTACCATGCAGGGCCGGATATTCCGTATCAGCCACATGGGATATGTTGATGCCTTGGACACGCTGGGCATGATTAGTGCTCTGGAAGTGGTGCTCAAACAACAGGGATATTCATTTAACTTTGGCGCCGGCGTAGCTGCCGCGCATCAGGAGCTGGCCAAACTGGCGTTGTAAGGTTCATCCGACTATAGCGCAGATAGTCTTATGGATCGCGTAGATTTTGAGTTTGAAAAATTCCTGATCTCGGAAGCCTTAAGCTTGGCATTGCAGGGTCTGAATCTTGTTGTTCGTGCCTTCCAGGGCCACGGTGGTCCGGTGGCGATCATATTGAGATATACTCTTAGCCGCACAGGCCCCAGCGTGGCATAACAGACTTGTGGACATGGTCAATTCTACTTTCTGAAGATTTCTAAATCCTGTAAGGAAATACCATATCCACTTTTTGGCAAGGTCATATACGCTTCAGTCAGATGAACCATAATTTTTGTAACCGTGCATGGCGTTATACATTGTGCAGCGGTTCCCAGTTACGGAAAATCAGGCTTGAGGAAGGATATTTACGTCACAGAATTTGAAAGCGGGGTGGCCGTATTATGGTGCCGCCGGTGGCACGCTGGTGTCATTCAACGGTGGCGCAGCGGTACGGACAAAGGTACGCTGAAACAACGCCTTGGCGGCGGGATAAAAGGCGTACCAGTAAATCCCCAGCAGAGCGGTAAGCTGCGGCTGCCAGAAAAATAACAGGACCAGCAAAACTGTGCGCACCACATAAGAAAACGGGCGGCGGCCCCGCAGATACTGATTGGTCAGATGCGGGTACTCAATGCGACTGACCATTAAGCCGGAAAGTGCTAATAACATCACCGGCATCAGATACGGAAAAGCCGCGGTCACAGCGGCTTGCGCAAATACCGGCACGTGAAAGGGAAGAAGATGAGAAGCATTCGGGCGCAGAGCTTCAAAAAAAATAACGGTGGCACCAACCACGCCCGCGGCACCGGGCGATGGCAAACCCCGAAACACCAGATGCGATTCGACTCCCGGCGCATTATGTGTGTTAAAACGCGCCAGCCGCAGGGCGGTGCAGGCCACGTAAACAGCGGCAATCATCCAGAAGAAGCGCCCATCGACGCTTTCCGCCAATGGGTTAATGAGATTAACCGCATGCGTCTGCGGAACCAGCGCCAGAAGATAGGCAATAATCTTCAAGCTCAGAAAGGCCGGTACAATACCAAAACTGACCACATCGGCCAGCGAATCCAGCTCCGCTCCAAAATCACTGGTGGCACGGGCCAGCCGGGCCATGCCGCCATCCAGCATGTCAAAACCCATAGCCCCGAAAATCAGATAGCCGGCGATAGCAAAGTCTCCCGTATTACCGGCAAAGCCGGGTACCGGCAAGGAGGCATACCAGAGCGCGGAAAACCCGCACAGGAGATTCCCCAGTGTCAGAAGCGTCGGTAAAACGGAAATTCGCCGCCGCAAACGACCGCGGACAGATTCATTGCGTACAGCCCGTGGATCACGATAGCGCATGGACGGCGGCCGATCTGAATTACCTGAACGCAACATTACCATAAGAGTATACCCCATTTGCCCCGCCTGCCGCCAATAGCCAAAAATCGGCGGGATACCGGCGGGATGGAAGAAAGCTCTGGAAGGTTTTGCGGTGAACCGGAGTTACTGCTTCAAAGAGCATTAATCCAAATTCATGGTCAGCAGGAATTCGCCGTTGGTTTTCTTCTTTTCGAGCCGGCCTTTCAACAGTTCCACGGCTTCAATGGCGTTCATATCCGCCAGCACTTTCCGCAGGCGATAAACCAGTTCCAATTCCCGTTTATCCAGCAACAATTCTTCCTTGCGGGTTCCGCTGGCGGCGATGTTAATAGCCGGATAAGTCCGGCGTTCCACCAGTCGGCGATCCAGGTGCAATTCGCTGTTGCCGGTGCCTTTGAATTCCTCAAAGATCACTTCGTCCATCTTGGATCCGGTTTCCACCAGAGCTGTGCCGATAATGGTCAGCGATCCGCCTTCTTCGATATTGCGGGCCGCCCCGAAGAAACGTTTGGGTTTCTGCAAAGCATTGGCGTCGACACCACCGGTGAGGATTTTACCGGAATGCGGAACTTCGGTGTTGTAGGCCCGGGCCAGACGAGTGATGGAATCCAGCAGGATCACAACATCGCGCCCGTACTCCACCAGGCGTTTCGCTTTTTCAATGACCATTTCCGCCACGCTGACATGGCGGCTGGCCGGTTCATCAAACGTTGAACTGACCACTTCCGCTTTGGTGGCACGCTGCATTTCCGTGACTTCCTCCGGACGTTCGTCAATGAGCAGAATAATCAGATACACATCCGGATGATTGGTCGAAATGGCATTGGCAATTTTCTGCAGCAAAACGGTTTTCCCCGTGCGCGGCGGAGCCACAATCAGCATACGCTGTCCCTTACCGATCGGCGTAACGAGGTCCACAATCCGCATGTTGATTTCTTCCGGGATCGTCTCAAGGAAGAAGCGTTTGTTGGGGTGCAGCGGCGTCAAGTCCTCAAAGTTCACCTTTTCGGGAAGCATGTTGGGATCTTCAAAATTAATCGCTTCCACACGCAGGAGCGCAAAATAGCGTTCCGATTCTTTGGGGGGGCGTATCTGCCCGGTGATGATGTTACCGGTACGCAGGCCGAAACGGCGAATTTGCGATGGCGAAACATAAATATCATCAGGACAGGGTATGTAGTTATATTCCGGAGAGCGTAAAAAACCGAACCCGTCAGAGAGAATTTCCAGAACCCCTTCCCCCACCATCATGCCGTTGTCGGTAATGCGCTTCTTGAGAATTTTAAACACCAATTCCTGCTTTTTCAGGCCGATATATTCTTCAATTCCCTCTTTCTTGCAGATTTCATGCAACTCATTGACCGTCATTTTCTGCAGGTCAATAAGATGCAGTTCACTGCGTTTAATCTCTTCGTATTTCTGATGGGTCGCGTCGTCATAAATTGAATCATCTTCATCGTCGATGACATTACCGATACCTACCATCGTTGAGCCACCGATCAGGGTGGAACCATCGACCACCAGCGGACGCTGATTACCATTAACATCCCCTTCCGGATGGTCCGCTGGAGTCCCCACGATCTGATCCGGAGTTGATTCCGCATCCACCGCTGTTGCTTCCGCCCCGACCGTATTATCTTCCGTTTCCGGCATGGACGGAGCCGGGGCTTCGTCTTCCACTTGCGCTTCCGGCGCGTCATTGAGCACCGGGGTTTCCGATTCCGCAGTGGCGATAGCCGGCGCTTCTTCTTCCACCACTACCGGTTCTGTCGGGGTTGACGATTTCTTACTTTTTCGTGTTCGTGCCATAAAATTACTCCTTAATTAAAACTCTTATAGATTATTTCGCGGATACATCACAGTCCGGAAGTAACAGCTCCAATGACCATTACCGCTACCCGACTGGCCGCGTCAATTTGTTTCATATAGCCCAGCAGACAGATCTCAATTCGGGGTACTGCATTATATACTATTGACACGGGGATGTTCACACTCTGACGGAAACGCGGATGAATTTCATCACCAGCTCTTAAATATCTTATCGGCCATCAGTACTAAAAAACTAAAATAACCCGAAACTTTATTTCTTCCCGCCAGGTTCCAAAGTTCACCTGTATCCGTGGGAATAACGCTTTTACATCAACGCTTACCCATGTTCATACGCCCAAATCTCGCTAAAACCGTGGTAAGAATTTCGCGGACTTGATGATCCAGTAACGCCGGATCCCCGTCGTTAACTACTATATAATGCGCTATTTGTTTCTTTTTGTCCAGTGCCATCTGAATATTTTCCCGGCGGGCCAGTTCCGCCGCATCCCAATGCCGGCTCAAAAGCACACGCTTTTGTCTAATATCCAATGGAACGTCTACATAGATTATAGCATCACACTGGCGGTACAATCCAGTCTCCACCAACAGGGGCGAATCCAATACCACCGCTTTTAGCCGATCATCATGGCGCACAAGGTTCATTAAATCCTGGCGTTTCTGTTCCACACGTGGATGGACCAGGGAATTAAGTTTATGCCTATCTTCTGGATTGCGAAAAACGCGCGCCCCTAATGCTCTCCGGTCAATTTTGCCATCGGTGCCCATAATCGCCGGGCCGAACAAAGATTGAAGTGCACGCCGGATTTCCGGCTCCTCCAAAACCTGATGCGATAACCGGTCACTATCAATAACCAGGCAGTCCAGGCGCGCGAATTCCGCCGCCACCGAACTTTTACCTGATCCTATCCCACCAACAATTCCAAGGACCGGCTTCGGATACTTCCGGTTGCTTTCAACGCCTGTATCGGAAGATTCATTCATAGAAAATTGGCCCGGTTCCGTGTCTCACGCCGCTTCCGAGGCTCCAGAGGCCACCGCATCGGTCTTGACCACCGGTTCCAACTGCGGCTTGCCGTCAAAGCGCACGGCCACACGTTTGCTGACGCCTTGCTCCTGCATCGTAATGCCATAAAGAATATTGGCGATCGCCATCATCCGCTTGTTGTGGGTGATGACAATAAACTGGCTGTGCGCCAGAAACTCCTGAATAATGGCGGCAAAGCGCCCAGTGTTGGCTTCATCCAGCGGGGCATCCACTTCATCGAGCACGCAGAAGGGTGAAGGTTTACTTTTAAATACCGCCAGCACCAGGGCTATGGCGGTCATCGCTTTTTCGCCACCGGAAAGCAGGGAAATGGACTGCAATTCCTTACCCGGCGGCCGGGCCAGAATATCAATACCGGATTCCAGGACATCTTCGGGAGTCTCAAGAATAATATCCGCTTTTCCACCGCCAAAGAGTTTGCGGAATATCTCATGAAATTCCTTGTGCACCGCTTCAAAGGTGTCTATAAACCGCTGCCGCGAATCCTCATTAATCTTCGCTATAAGCTCCACCAGCTGCTTTTTGGCGTCCAGAATATCGGCAATCTGGGTAGACAGAAATTCCTGGCGCTTTTCCAATTCCGTCAACTCTCCGACCGCATCAAGATTCACATTCCCCAGCCGCGCCATTTTCCCCTTAAGATCCGCAATTTCCGCGGTGATAGTATCCCAATCCGCATTCTCCGGGGCCTGATAACCCGCGTGCGCCTCGACCAGATTGATCCGCAATTCCTCGCAGGCGCGCTCCACAAGTGTTTCCAATCGGACGCCGACTTCATTTTCCGCCAGGGATATTTCATGTTCCTGCCGTGCAAGTTCATCGGCCTGTTGTGTCAATTCCGCAATAGCCTTATTGGCCTCCAGCGTGGATTGGCGCCATTCAGCCAGCCTGGCGGTATTTTCCGTCACCTGGATTCGCGCCTGGCCGCAGCTTTGTTCCAGTTCCGCGGCCACCTGCGCCGCCTGCGCACCGGTTTGCTCCAACTCCTTCATGCGTAGTTCCAGAGCGGCCACATCTTCATCCATTCGCTGGGCCTGCGTTGAGGCGGCCTGATGATTCTCTCGCGCCGCCAGTAATTCACGCACTTGCGCAGCCCGCTGTTCCTGCGTTTGCCCCACGGTTACACGCAAAGCGGTCGCCTGTTCCGCCGCCAGCGCCAATTCCTGACGGCTCCGCTGCACCTGCTGGTCCAATTCCTTGACGAGTTGTTCGGCCGCATGCGATTTAGCTTCCAATTCAGCCGCCTGGGCAGATAATTGCGTCTGCTGCCGGGAACATTCCGCGGACTGTTTGGCGACGCCCGCAGCCTCGGCTTCCACAATGGGAATCTCGCCTCTGGTGCGATCCGCCAGCTGCTGATTCTGCTGCCAGGCCGCATTAGCCTGGGCATGCTGTGTTTCCAGCGCCAGCAGTTGATCCCGCAGTGATTGTTGATCCGCCGCCAAGGCTTTGCCATTTTGATCACATTGTCCGCTTTGTTCAGTCAACGTGGTGATCTCCCCATCCAGCTGCCGGAGGTCTTCCGCCAGGCGGTTCAATTCTCCTCTCCGGGTAATACTGCCGACTTTTCGCGAAAGATCCCCCAGTTGGATCATTCCGTCACTCTGTACCACTTCACCACGACGGGTGACAAACCGATACTCTCTGCCGCCCGCCGCGCGTAAGGCCTGGGCTTCGGCCAGCGTATCAACAAGAATTGTTCGCCCCAGCAGATGCAGAACCAGCGGTTTATGTTCTGCCGGATAACGCACCATATCCATGATCCACCGTGCGGTCGAATTTTCCGGTATACGCCAACCGCCGGCCTCCCGGTAGCCGGGCAGGGAATCCAGACATATCGCGGTCATTCGTCCGGCCTGCTTACTCCAGGCTTCGCAATCCGCCAGAAGATCGGCGCCATGCTCAACAAACAAGGCGTTTTGTAAATCCCCCAGGGCCGCTTCCACCAGCGGAGCAATTTCCATATCCGCTTCAAATAATTCCCCCACCATCCCCTGGACATAAGCAAAGCCCTGCCCCGCATCGCGTGCTTTGAGCACGGCACGCACCGCGTCCGATACCCCTTCACGCCGTTGCTGCAAATCTTCCAGCACCGTCTGTCGGCTTTGCAAACCGCTGCGCACTTCCCGCTTTTTTCCCAGTTGATTCAACAAGTCGGACAAACGCTGATTGTTGGCCTGCTGCCGGCCATGAACGTCCTCAATTCGGGCTCGTAAAGCCTGAATCTGTCCGGTGAGAGATTCCCTTTGTTGTTGCAGCTCTGCGGCCTGTTGTTGCAGTTCCGTCACGCGTGCTGACAGTTGCGTTTTCTGGCTGGCAAGGCGCTCCGCCTGCCGATTAAGATTTTCCATCCGCACCTGCGTGGCATTAACCTGACTTTGCATATATGCGGTGGCACGCAGTAATTCCACCGCACCGGATTTCTCCGCTTCCAACTTATAATTAAGTTCCGCCGTTTCCCGCGCGGCCGCCTGCTGGCGGTTCTGTGCCAGTGCTAATTCCCGCTGCCGGGTCTCCAGCAATTGTTCAGTACCGGTGACCTCCGCCTGCCGCTGCGCTATAATTTCCACCAGTTGCTGCTGCCGTTGTTGAACTTCGCCACGGCGCTGGATCATGGATTCCCGTTGCTCGGCGAGCTGCTGCGATTGCTGCCGGGCAAATTGTGCCTGCTGTGCGGCGGTCTGTCTCCGACCTTCCAGAGCTGATAATTCGTGTTCCGCCTCACGCAGAGAATCCTGCAGAGCTTCGATCTCCAGTTGCAGATCCTGTTGCCGCCGGCGGAATTCATCCAGCTCCCTTCTCCTGGTAGCCAGCGTATCGGTAACCTCGCTTCTCTGGCTGCTGACCTCGGAAAGCCGCCGCTGCAGTTGATCATATTCATGCAGGCTGTACATCCGCCGCAGTTCATCAACGCGACCAGAATATTCCTGATAACTTCTGGCTCTTCCCGCCTGAACTTTGACACTGCGCAGCTGCCGCTCCACCTCCTGCAAGACCAATTGGGTCTGGGCCAGATTCTGATCGGTTTTTTCCAGCCGCCGGAGTGTTTCTTTCTTACGGGCCTTAAAGCGGGAGATGCCCGCCGCCTCTTCAAAAATTTCACGGCGGTCGATGTTATTGGATTCCAGAAGGATGGAAATTTTACCCTGCTCGATAAGCGAGTACGCATCGACTCCGATCCCTGTATCCAAAAACATTTCCCGAATGTCTTTTAAGCGCACCGTACGGTTGTTGACCAGATATTCCGACGTGGCGTCGCGATAAAGTCGCCGGGTGATTTTCACTTCCGCGTCTTCCACGGGCAAACGCCGGTCTTCATTGCTGAATAATAATGAAACTTCCGCCATACCCATGGGTTTACGGGTGGAAGAGCCGTTAAATATGACATCCAACATGGCCTCACCGCGCAGACTTTTGGCGGACATTTCACCGAGGACCCATTTGACGGCATCCATAACATTGGATTTGCCGCAGCCATTGGGGCCGACAATACCCGTAATGCCATTATCAAATTTCAAAATGGTGGTATCAGCGAAAGATTTAAATCCTGTTAGTTCCAGCGAAAGAAGTTTCATGGCAGCCGGACCTCCGTGTCTTGAAGAAAACCCCCTGCATGGTTGACCTGCAATCGGCCGTAGTACACCAGCAGTAGTATCAACGTAAAGCCATTATACAGCATATAGCCAAATAGCAAATACCCATCTTTTCACAGGTGGTGCATTAGCGTGCATTAAAAATATTGTAACCGTTCATAGACCGGCCACCAACATCGCCCGCTGTGCGGCCGTGCCGCAATGAGTAAGGAATAATGAATAATGAGATGGCCTTGCGGCCTTAATGAGACGTTGCGCTGCGCTACACTTAAAACGCCGGAATCACAACAGTTATTTTGTTCGTTGTTCGTTGTTAATCATACATCATCTTCAATCGTTGGCGCGACCCACGGTCGCGGCTAGTGCGATGGAGAGTGTGTGAAGTCAAGGAGATGAAAGTTCTCCTCGAGCCGATGTTCCGGCTCGTAGTCGAAGGTAACCGCGTTGCCGCGAG
>JAMDCX010000076.1:0-6801 GCA_023489375.1 Planctomycetota bacterium
GGCCCACTGCTTGGCATGTCAATCCGTGAAGACGGCCCATTGACTGGAAAGCCGGATGCGGGAAATCTGCTCGTCCGGTTTGGCGGCAGGGGAGGCCGGAATCAACCGGCCTTCCCTACCCCGATCCTGGATATTTCTTAAAAATGCAAACTGGTGGCGGCTGTGGAGCTTTTGTCAAAAAATATAGCCGCACCCAATAAAAAGTGCTTTTGCGGTATACTTGAGCGTGATGAAAAAGTCACCCTTGATAAAGCCAGTGCCAGTACCGACAGGGCGACGGGAACCGGCCTCTTTTTTTGCATTGGGATACGGGGCCTTGCCGCAATACGTGCAGGCCATGGGGTGTGGCTTCCGCTTTATCCGATTATTCAAGCATGATTTTTTTGCGGCCACGGGCTTATATGAAAAAATCGAAAATTCTGATGCCGTGGGTGGGAATTCGATTTCCGGCACAACTGTTCCCAAACTGGCTGTGGTAAAAATGCAGCGAACTTATCCGTTGTTCGGCTTACCGATGCAATGGCTGGGTGCGATTGTCGCGCGGCATGAAATTGCTGTTTTCAAGGCTCTTAACGGGCTTGAAGGTGTGCCCTTGTTCATGGGGACAATTGGTCCGACGGGGTATATTCATGCCTTCATTGCCGGCCATGATTTGCATCCGGATTTTGCGCCAGGAGCCGAGTTTTTTGATCGTTTGGAAGTTTTATTGACAGCCATTCACTCCCGGCACATCGCCTATGTGGATACCAACAAGCGCGAAAACATCTTGTTTGGTGCCGATGCCAAACCTTATCTCATTGATTTCCAGATATCCTTTTTCTGCCGGTATGGCGAAAAGGATAATCTGCTGACCCGTTGGATACTGCAGCGGCTGCAAAAAGAAGACTGGTATCATTTTTATAAACACAAAACACGACTGGCACCGCAGATTTGCACCGCGGATGATTTCCAACGGGCCAATAACCGCAGTTGGTACATCAGGCTGCATCGCCGTATTGCCCAGCCGATCATCCATGCACGCCGACGTTTTCTTTCACGCTACCAAAGTTCCGGAAGCGGAACCCGGTGAGGAACCAGTTCCAAAGTATACTACTCCAAGTTCCCCTGATGCTGCGATCCAGGCGGTGTGGCCAACCAGTGTATCGGGCAGTAATTATCCGCAGCCATACTTGCGGCGATGTCTTGCCGTGCGGTCCAATGCCGTATGCGGCCAAAAAATCTGCCATTCCTGCCACTCTGCAGGCCAACAAAAAAGGTAATCGTTCATGGACCATAACCGTGAAAAATCATTATGCAAGTGAGTAATAAACAATGAGTAATGAGTAATGAGTAATGAATAAAAACACAATACTTTCACCACAACGACACGACGACACAGCGAGCAACATTCAACGCCAGACCTGTAACCAATCCCCTCTATGGCTAATATCAATGATTCATAACGGTATAAACAATAGAGGTAATGGAGATCATCGGAGAATTCCTGACCACAGTGCTAAACCTCTACGTTCCTCCGCTTCCTCCGTGGTAAATATTAATGAACAACATACTTTGCGTTCTTGGCTTTTTTGCGGTTCAATAGTGGTTCACAATTTGGCTAACTGCGGGCGATGTTGGTGGCCAGGCTGTGAACGGTTACCAAAAAAGGTTCGAGAAAGTTAAGCCTCGAACCTGACTTGCAAGGTATGAATTCAACATCGGACCGTTACCGCCAGTGGCGTCCCCATCCATGATGGTAGAACACGCCCACATGAAATCCGCCGCAATATGGATGGTAAAATCCCCATGGATGATAGAAGCCCCATGGGTGGAAGCCTCCCGTGGTGAAATAAAATGATGGGCCATAAGAATACGCCGGCGGATAATAATATGCGGGGGGAGCATAATAAACCGGCGGTGGGCTATAAACCACCGGCGGCGGAACATAAGCCGGTGTGTAATATACGGGCGGTGCGGGGTTCATAACCGGAGCCTGTACAGCTGCCAAATTAGGGGCTTGAACCGCTGCCAAATTGGGGGTTTGAACCGCTGCCAGGTTGGGTGCCTGGGTATATACAACTGGAGGCGGTGTATAAACTGGCGGCGGCGGAGCGTACACTACCGGCGGAGGCACATAAACAACTGGCGGTGGACAATATACCGGTGGCGGGCAGAAAACCGGTCGCGGGCAAAATGGCACACCAATACCTATGCCAAAACTGATGCCCACACGTGCCTGGGCTTGATTGGCAGTGCCAAGCGTTAATGCTCCCGCAGCTACCACTGCCAAAATTTTTGCCGCCTTGATGATGCGATTTGAATTTTTTCTAAGTGTCAGGGTGAACATAATCAACACTCCTTTTTTTCAGCATCCACCTTGTTCCAAGCCTCATGGACTATTATAGCATTGCATCCGCAGCAATTCTCGGCCATCAGCCGAAATCCAGCAAGCTCTGAGAAGTCAAACGCACAACGAACCAATTAGTTGCAATGATACGTTTATTTCTCATCTGCAACATTTTATATTATGGAATTAAATAATTCAAGAAAAATCTGCTCCATGGAGATAATAAGGGTGCGGCCTTATGTTTTTGGCAAAAGCCAAAAGTATCCTGGGATCGCGGGCGTCTCGCCCGCCGTTGTCCTCCAAAGAGCCGTTGGTAAAGCATTGCCAATGGATGTTATGGAGACAGGTCACAATTTCTGGCCACACCCAGATAATAATATGTATTTATGAAAATATATTACGCAATAATAGATTATTGGCTGGCATTATCCCGGTTTGTCGTCTGATAATCTAAATTTGTAAGATGTTACTTGGTATTGCTATGGTAATAGGCTAAAATATATATGTCGGTTGGCAAGACCGTATAGGGTGGACACATTAAGAAGCTGTCTTGATATGTCATGGCTCCTTATGCGGTAACTGACAAGTTAAGGCGTATAATAGCCAAGTTTTATCCGGGTGTTTTTTCCGTAGGCCTTGCGAGGTTACGGTAGTAGTTGTTGGAAATAGTGTTGCCGCCATGTTTGGGTACGCTTGTGTATTAGGACCAATGGCGGTGGAAAGATTAGGGGCCCCTTAAAGGAGATTGTAGCGTTTCGTCAGGATGGCGGGCGCACCTGAGTGTTTAACAATATTACAGGTTAAACCGGGGATAACTTCTTGAGTCGTTATCCCGCAAGGATGCATAGAAACCGTTTATTCTGGAGAAACAATCATGCGTCATTCACGACCATTGACGAAAAGCGAAAATTGGGAACTAGCGGTACTGATGCTTATCATGCTCGCGACGTTGCTTATTCTGGCCCTGGCATGGCGGTTCAGCCGTATGCCGCATCTTTGGGCGATCGCGCCGCCGCCTGGAGCTATGGCGATTAGCAATCCGTCCAACATTGCGGATTCCAGTTACAAAACCGCATTTCAATCCGCACCAAGTTCCGCCCAGCCGGTCATGGCACAAATTTCCATGCGGCCACAAGCTCCAGCTCCGGCCAAAATCTTGCCGCATCGGCTTATCCGACCGCGATATGTGCATCGCCGCGTCTCCAGGCCAGTGGATTCCTACTGGTATCATGGCAGACGGTATATATATTGGAAAACTCTTGATTTGCGGGTGACCAGTTACGCTCCGGATCGCAAATGCTGTCTGCCTTATCCCGGTACAACCACCGCGTCCGGAGAAAGCGTGTGGACGAACGGCGGACATCTTGTGGCGGCGGATACGCGATTGATTCCATTCCATTGCATGGTGCGTGTGCCCGGTTATGACTATGACCGTCCGGTGCCGGTGTTGGACCGTGGTGGAGCTATTCGCGGCTACCGTCTGGATGTACTGTCTCCAACCTTCTGGGGCGCCCAACAGTGGGGGGTGAAATTTCTGGCGGTGCGAATCTATCGTCCAGTTGCCAGATGATGAATTTCACCGCATATTGGAATGGTGATCAAAAGGCTGATTATCAACGCGGATGATTTCGGGTTTTCCCGCAGTGTAACTGACGGCATTCTCTATGCGCATAGCGCGGGTATTCTTACGAGTACCACACTGATGACTACCATGCCCGATTGTGACCGCGCCATGGACCTTGTGCCAGGCTATCCTGCGTTGGGGTTAGGAATTCATTTATGCCTGACACAGGGTATACCGCGCTGCGGGCGGATGAAATACCTGGTCAGCGCGGATGGTCAATTTCCCCGCCAAGTCTGTTCCCTGTTGCAACGTCTAAGTCTGCATCGCAAAGCCCGCGATGAGGCTAAAGCGGAATGGGCGGCTCAAATTGAATATGCCTTGCGGCATAATCTGCATCCCACGCATCTTGATTCACACAAACATATTCATCATTGGCCGGTACTGGCACAAGTGGTGAAGGAATTGGCGGGACAGTATCAAATTCCTTACATCCGTTGCGCCGATGAAATATCTATCCGGTCTGCGCCTGGATTATCCGCGGGATACCGGGCACTGCGTTTTCTGGCCCGAAGATTCAAACGATGCATTGCCGGCACGGAATTACGCACAACGGACTGGTTTTTTGGATTGGCCGTTACGGGTAAATTCTCCGCCGATTTCTGGCTGAACCTGTTGAATCAATTACCCACCGGTACCGGAGAAGTAATGGTTCATCCTGGATATTACGCGGATCTGGATACCGGCTCTACCCGCTTAACAACCCAACGCCAGTTGGAATTGGATGCGTTATGCGAGGCTAAGGTGATGGAGGCTATGAACATATTGACGGCCGATCAAAAGATTCAACGGATACATTACGGACAATGATGACGGACAGATGGATGGATGGTGTTTATGGGCCAATCAAAGCTAATTTATATGTATGACAGAGCACTACTGGCGATTTTCATCCGGTCAGTCGTGGGATATGATGATAAAAGTAGTGCCGGGTGCGTAAAATGAAGCCGTGGAGCCACTGGATGCGACGATGAAAACAACTGCCGATGCTAAGACCGATGCTAACCCGCTATCGCAGGAACAATTATCGCAAATTGGCGCAGCGCGAATGAACGCCGCGCAAATTTTACGCGCGGCCCAGATAGCGCACCGTGAATATGTCGGATTAGTCATCATGGGTGTGTTGACGGCCATGTTCGCGGTTTATGGTGGTATAAGTATCTCCGCCTTAATTATGGGGTTATGGATGATTGTCGGCGGTGTGGTGGAACATATCGGGGAGCAGCGTATCCGGCGGCTTGACCCGCATATTTTCCCTATCCTCAGCCGCAATCAATTATTACTGGGGGCCATGTTTGTGGTTATCAGTGCATGGTGGATGTTGACTATCGCGTTGGGTTGGGATAAGGATGTTGTCGTTACCGGCAAGGCACTGGATAATCTGGGCGTGGCCGCGCATCAGATTATGCCGATGGTCAAGTTAATCATGTATGCCGCGTATGGTTCCGTGGGAGTATTCGGCATATTTTGGCAGGGATATCTGGCGTGGTATTATCAACGCCGGCAGCAACAGCTTGAGGAATATATTCAAGAAACACCTAAATGGATAGTGGATATGCAGCAGTCAGGGCATTTGGGATAGCCATGCGAAGCAGGGACTGTAATTATCTCCAATTTCCAATTTCTAATTTCAAATCTCGGATACGCGATGGGACACTGTTTGTACCTTGCAACATCGCAACGCCTTGCGACGGCTGGTTATCTTTTCTCAAATTTCAAATTTCAGATATGCGGTGGTCACCTCAGGCCGTGGTTTCGGATGCGGCCAACACGCCAGCGTAAAAGATTACCGGGAAGGTATGTCCAGCGTGAGGCCGTCGTAGGCGACGCGAACATGCGGTGGCAAATCCGCTTCAATGAGTTTATGCAATACATCATGTGACAAATGTGTGAAATAGGCACGCCGTGGTTGCAGATCGGCGATAATGTCCAGCGCCTCTGTGAATGAAAGATGCGTTGGATGAGGACGCGGGCGCAAGGCGTCAATGATCAGGGTATCTAGATTGCGGAGCATGGCGCGGGAAATTGCGGGAATAGCGGCGCAATCTGTACAATAAGCAAAGTCGCCTATGCGGAAGCCTGATACCACGGTGCGCCCATGCGGCAACGCGATGGGTTGCCAGGTTACGCCCAATATATCCACCGGACCGTCTATGATTCGTGGTTCCAATTCCGGGCGGTATACGCCGACTTCATCTGGTGCGGCAAAAGCATAGGGAAACACACGCTGCAGTGTCTGCATGGTTGCCGCCGCTGCATAAATCGGCAGGGGTGCGCCCAAAAGTGTATTGTAGCGGCGAACATCATCCAGACCGAAGATATGATCGGCGTGACCATGCGTAAAGACGACCGCATGAATTAAATCCACTTTATTGGCAATGGCTTGAAGCCGCAGTTCCGGGGCGGTGTCCACCAGGACCGATTTGCCGCCATAAGACACCAGAATGCTGGATCGTGTGCGTCGGTCGCGCGCATCGGTACTGGAACACACCGGACAGTGACACCCGATCATCGGTACACCAGCCGACGTACCGGAACCAAGCACAATAATTCGCAATTCAGGTGTTTTCCTCATAAGCGTAAATTAAGCGGCATTAATTTTTGAAGCAAGTGGAAAACTTATGCCGATAAATTGGCGGTTGCCATCGACGTAGTCAGGGAACTACTTGCGATAAACGGAAATCCAGGCCATTTAACAGATGGGAAAGATTCAATGAACACAATGGAACATGATTATTGCTAAGGTATATTAAAAGGACCAATGGCGTGACAGACAAGCCTTTTGAAATCATGAGTTTTTTAATTGTGGAAGATGATGTTGGACGTTTGATGTCCCTGGCGGAGGCCTTTACTG
>JAMDCX010000076.1:6811-10520 GCA_023489375.1 Planctomycetota bacterium
CAGACGGGAAAGATTCAATGAACACAATGGAACATGATTATTGCTAAGAAGCCGCGCAAAAATAAATTCATATTTTACGGCGCGGGAGTTATGGCCGCCGGCGAGGCGTGAGCGACGCGCCTACCCCGCCCGCGGGTCTGTAAGCAGCGAACAACGAAGCCCGCGGCCAAAAGAACCTGCCGGAAAGTGCGAAGTTGTTTTTGCGCGGCCCCTAAGGTATATTAAAAGGACCAATGGCGTGACAGACAAGCCTTTTGAAATCATGAGTTTTTTAATTGTGGAAGATGATGTTGGACGTTTGATGTCCCTGGCGGAGGCCTTTACTGAATCTCGGATTTATAACAAACTCATTGGCTTACCCACAGGTAAAGCGGCCCTGGAATACCTTGACTCCGGGACGCAACATGCCCGGAAAATGGCTGCGGATGCGTTACTTTTCAGCGATACCATGCCGGATATGTCCTGGCAGGAATTGGTGCGGGCGGTGCGCGCCAATTCGCTTTTGGAACATCTGCGGCTGGTTCTGATGACGGACCACACCAGTAAGGAAATTGTTTCTGATACCTTGGGAACGGCACTGGATTTAATTTTGCCCCGATATATTGGTTCCAGTGAGATGGTAGCGAGCCTGTACAAAATTCCCGGTTTCTGGTGCAGCTTTGTACGCCCGAATCCAGACCATCCGGTCAAGCCGCCGGTTCGCACTTTTACAGCGCAGAGCCACTCTTCGGTGGTACTGAATTAAGTAAGAAACTTAACGCATCATGCCATCCAAATAGTCATTACGCCGGCTGGTGCGCAGATTCCGGAGCACTGTCCGTCAAATCGCCACCGGCTTGGCCGGAGGTGGAGTATTCAATGGTAATGCCAATCGGGAAGTTATTTAGGCCCATTCCTGGGATCGCGGGCGTCTCGCCCGCCGTCCGCGACCATGTTAACCCTTATAAACCGCAATAGGGAACAGGTTAGAGGGGACAGGTTATAGCACCAATGTTGTTCATTTGTATCGTCGTGTCGTTGTGGTGAATTCTCCGGTTAGACCTGTAAAATCCACGGCCAGCAGGCTGGCCTGCTTAACAGATAACCGCTGCATTTAACTCATTATTCATTACTCATTGATCATTATCTGTTATTCCGCGGTGGCACTATGCCGCTGGCTAAATTATTCCGGTGGGATAAACCCACCGGCTCGCATTTTCCTCGTCTCTTCTCCTAAATGCTAAATGCCAAATACTACTCATTATTCATTGTTTATTATTCACAGTTATGGCCCCGTGAACGGTTACCGGTTATTGAAGAGATAACGAATTGAACATACACAATTGTTCCCCCGGCAGCGCCTTGCGATCCGGCGCTCCAAGCCATTCTGTTCTCTGGTGCTGATGTGCTAAAGTAAGCTTCGGAGCAATGCGTTCGTCAGCCGCAAAGGCCGCATGCAATTTTATCTGGCAATTGCACTTTTGGCTGCGATGCAACAGCACCAGATGGTGTGGCTGATGATCTGGACCATACTTTTCCACGGTCCGGTCCAGAATCCGCCCGATAAGCTCCAGGGCCTGGGCATTGGATAAATGCCCTGCCCCGTTCATGATCCGTTTTTTTAAGCGCGGCGGCCGATTACTGCGCAACTGCATTTCCGGATCATAATTACTTTCGACCGCGAGAATATCCGCTCCGGCAAATAACTCCACAAGTTCGGGTGTCGCGCGGCCGAAGTCCGTGGCATAACCAATGCGGGTATTATCACTTTGCAGCAATAATCCGAAACTTCCTTTTTTGTCATGCGGCAGCCGAAGGGCGGTGCAGGATACGGCTGGCAAGGGATAAAACACGTCTTGGGTAAATGTCACCGTCAGGGCCATGACCGGTTTGAGCACATCTTCAAGCCGGGCCAGACGGCGCAATAATTGGATATAATTGGCGGGTACAAAAAGACGAATCTGGTGCCGCAACATCACTCGGAACCACGCGGGATGGATATGATCCCCGTCGAGATGGGTCAGACATATCGCCCGGATAGTAGTGACATCCAATCCGGTTCCGATCATCCGTCTGTCCGCCGTTACCGGCCCGATCCCGGCATCAATAAGCAACGCTGCATCACCACACCGCACCAGTGCGGCATTCCCACCTGAGCCGCTGGCCAAAACACATAACTCCAGATTCATCGCGAGGTAATCCATGCCCGGCCAACAGTCCGCAATTCACGCGGTATAATCTACCGGTATTCATCATACAATCAGACGCAAAACATCAGCAACTATGGTCAATATCCATGCCTGCAGACATGTAACATTGTGGCCATCATAATGTAGATTGCACGCTGTGAGGAATAATACATTGTTCACCGGCACGGCATGCCATAAACGTAACGGCTATGCCGTGCGAATTTTGTGCCCATTGTGGCCGCGCTCGACACTGTGTTGTATGCTTTAGAATTGATTGGAGATATGACGATGACCTGTAAGTTTCTGGTAACGCGAAGAATTCCTCAGGCCGGGTTGGATTGTTTACAATCTGCGGGGGAAATTATACTCCCGGCGCAGGATCGTAATCTCCAAGCCTCCGAACTCCTGGCACTAGGGAAAAATGCTGACGGCTGGCTGACCATGCTGACCGATTTGATAGATGCAGACATGATTCAGGCCTGTCCGAAATTGCGCGGCATCGCCAATTACGCGGTGGGATTTAACAATATTGATATATCCGCATGTACAGAACATAACATCGGGGTTACCAATACCCCCGATGTACTTACCGACGCCACCGCGGAAATAGCTTTCGCGCTGATACTTTCCACTGCCCGGCGTGTGGTGGAAGCGGATGGGTTTTTGCGCACCGGGCAATGGACGGGTTGGGCGCCGTTGCAATTTCTGGGCACAAATATCTGCGGGCAGACGCTGGGAATAGTGGGGGCCGGGCGGATTGGCACGCGGGTGGCGGAAATGGCGGCGGGGTTTCGTATGCGGATTTTGTACACCGCGCGGAATCGCAAGCCGGCCTTGGAGCGTTCAACCAGCGCGGTATTTGCTACACCGGAGGAGTTGCTGCGGCAAGCGGATTTTGTTTCCCTCCATGCGCCGCTGACGGCGGAAACGCGGCATTTTATCACCGCGGAACAACTGCGGTTGATGAAACCAAACGCTATTTTAATCAACACGGCGCGCGGGCCGCTGATTGATGAGCAGGCCTTGTTGCAGGCGCTGAAGGAAAAACGCCTTCGTGCCGCCGGATTGGATGTGTTTGAGAATGAACCCAACATAACGCCCGGTCTGATGGAATTAAAAAATGTGGTGTTGTTGCCGCATATCGGTAGCGGCACAGAAGCGACGCGCGAACGAATGGCGGTGATGGCGGCAGAAAATCTCATCGCCATGGTACAAGGCCGCCGGCCCGCTAATCCAGTAAATCCGGAAGTCTGGGATTGACCATATCTCTTCTCTTTCCTTAAATATTTCACACTATTTGCATGACATTTTATGTAACCATTCACAGCCTGGCCACCAACATCGCCCGCTATGCGGTAGCGCCGCAATGAGTAATGAGATGGCCTGACGGCCTTAATGAGTTGTTGCGTTGTGCTACACTTAAAAGTACAGGAGTCGTAATGGTTTTCTGGCCATTAATATTCACCACAAAGATTCAAAAAACACAAAGATAATTGTTCATTGTTGATTCATCATTATTCGTTATTCCGCCACGGCACCCT
>JAMDCX010000065.1 GCA_023489375.1 Planctomycetota bacterium
GTCATACAATTCCGCCGTAATCCAGGATTCTCCATGCCTCGCGAAACCCACGCCCCTGGCCCCAAAACGCACGTCACACCGTTACAACGTTACATAAGCACCCTCTTAACTTGTAAAGTCACGCTAGTTATAATTTTCTGCCGTCTACCTCACCGTTCAAAACCGAGGTGTGAAGCATGGCAAGCCCGATTATAATGATATTATATGTGATCGTTGTGGAGCCTTAAGGAACATCTGATGCCGCATAAATATCCGGTTTTACATTTTCCCCTGCGGCAACGCCTGGGGCGATGGTGGCAGAAACTGCGCCGAAAGCTGCGAATGGATCACTGGTTTCCACATCTGCCGGTTGCAGTAGCGGCGGCTTTATTAGGTTTATTGAGTCTGTTTGATGGTATCTCGCGGGTGGCGCCGGCATTCCCCGCGATGTTACGGATGAAACCGGTTTTACACATCGGACAGATTGCGGCCATGCGCGGACTGGGCGGATTGCCGGAGGCGGCGGCTGGCGCTGTGCTGCTGGCGATGTCATTCGGATTAGCGTTTCGCTCGCGTCTGGCATGGGTCATTGCATTGATTATTTCCGCAGCCACTTTATCCCTGATGCTGCATCAGGCGGAGTTGCGCTGGGGGGCGCTGACGGCCCTTAACGGCGTGGTGCTCGTTGCCTTGATTATCTTTTACCGCTATTTTTCCAAATCCAGTCTGGCTGCCGGAACCATGTTCAGCTTGATCAGCGTACTGTTGCTGTTGGGATATTCAGTGTTCGGCTCCTTTGTTCTGGGGCAGGGCTTTTCACCGCCGATCACCAATTTAGTCGGCGCGTTATATTTTTCTGTTGTGACGTTGTCCACGGTGGGTTACGGTGACATTGTGCCCAAAACCAGCGATGCCCGTTTCTTTGTTATTTCAATGATTATTTTAGGTATAACGGTTTTTGCAACATCTATTTCCGCGGTTATTGTGCCGCTGGTCAATGGACGGATGCAACGTTTACTGGCAGGAGAAAAAAAACGTATGAGACAGGATCATTACATTGTTATTGGCGATAACGCCTTAGCGCATAACACCTACCGCGAACTGAAAACCCGGCATCTGGCGGCCACGGTGATTTTATCAAACCAGCCGGAAAATCCGTGGATGGCGCCCGATGATCTGGTGGTGGGTGATGCTTCAGATATTGAAACTTTGCGTAAAGCCGGCGGAGATAAGGCTCTGGCGATTCTGGCGCTGCGGGCGGATGACAGCGAAAATGCTTTTATTGTCATGGCGGCTAAAGAACTCGGCGGCAAAGCCCGAACTGTAGCCGCGGTAAAAGACAGTAAAAATCTGCAACGGGTCCGACGCGTAGGTCCAGATTTAATTATCGCTCCTGATATCCTCGGCGGCGAATTGCTGGCGATGGCTATCAGCGGCGAAGAGTTAAGCGGGGACAATATTTTGAAGAATTTGTTCATTACCACAACCGATGCTTCAGTACCGCAGCCGGCACAGAATAAAACCTGATTTGGCCAATGCCCCCCCCACTCATCTATTTACACATGCAAACTTCCAGCACCGGCCGGATAAACTATTGTCAATTCCTGGTTATCCAGAATCATCAGCCGTAATCTTATTGTCGACTGCTTTAGGATTTTGTCTACGGCTGCCGAGATGCAGTGTCAGAACCATCAGGTCCGCGGGAGTGATGCCTTCGAGACGTGAGGCCTGCCCGATGGTACGGGGACGGAATTTTTCCAGCGCCTGTCGCGCTTCGGTGCGCAATTCGGTGATGCCCTTGAAGTTAAGGCCCGCTGGAAGCAATTTATCTTCCAGTTCGACCATACGCTCGGCAGCATGTTTTTCACGGAGAATATATCCCGCATACCGCGCTTCAATTTGAATTTGTTCAATATAGGCACGCGTAGAAATATCCGCCAGAAGGTTGGTAAAACGTGGACCATCCTCACCAAGCATGGTGGACAGAGCCGAAAGTTCCAGGTCCGGTCGGCGCAGCAAATCCATAGCCGTGCCACCGCCGGGTATGCGCAATGTCTGCAGCTCATATTGCAAACGCTGCATCGCAGCAAGTTTATTTTCAAGCCGACGGATACGCCCTGGTTCCGCCAGGCCTATCTGGGCCGCCAATGGGGTCAGTCGCTGGTCCGTGTTGTCGCTGCGTAAGGTAAGACGGTATTCGGCGCGGCTGGTGAACATGCGATAGGGTTCCGTGGGTACTTTGGTAATCAGATCGTCAATCATGACCCCGATATAGGCTTGATCACGTCGCAGAGTGAAAGATGTGTCGCCACGGATTTTCATGGCGGCGTTAATACCCGCAATCAGGCCCTGTCCGGCCGCTTCTTCATAGCCGCTGGTACCATTCAGCTGACCGGCAAAAAACAGGCCTGTAACGCGGTGGGTTTCCAGCGAGTATCCGACCTGGTATGGAGGCGCAAAATCATATTCTATCGCATAGCCATATCGTAGAATTACCGCCTTTTCCAGGCCGGCGATATGGTGTACAACCTGCTCCTGCACATCCACAGGCAATGACGTAGCTATGCCATTGCAATATATTTCGTTGGTATCCAGGCTTTCGGGTTCCAGAAATATCTGATGCTGTGATTTATCGGCAAAGCGAACCACTTTATCTTCAATGCTGGGGCAATAGCGCGGGCCGCGACTTTGTATCTGTCCGCTGTACATTGGCGCGCGATGTAGATTAGCGCGGATGAATTCATGCACTGTCGGATTGGTATACGTGATATGGCACGGCACCTGGGTAAGACTGGGAAATTGTACCCCCAGGGGCGAATCTTCCGTCGTGGACAAATCGCTGAATGGCCGGGGTGGGTTATCGCCATACTGCGGCTCCAGGTTGGAGAAGTTAATGGATTCCCTGGCGACACGCGGCGGCGTGCCGGTTTTAAGCCGTTGGAGTTCAAAGCCCAGTTTAATCAAGGCGCCGGATAAGCCAACGGCAGCTTGTTCACCCACACGACCGCCTTGAGTCTTCTTTTCCCCGGTGTGCATCAATCCACGCAAAAATGTACCGGTAGTAAGAACCGCACAGCGGCACGTAAGCTGCCGTCCAGATTTCAAAACCAGTCCGCGAACGCTATACACCGGACCGTCGCCATGTCGCGCCGGATCAACAAGAATATCCTCCGCTATGTCCGCGATAATGGCCAGGTTAGGACAATTTTCCATTAATAAATGTTGCACGATCCGGGCGTAGCGATATTTATCCGCCTGAGCCCGTGGTGATTGCACAGCCGGGCCTTTGGAAGCGTTGAGCAGACGAAATTGAATACCCGTGGCGTCAATGGCGTGCGCCATCAAGCCGCCCAGGGCATCAATTTCCCGCACCATCTGCCCTTTGGCCAATCCGCCTATAGCGGGGTTGCAGCTCATGCGTCCGATTGCCGCGGGGTCCATGGTAATCATAGCTACGGTGCCGCGATCACCGAGCAGGCGCGATGCGGCCCACGCGGCTTCCGCCCCAGCGTGACCACCGCCGACAACAACAACATCAAAATATGACGATTGATCGCACATAACTTAATCAGTAACTGTCCTTTGTAAATAAGACAAGACCATTTTCAGCCTTTAAGGCATTGTGATATAAACTGAAAAATGAACACGACACATTATCACCGTACACAATTCACCGCTGCGAAATTAAATCCGCTTCACGTTGGCGTTGTGTGGCGCGATGCAGAATACGCCTTTCCTTTCGTGTCAGGCTGTGCATGCCTTTCTCACTGACTTTTTCAAGTATCTTATCGACTATCTGCTGCTCCTGGCGGGACCGGTGTTCACGGCGACTGATCCAATGCAGCCAGCGCTGTAACAACCGCCTGCGCTTGTGAGCGGGTAAATCACTGATATTGGCGCTGGAGGAAATAAGCTGGTCAATGACACCGGGGCCATCGGCCCGCAGTGCCTGGCGACGTTGCCACGAATCATAAAACAGCAGACCGCACATCAACATTCCCATAAAACTCATGCCGTAGGCGGAAAGCATAAACAACCCTGCCGCCACCACCAAGCCGGTAAGGCAGGTGAAATCAACCGATTTATACGCACCGCTGATGGGCCAGAGAATGGCTTGCAGCAGATAGGCCCCATCAAACCAATAAAAGGGGAGCAGATTGATGGCAATCAGAAAGATATTGGCCATACAGAACATGTACAGCGCCGCCGCCAACGCAGGCAGTGACATGGCCACAGGATCAGGTTGCAATTGTCCCAGAATCGCCGCCATATAAGCCGGCTGGATATGCCAGATAATATTAACGATAGTGCCGATAGACATGGCGGTGATGACGTTGGCAAAAATTCCTCCGCTTTGTGCGGCAAACATCGGCCACGCCGCCGGTGGATGTGCCGGCGGGATCATATTGCCGCAGGGCCACATCAGGAAATCATCATGTCGTCCACCGACCCATTGTGCCGCAAAGCGATGGCCCAATTCATGTATGAAAAGCGCCAAGAGTATTCCGACAATGGCCAGCAGCGCCAATACCAAAGCGCCGGTATGCAGCACATAAAGCAATTCAAATGCGATCAGCAATAACAGCCAGAAACTGGCTTGGATGCGAATACCGAAAAAAGTTCCCAGCGGCAAAGCCCAACTGAACAGCGCCAGAATACTGCCGCCGCCGCCCCAGCCACCGCCATATCCACGATTGTAATCGCGATCTCGCCAACTCATATATATTGCACACCTTCACCGATCAACGCGCTGCGGTCTTCAAACGCCGACGTTACTTCTCAGGATATATTTTAACAGAACGGCAATAGTTTTTCCGTCCAGTATCTCATTGGAGTCAATCATGGCACGAATGGTATTTACAGGAAGAGGTTCCACGGTGATGGTTTCATTTTCTTCGAGGGCCTGCGGACCGGGGGTTAACCCGGTGGCGATAAAGGCATACATTTTTTCCGTCAGTATTCCCGGGGAGGTATAAAACCAGCCCAACGATTTCATTTCACCGGCCTGAAAGCCGGTTTCTTCGATCAGCTCCCGACGCGCGCAGAGTTCCGGCGGTTCCGGTGGTTCAAGGGTTCCGGCAGGCAATTCCCAGAGCCAATGGCCAACGGTATGCCGGAGATTGCGGATCATGACAATTCTGCCATCCTGGAGTATCGGCAGAATAATCACCGCACCCGGATGCAGGACCACTTCCCGCACCAGGCTTTTCCCAGTCGTTGTGGTGACGGTGCGCAAGGCCAGATCGACCCGCGTACCCTTATATACAATCTTATCCGCGAACCCGGACGATGGCTTTGAATTCATAATCTTGATCCTTTTATCACACGTTACACTGTAACATCCCTATAATATCCGTGTATGTTACCATTTTCCCAAACCAATGAGACTCCCACGCCCCCGCCGGTAGCGGACTTTGAAGAACAGATGGTGCAAGAGGTTCCCACCGGCGAGGTAACTTTGCCTCTGCCGACCGAGCCGGCGGCGGTGCGTTTAGAGCGTCTGCATGCCAAAGCCCGCGCTCTGGAAGCCATACCCGGAGTTTACCTGCTTAAAGATACCCGGGATGTGGTTATTTATGTAGGCAAATCCCGTTCGCTACGCGACCGCGTGAGCAGTTATTTTCTGGCCTCCACAGATTTAGGCCCGGTGAAACAGCGACTGCTGGATTATGTGGCGGATTTTGACATATTGGCCTGCGATTCAGAAGTTGAAGCCTTGCTTATTGAAAACCGGCTCATTAAAGACCTGCATCCGCGTTTTAACGCCCGGATGACCGATGACAAAAGTTATCCTTATCTGGAAATCACCACCCGGGATGATTTTCCCGGCGTTTATGTCACAAGGAAGCCGCAGGCCGGAGGAACCAGGTTGTATGGTCCATTTACCAGCGGCTATGCGCTCAAGCAGGCGGTTATTTATATGCAGAGGGCATTTAAATTCCGTACCTGTCATCTGGAGATACATGCAGACGATGACCGACGTAGATTTTTCCGTCCCTGTCTGTTGTACGCCATAAAACAATGTACCGCGCCCTGCGCCGACAGGATCAGCCGTGAACAATATCTGGACGATATGGAGCGCTTTAAAAAGTTTCTGGATTCCAGCCGGGGTCAGGCAATTAAAGAAATGACCGCGGAAATGGAAGCGGCCTCGGTGCGGCTGGAATATGAAAAAGCGGCGCAACTGCGTGATCAAATCAAAGCGCTGCGGGCATTGTCGCAGCGCGGAAAGGGAGCCAAAATCCTGCAGCCGGAATTATTTTTTCAGGACCATCAGGCCGGAGTGCGGCAACTCCAGGAAGTGCTGGAACTTGATGAACCGGTACGTTCGATGGAAGCCATTGATATTGCCCATTTTCAAGGTGAGGCTACGGTGGGAGCGCTGGTGTGTTTTATGGATGGCAAACCTTTTAAGAATGGCTATAAGCGTTTTCGCATAAAAACGGTTACCGGTATTGATGATTTTCGCTGCATTCAGGAAGTGGTGTCCCGGCGGTATCGTGATGCCGGCCTGGGCCGTGAATTATATCCTGATGTGATACTCATTGATGGCGGGCTGGGACAGCTACATGCGGCGCAGGCGGCACTGGCAACAATGGAAATCAAGCCGTCTGTGATTATCAGCCTGGCCAAACGTGAAGAAGATATTTATAGATCGTGGCGTCCGGAGCCATTAAAATTACCACGTACCAGCGCCGCTCTGAAATTGCTGCAATTCGCACGCGATGAAGCACACCGTTTTGCCCAAAGTTATCATCACCTGCTGATCGCCCGGCGGCAATTTCAGGATAGACAGTACGGCCGAGTTAAAAAATCGTAATTATTGACAAGGGATGTTCCAGAAAGTCTTGCAGCAGGCTCATGATGATCTGGTAGAGGCGGGACTGGAGGCCCCGGAACATAAACCGGCCCAGAACATGGCGGAACGTTTCCGTCAGAATACGGAGTCCTATTTTCGCTTTATTAACATACCGGGGCTGGAGCCAACGAATAATCTCACCGAGCAAGCGATACGTTTTGTCGTGCTGGATCGCCACGTGACGCAGGGAACACGCAGTGTGCGATGGCAACAATGGTGCGAACGCATCTGGAGTACCATCGCCACCTGCAGTCAACAACAACGAAGTGTCTTTGAATTCCTGCATCAGACCGTCAGCAGTCACTCCGTCGGACGGCTCACACCTTCATTGCTTCCATGGGTTCCGTGAACGGTTTCCAGGATTCGGGATCACAAGTCGCGGTGGCCTTGGAATCTGCCATGACGCCCCTGGCAAATGCGATCATCGCATCCGCCGCCGCCCGGCGGAATGTCGGCGGGCAAAGCGGGTCCGCGGGATCAGGCCAAAGCGAAGCACAGATCACCGCCCGGCATGCAGCCAGCGGTCGTCGCGCCCACCAGATATGTAATGTGGAAATATGTCCATGGCGAATCGATTTTTCCCGCCGCGCGTATGCGGAAATCCGCTTGATGGGCAAGTCCACTTCGAAAAGGCGTTGGGGATAGGGGGTGGTCATATTGCGTCCCCGTCAGGATCGGGCGGCAGAGCATTGAGAATGGCGGCAATCAGAGGCCGGAGGGGAGGCACGTCACGCCGGGCCGTGTTGTATACTTCATTGAAATCGACCTCGAAATAGTCGTGAACAATTGCATGGCGCATGGCCGCAATGATTTTCTAAGGCACCTCGGGGTGCCGCTCCTTGGTCTCTTTTGACAACCGCCATACTCCCTCACCGATAATCTGAATGTTACGGATGATGTGCGAACGCACGAGCTTGTCGGCATCAAACCCCGCTCTGTCGCGCGGAGTTGTTTCCATCACCTCATCAATTGCTTCCAGGATATCCTGAAGTAGGAGTCGATCCGGCCTCATAGGGCAACCGTCTCCTTCATAACATGGCGGCGAAAGCGTTCGCGCATGCCGCGTTCACTGATAATGTCAACCTTGACTCCCAATAGATCCTGCAGTTCCATAAGCAGTCCGCCATGGTCGAAAAGTGAACGCTCTGGGTCGAAGCGGACGATAAGATCAAGGTCGGAATCGGTGGTGGCATCACCACGGGCCACGGACCCGAAGATACGGATATCGTGCGCGCCATATCGCGTTGCAATGGCGAGGATCGCCGCACGATTTTGCTGTAACGTCTGCCGTGTAATCATGTTGTCATTATAACCCATGATCCGAATTTATGCGGTTGTTTCGGTAATCGTGCGCCACCGGCGGCCCGGCGGAATGTCGGCGGGCAAAGCGGGTCCGCGGGATCAGGCCAAAGCGAAGCACAGATCACCGCCCGGCATGCAGCCAATGGTCGCCGCGCCCACCAGTTATGCAATGTGCAAATATGTCCATGGCGGATCGATTTTTCCCGCCGCGCGTATGCGGAAATCCGCTTGATGGGCAAGTCCACCTCAATAAAGCCTTGAGGATAGGAGGCGGTCATAGGGCTTGCTCCTGGGCCCATTGGCGAAACTTTTGCCGCACCGGAGCGAGAAATTTTTCCAATGAGTCATCTGATTGCGGCGTGCTTAATAAATCCATCTTTGCAACAATGTCCGCAGCGTATTCAATTCCACCCAACGATGGCGTAACGCCAGCCCTTTCAACGGCATCACGCAATAAGGACTTGTAGAGATCTCGCTGACATTTCTGTTTGGGTGCTGCGCAGCCGACACCCAGTACAGATTTGAATGCCGCCGGGTCGATGAGCAGCCACCGCTCAACATGTGGATTGGGTATGGCATAGGCTACAGGAACCTCAAGTTGTCCGGAAATCCCCTCAATTTCCTTTTTTCGCCCGTTGTACCCGTGGCAATTAGCGTCAATAGCTATAACAATCAATTCGGGCCTCGGAGACTGGAACTGCTTGATATCGCGGATATACAATTTTAAGCCTTGTATCACATGGCCGTGTCCGCCCGTGTCGTTGAGGCACTTAAGGTTGATTGTCACGCCCGTGGTGAGCGCAAGGCGGCGCAGCATTGATCCGACGATCTGCTCATGGGCGTAGTCTTCGGCGAAAAGAACAATCTCAGGCATCAAAATCTCCCCGGAGAATCCGTTCAGAGATCGGAGAAGCCGTTTCCTCCGCATCCAGCGCTGTGTCAATGTCATTATCTTGGAAGATTGGTCCGACAGTAGATAGTGGTTCAATGGTGGTGCGACCAGATGCTTTTCGGCAGACAAAAAGCGATTCCCTGGGAATCAAATCTGCTAAGATTGGCGAGTGCGTGGTTACGATCAATTGTGTTTTACCCGCTATGGTACGGTTGCGGAGTAATTCGGCTATAAGTTGAATGCGACGTGGATGAATCCCATTTTCCGGTTCCTCAAAGCCGATCACCGCGGGTGGATCCTTCACTCCTCCTAGAGCCAATAAACCAAGCACACGTAAAGTCCCCTCTGATAGCACACGGGCGGGCACCGGAATATCGCCCTCATACAGGCGCAGTTCGACTTCGCCCAGCGCATTGCCAGCTACATCAATGCCATTAACCGAAGGGATAATCAGATGCAGGGACTTTTCGACATTCTTGAATTGTTTTTCGTCCATTACACGCAGTGTATTAAGAAATGGTGCCAGTTCCTCTCCCATCAGGCCGATATGACGAACTTCCTTCACTGGATTCACCGCACGCATGCGCTCGCGCGGCTCAAAATAGAAGAAAAAACAACTTTCCAATTCCTGCCGCATTGCAACGAGATGTGGATAATGTGGCGGATATAAGGGCGAAGATAGCATACTGTGGTCGAGATACCGTTCGAAATAGGTTGGGTGGGCCTGACCTTCCATGCGTAAATGCAGCCGCTCGCCAACCCTTTCAAGGAATGCCCGGCGCTTGTTATTGATTTCCCCTTTGGCGGTTAACGGCGCGAGAAATTCATCGGCAACACGCAAAATTCCAGAATTGGGAACGATCTCAATTTCAATTTTGTACCGGAGATTTTTTTCGCGCACTGCCGGCGGCCCGCCACCGTCTGACTGTTCGTCCGACTCTTTAGTTTTTTTTCGGTCACGAATCTGTCGGTTCACGACTTCAATGGTCGCCGGCGATAATTCAATATCAGCCTCGATACTAAATGAAATGGAATCTTGCTTCATCAACCCGGCCAGGCCGTCCGGACCGAATGTGAACGATTCCAATGGCAATCCCCGGTAAGGTGGGGCGAATGCTTCCTTTAGGGTACGGCTGGTGGCAAGGCGGGAGAGCAACTGCAGCAAATCAAGAAAGTTACTTTTTCCGGCTGCATTAGGCCCGAAGAGCACCGAGAGCGGCTGAAGTTGAACTTCCAGGTCAACCAGCGACTTATAACCTTTAACTTTAATTCTTTTAATCATAATTTGGTTCCGATTATTGGCCTAATCACTGCTAGTTAGCCACATTGGAGTAATATGGAATTGTAACACATGCCAGTCCGTTAGTGCAATTATCGCAATCCGCCGCCGCGCGTATGCGGAAATCCGCTTGATGGGCAAGTCCACTTCTATATAGCTTT
>JAMDCX010000114.1 GCA_023489375.1 Planctomycetota bacterium
ACCGTTCACGGACAAAAGTGGCGAAATTATGAAAAAAACGCCACTTTTTACCTCGCGCTCCCTGTTTTTCGTGATTCTTACATCTTATAAAGTCCAGACTCCATATTATTTCTTTGATTTTTGGCGTTTTTTGGCCCGTGAACGGTTACAGATTTCTGGAGTTCGCAAGGATTAACCACGTTGATTTTCCAAAATACGGATTTGTTGGATTGATATTTTTTTCTTTTAGGTCTTCTGATTGTACTATTATTTTACCCCCCACTTCTGGTAGATGCATTTAGGATTCGTTTTGGGCATGGTATCGCTGGAAAATCCGTTGGTGCTGTAAATAGCATGATTCCAAGCCCTGATCTCTGGGTTGAAGTATGGTCCGGCGGCAAGGTTCTTCGTGCACCAATCAAAGATAATGTGGTGATCGGCAATGGAGTCACTTTCTATCTGCCAGGTTCTGTTCCTCTCACCAAGATTGATTGTGTAAAATTCTGGAGAAAGTATGGAGTGTGGGGGGGGGATGGCACTGCAGTGAGATCGATAAAATTGTTCCGCCACAAATAAATTGTGTGGGTGAAGCCTACCATTTTCACATGTTAGGCAAATATGGAGGTTTACTATGGTTCAGAAAAATCGGTTTCATAAGTATAGCAATCGGCGCAGCGTTGCTTTTGATTGCCAGCATTTCCTTCCTTCGTCGCAATGCAATCGGCACCACGCCACCATGATATTAGCCATTATTGGACGGATCATAAGGAATGCTGAAATGTTAGGCTAAAAACTTTTTGATGGGAAACTGATTTGCATTTCTTCGGGACGGAGGTAAACTTATTCTTAAATGTACGTATCGTTATGCTGGCTGGCCGAAATGCCGGGGATGGTTAGGAAAATGGAATAATAAAAAAAACATGGAAATATTTCTAACGACAATTTCTGGAAAATATCTTACATAGTACATCCTTACGCATATCGAGTCATAGCAGACAATTATTCCGGCAATGGCCCAGCGGAGCCTGAATCCGCAAAGGGAGTATTAATTGTGACTGAAACATGTGCCAATTGTGGGCGTTCTATTGGTAACTTGGAAATGCCTTGCGTATTCCACGAAAATATCGTTTGTTCGGAATGTAATGAACAGCTTAATCGTATCCGAATAACCACAACATCAGAATCAGCAACGCCATATCCAACAAAAATCCCAATTACCCCTTGGGAACGCATATTTATCATTCTAGCATCATTTCTAGTCCTGATTATTATTGCGGCAGTGATTGCGATCCTTAAATTACCTACCCATAACCAGCTACTAATAACCCAGCAGCACGAAATACTTCAGTATCAAAATAAATTATTCGCGTTATCCAAGAAAGAGCAGCTAGCCGAAAAATCTATTGCGGCATTACATGCTACCCTATCTAGAAAAACTCATCAAATTAAAACTATACAAGATGACAACAACAAATTGTTGGCACAAGTGGCAAATCTACATAAAAAGAACATGATGGTTGTAAATGAGCTGATGACGCTTACCAATAAGGTAAATACTCTGAAAACTGCGTTACACACCGATGTTCATAAGATAATTCCTCTGAATGCTAAACAAGATATGGTGAAGAATACTGGAGTACAAAAGCCATCGGAAATTATTGGTTATTGCTATACATTGAACCCTCTACAAACAGGATTGCCAGATCAACATAACAGTGGACGCGTTGGAGTATCACAGGTTAATATTATTTTGGAGACTCGTTTACACGGCACATTGTTAACAATAGCTGCAGGTAAAACAGACATAAATGGTCATATTAGTTTCTACAATGTACGATCGGGATATTATCGGTTATTGGTACCAGCACAATATCATGGCAATGGCTTAATAAGTGGAACTGCATCCAGTTGGTTACACTTAAAGCCAGAGACCACTTTGCATATTAATGTGAGCAGTGGAGTGGTGCGATAGAAAAGCGGAAATAATGATGATGTCAAACAGATTCATGGATATACCCACACTGTGGAATTACCGGGCCGGGGCGGCTTTTATTCCGGTAATGGCCACGTGGAGACTGAATCCACTAGTGAAATCCAAAATGAAAATATTTATCATCAATGGTATTATCAGTAGTGACTTATTGAATGGCATAGTCACTTCCTTACGAAGAGTACTGAGAGTGTACTGGTTTAAACTGCGAGGTGACCAACAATGGTATTCGGAATATGAAAAATACTCTGAAGAATAAGAAAAAAAAAGAAAAGGTCATCTGCACCGGTGACTATTCGTCAAATGAAAAAGCCGGGAACGATGGCCGGGTTTGTTTGTAACCGGAAAGGATAAATACAATGATGATTTGGTCCCGACGTAATTTCTGTGTATCGGCATTGGGGCTTTTGGTTTCCAGCGTCATGGCCGGCGCTGCGGTTCCAGAAAAACTACCGACCATGAGCTATCTCGATAACGGAGTGATACGCGTTGGCGTGAATTTGCAGATGGGCGGAGCCATTACCTGGCTGTCCAAATCCGGCAGCCAGACCAACCTGATCAATGATTATGACCGGGGACGGGAAGTTCAGATGTCGGATTATTCAGGACCGGTTCCTTACCTTCCGCCGGGGAAACAAATCTCCCCAACTTGGCAAACTTTAGGCTGGAATCCGGTGCAGGCCGGCGATACGTTTGGCCATGCGTCCCGGATAATTTATTTCCATCATGGAAAACGCAGTTTAGTGATACGTTGTATTCCCATGCAATGGCCACTGAATAATGTGCCATCACGTTGCACATTTGAGACATGGCTTACGCTGGCGAGGAATGCTGTGGATGTTTCCTGTGTGCAGAGGACATTCCGGAACAATCCCACCCAATACCCAGCGGTACGGCAGGAAATGCCAGCTTTATACACCAGCAGTCAATTTTACCGGTTGTTTACATATTGTGGCGATAAGCCGTTCACAGGCGCCCCGGTAACCTGTATCGACCCGGCGAATCGGATTGCCCAAGCGTTGCGCACCACTCCCAGTGGCCTGCCTGTATTATGGGCTGATCATTCCATGATGACGGAAAACTGGGCAGCATTGGTGGATAAGTCCAGCTGGGGGCTGGGTATTTGGGAACCCAGTAGCTACAGCTTTGCCGCCGCATTCTTTGGCCACCCCGGAGAAGGAACTTCGCATAGTTTTGCAACTGGTTATATGTCTCCAAGACAAGTGGAAATCATCGATCACAATATTCGCTTCGCCTACCACTATGTTCTCATTGTCGGTTCGGTTCAGACGATTCGCCAATATGTTTATACCCATGCGCATCGTATGCTTTCGCCGGTGTGGAATTTTAATCACAGCCGCAGGCATTGGTATTATATTAATGCTTATGATACCGGCTGGCCCATTAAGGGCCGGCTCAAGATTGCACTTTCGCAAGGCGCTCCGGAGATGATCGGGCCGCTGACATTTTGGCGGGCGTCACAGAATCCAGTGCTGTATATTAAGGCCAAATATATCAATACTCATGGATACGGCAGGATATTTTGGCGCAGCTTTCATGCCGCGGGTTTTTCAACTGGAAGCAGTCTGACATTCCCAATTCACAATGATGGCCAGTATCATCTATACGCGATTCGTCTGGCGGAAGCAAAAGATTATCACGGTGCGATGATTCAACTTCGGGTGGATCCGGTTTCGGCCTGGCGCGGTCGCCCCGGTGCATGGTGTGCGGTGCGATATATTGGATTTAAGCCGCCGAATAAGCAAAATCACAATGTGGCGGGCAAAGAGTTACTCAATACGATGGTCGGAACAATCGGCGGGAGAGACAGAGGTGCTATTGTCCTCGTGCAGGGAGATCGTATTGCCACGAGGCAAAAATTTAGACCACCAGTTCGATTTGTTATCAAAGCGGAGACAAACTCCACAAATATTCGGATTATGTACGCAACGCGCATCATCTTCAATTGGGAGGAAGATCCGTCAGACCTTCGTATAGATCACGGCCCAACTGGAAGCATGAATAAATCTGGTGCTGGTCTTATTCCAATCCATAAATGGGTCACTATTGGCTTACTGGTATTACCACACTTGTTGGATATTAGCGTTAATGGAAGGGAAAGATTCAAGGTTAGTGCCAATTTTTCGCAGGTAGATGCTCCTTTAGTCATCTACCAATATGCACTCTCCACCGTTAAAGTGAAATCTGTTAGAGCAAAGGAATTTAAATAATTGTTATCTATGCTACAATCCATCTAAATCATCGCATGGCCAGTAAATATTTCGTAACCGTTCACTTGCCAAAGTGGCAAAATTAGGAATTAAACGCCATTTTTTACTTACGAGACCTGTTTTTATCGTTTTTATGGCTATCAAGCACAGACTATACATTATATCTTTGATTTTTAATTTTTGATGTTTTGTAGCCTGTGAACGGTTACCCCTTATCCAATGCCCAAAAGCTGTAACTTGATTTAAGCCATAATCGAAAAATAAATTAAATCAATGTTATCGGTGAAATTCCGGATTAACGCCGATTATGTATTATTGCTTTGTTGAACCTTGGTGGTCAGCCAGTCGATCCACTCGGCAGCCTGATCTTTGGCGACGGATACCTCCAGCAATGGCGCGGTGCGGTTGAGATGGCGAACATCCTGCCGGAAATGCTCAAGGTCAAATGGAATGTAGGGAAGAAGATCTATTTTATTAAGAATCAGAAGATCCGCCGATATAACCAGATTGGGATGTTTGGCGGCCTTATCATCACCTTCACTGACGCTGAACATGCCGATTTTACAATGTTGGCCCAGATTAAAAGAAACCGGGCAGATCAGATTGCCGACGTTTTCAATAATCAGAATATCGAGGTCTTTAAGCGCGAGTTTGTCCATGGCGTGCCGCACCTGATTGGCATCCAGATGGCACCCGCTGCCGGTGTTAACTTGAACAATATGATCGGAGTGTCTGGCCAGACGATCGCCATCGCGGCAAGTCGCGGGATCTCCCACAATAACGCCGATGTTCACAGTATTCCACAACCGCCGCAGTGTCAATTCCAGCAGCGCTGTTTTTCCCGCGCCGGGAGCGCCGATGAGGTCCACGACAAAAACGCCGGCGTTTTGAAATAACTGATGATTTTGTAACGCCATTTCATCATTGATTTTCAGAACGTTTTCAACAATTGGAACTTTGGTGCTCATGGCGGGCTCCAGTTTCTGTATTGTGTAATCGAGTACGATTCGAAGTTACGCGTTTCTGGCGGTCAGGTACAACCGGTGTATCGACTTCAATGGAATCAAGTTGAAATTCATCGCCGCCCATGATCTCAACGTTTGTACATCCGCAGGTACACGCTTCATCTACTCGGCCCGGCGCCCAGCAGCGGCCGCAGGCCGCGCAGCGTAAGCGCCAGGGCGGCGATTCAATGTCCAGTTTGGCTCCGGCCCAGCCGACTTCCGTAGTCGCTATGGTCCAGGCCAACCGCATGGCTTCGGGTTCTAGGGCGTGCATAGGCCCGATACGCACGGTAGCCCGCAGTAATCGGCAGTGCGCAGGTACATAACGCCGGATCAACTCAATAAGAGACTGGGCAATCGATACTTCGTGCATGATTCAACTCCAATGTGCATCGGTCCTCGATACGGGTTTGTTCCATCCCTGTAGTATCCGAATGTAGTTGCCGCGTTCAAATAATTCCGGATCTGGTGATCGGGCGAGACTCATACTGCCCTTCATTTGCTTAACGGAAACATACTCATGGTCCTGCATCCATTGCTCCATGGCCGCACGCAGCACGGCGAGATGTTTCGGACCGTGTTCCAGCAGGGCGGAAACAATCTGCACCGCGTCGGCTCCGACCATGATACATTTAATGACATCATCGGCATTTTGGACGCCCCCGGTAATAGCCAGCCGGCAGTCCACCTGTCCACTGATGGCCGCTGTCCAGCGCAGACGCGGCAGCAATTCATCCGAGGTCGAAAGTTTGAGTTCACGTTTTACCGTGAGATTTTCAATGTCAATATCAGCCTGGTAAAAACGGTTAAAGATAACTACATTTCCGGCGCCGGCTTTGACGGCCTGGGCAACAAAATGCACCGGAGCTGTGTAAAAGGAGGAAAGTTTAACGGCCAGGGGTATGGATACCGCCTTACGCACCGCCTGGATCACGGTCAGGGATTCTTTTTCAATGTCGCTGGATTCACGGTTGGGGGCCAACGCCAGATCATAGAGATTCAGTTCAATGCCATCGGCTCCGGCTTGCGCCAGGAGTTTGGCATAAGATATCCAGCCACCCGGCGTATGTCCGTTAAGCGAGGCGATGACCGGTATGCGCACTGCCGCCTTGATCTTTTGCAATTGTTTCAGATAGGCGTCCGGACCCAGGCGGAATTCATAAGGTGTTACAAGATAGCTGGAGGCTTCGCTGGAACTATCCTGTCCCTGCATTAAAGTCCAATCGACATAGGACTCCTCCTTGACCAGCTGCTCCTCAAAAATAGAGTGCATAATGATCATAGGCGCGCCGGCGTCTTCCAGGCGGCGGACGGTATCAAGATCACCGGCCATGGGAGAGGCCCCTGGAACAAGCGGGTGGGGCAGGTCAAATCCCATGTAGTTTGTAGACATATCCATATAATTACTCTCCTTTAACTTCCGAGGGTACCGGACCCGTTTCAACGGGCGGTTTTACCTCTGGAAAAGAAATGCTGGCCAGTTCGGTATACAGTGCCAGACGTTCCGTAGTATTGCGGACCGCGGCATCGGAAAGAACCCGGAATCTTTCCGGATCAATTTTTTCAATCATGGAAAACCGTGTTTCATTGCGCAGATAATCGCGTACATTGGCACGCGGCGTCGGGCTGTCTATCTGTAATGGCGGTTTGCCCTGGACAATCAACCGCGGATCGTAGCGATACAACGGCCACAACCCGCTGTCGACCGCCAATTTTTGCTGATTTAAGCCGAACTTCAGATCATAACCGTGCGCGATACAATGACTGTACGCGATAATCAGGGATGGTCCGGAATAACTGCCGGCTTCACTGAATACCCGCACGGTATGGTTATCGTTAGCACCGAAGGCGACGCTGCCCACATAAGCATGACGATAACTCATCGCCATAAGACCGAGGTCTTTTTTCTGGGTGGGTTTACCGGAAGCCGCAAATCGGGCCACGGCGCCGATGGGCGTGCTCTTGGAAGCCTGGCCACCGGTATTGGAGTACACTTCCGTATCCAGTACCAGAACATTTATATCAAATAACATGCTTAGTACATGGTCCAAACCGCCATAGCCGATGTCATAGGCCCAGCCATCACCACCCAGTATCCAGACACTCTTGCGCACCAGATAATCGGCCATGTTAGCCAGTATGGCGGCTTCGGGTTTTTTAACGGAAGCTAAAACTTTACGCAGCGCGATAACACGGTTGCGTTGTTCCGCAATCAAGGCGTCGCTGCATTGATCCGCCTCCAGCAGGCCGGTAACCAGGGTATCACCGATACTACCGGTTAACTCTGTTAACAGTTGGCGGGCATTACGGGCATGTTGTTCAAGGCCCAGACGAATTCCCAGTCCGAATTCCGCATTATCCTCAAATAACGAATTATTCCAGGCCGGGCCGCGACCGGCACGATTGGTCGTATAGGGGGTTGTGGGCAGGTTGCCGCCATAGATCGACGAACAGCCGGTGGCATTGGCAATAATAAGCCGATCCCCAAATAACTGCGTCAGGAGTTTGACATAAGGCGTTTCCCCGCAGCCGGCGCAGGCCCCGCTGTATTCAAAAAGTGGCAGTAAAAACTGGCTGGTTTTAACATCCAGTCGTTGGATCCGTGCAGGATCCAATTCCGGCAGTTTCAGGAAGAAATCATAATTCTTTCTTTCTTGTTCCCGCAGCGGCATTTGCGGCACCATATTGATGGCCTTGCGTTTCGGATTGGTCTTATCCTTGGCCGGGCATACCTGCACACATAGACCGCAGCCGGTGCAATCCTCCACCGCCACCTGAAGCGTATAAGTGGAACCTCTGAAATCGGGAGCTTTGTAGGCTACACTCTTAAAACTCTCCGGAGCATGTTCCAATTCCTTAGCGTCATAAATCTTGGGTCTGATGGCGGCGTGTGGGCAGACAAAGGAGCATTTATTACATTGGATACAAATGGTTGGTTCCCATTGTGGAATTTCCAGTGCAATATTGCGTTTTTCCCACTTGGTCGTACCGGTAGGCCAAGTGCCGTCTACGGGAAAGGCACTGACCGGCAGAAGATCGCCCTTCCCCGCCATCATGACGGCCTGCACACGCCTGGTAAAATCGGGCATCCCTTCCACTTCAAATCCAGTTTGATGAATGGTGGATGTCGCGACGGCTGGAATGGGTATTTCATGCAGGTTGGACAGAGTTTGATCAACGGCATCGTAATTGCGGCGAACTACTTCCTCGCCGCGTTTCTCATAACTCTTTTTAATCGCCTTTTTTATAGCCGCAATCGCCGCCTCACGTGGCAATACACCTGAAATGGCAAAAAATGCGGTCTGCATGATCGTATTGATACGCCGCCCCATACCGGTATTTTTGGCGACAGTATCTGCATCAATGGCAAAAAGTCGAATCTGCCTGTCGATAATGACCTGTTGAATTTCCAGGGGCAGATGATCCCAGACATGCTCTTTGGCCAAGGGCGCGTTGATGAGAAAAACAGCGCCCGGGGCGGCAGATTCCAGAATGTCCAGCCGTTCCAGAAATTCAAACTGATGACAGGCAATAAAATTCGCTTTTCGAATCAGATACGGGGCTTTAATCGGATCTTTTCCAAAACGCAGATGCGATACCGTCATGGCTCCGGACTTCTTGGAGTCGTATACAAAATATCCCTGGGCAAACAGTTCGGTCTGATCTCCGATGATCTTGATCGAATTTTTGTTGGCCCCCACGGTGCCGTCCGCTCCCAGTCCATAAAACATTGCCCGGACTACGGATTCGGATTCAATATCAAACGTGCTGTCAACCGGTAATGATAGATGCGTGACGTCATCTACAATGCCCACCGTGAAACGGGGCTTGGGCTGGTCTTTGGCCAATTCATCAAATACCGCCTTCACCATGGCCGGGGTGAATTCCTTGCTGGATAATCCGTAACGGCCGCCAATAACCATGGGCATTTCACCGGTCGGCAAAGCCCCCGCCATCATGGCCTGCGCCAATGCGGTTACTACATCCTGATACAGCGGTTCCCCGACGGAACCGGGTTCCTTGGTGCGATCCAGGACGGCGATTTTACGCACCGTCACCGGCATGGCGTTGATGAACATGTCCGTGGCAAAGGGCCGGAATAACCGTACCACCAGACAACCGATTTTTTGTCCCGCCGTCGCCAGATGCCGCACGGTTTCAATAGTGGTTTCCGCGCCGGAACCCATGATGACGATCACGCGGTCCGCATCGGATGATCCGATATACTCATAGGGTTTATAAATCCGTCCCGTCAGCGCGGAAAACCGGGCCATTTCCTCGGCGACGATTGCCGGTATTGCGTCATAAAAGCGATTGGCGGCTTCACGCGCCTGAAAAAAAGTATCCGGGTTTTGTGCCGTACCGCGCAATACGGGCGCATCGGGGGTTAAAGCTCGCTGCCGATGGGCATCGACCCATTCCTGCCGGATCATCTCCCGCAGCACGTTATCACTTAACACGCTGATGCGGTTGAGTTCATGGGATGTGCGGAACCCGTCAAAAAAATGAACAAAAGGCACTCGGCCGCGCAGGCTGGCCGCCTGGGCGATAAGGGCCTGATCATGGGCCTCTTGAACATTCATGGATGCCAGCATGGCAAAACCGGTCTGTCGGCAGGCCATGACATCCGAATGATCCCCAAAAATTGACAGTGCATGGGTGGCCAGCGCTCGCGCCGCGACATGCATGACAAAACTGGTTAATTCGCCGGCGATTTTGTACATGTTCGGGATCATCAACAGCAGACCTTGTGAAGCCGTCGAGGTCGTGCAGATGGATCCGGCCTGCAAGGCTCCGTGCACGGCGCCGATGGCGCCGCCTTCGCTTTGCATCTCCACTATCCGGGGTACACCGCCCCAGATGTTTTTTTGACCGCGGGACGCCCAGTCGTCAAAAAACTCGCCCATCGGACTGGCCGGTGTAATGGGGTAAATCACCGCGGTCTCGCTGGTGCGGAATGACACATTGGCTGCGGCCTCGTTGCCATCCACTGTCATATACTTACTGTTAGCCATATTCAACTAATCCTTTCAATTCATGGCCTTTATAAAACCATATCCGGTTTAATTTGCTGCAGACAAAACCGTCGGTTCCACGGCCGACTGCAATCTGACCAGCCGATGGCTTAAATGTCCGGCCAGCCGTTCGACCACCTCAGCAGTGGTCTGGCTGAGTG